>CAJOOZ010000043.1 GCA_905236705.1 uncultured Lachnospiraceae bacterium | reverse complement strand
CGGTTTGGCATAGAGATTGACATCATGGAGCACCATCTTTTCATCCGTGTAGCCAAAGTTCACATTCTCCATGACCAGATCCCCCCTCTGGGGTTTGTATTCCACGCTGCCGTCCGCCTGGTGAACATGTTTCCATGCCCAGAGACCTGTGTATTTTTCATTGCTTTCAACAAGCTGTCCGTCCTTTTCCTGCGCTACAACCAGCGTCACATAGCCCTCATCCTCTTCCGGCTTTTCATCCAGCAGCTTAAAGACTCTGTCCGCTCCGGCCAGTGCCATGACAATGGCGTTGAGCTGCATACTGATCTGGTTGATTGGCATATTAAAGCTCTTATTAAAGGTCAGAAAACTGGCCAGTTTGCCGAGTGTCAGACCTCCCACGCCGGACAGTGCCAGCACGGCGCCTACCATTACGCAGATCACATAGCTCATATTGCCCAGCTGTGCATTGATGGGCGCAAGCATATTGGAGTATTTGTTTGCCTGATTCGCACTGACAAAAAGCCTGTCATTTTTCTCATTAAACTCCCTGATGGCTTCCTGTTCATGGCAGAACACTTTGACAACCTTCTGACCCGAAAGCATCTCCTCGATGTAGCCGTTGACCTCTCCCAGATCCTTTTGCTGCTGCATAAAGAATTTGCCGGAGCGAGAGGCAACAAAACGGGATGTAAACAGCATCACACCCACCATCAACAACGCAACCGCCGTCAGCGGCACAGAAAGCCTTATCATGCACACCAGCACGGTTATGATGGTAATGGCGCTGTTAAACACCTGCGGGATACTCTGTGAGATCATCTGTCTGAGAGTGTCGATATCATTGGTGTAGATCGACATGATATCGCCGTGGGCATTGCGATCAAAATAACTGATCGGAAGATTCTCCATATGGTCAAAGAGCTCGCTTCTGAGATTCTTCAGGGTACCCTGTGTAATCCGCACCATGATGCGGTTCTGGGAAAAAGCCGCAGTGATACCAATGGCATAAAAGCATGCCACCCGCGCCATGGCACGGAGTAAAGGTCCGAAATCCGGATTTTTGCTTCCGATCATAGGGGTAATGTAGCTGTCGATCAGAGTCTGCATAAACATGGTTCCCTGGGCATTGGCAAGAACCGATACGAGAATGCAGATCAGTACCACTGCAAACCATACGCCATAGTCCTTACATACATAAGCCAGCACTCTTTTGATGATGGCGCCCGGATTCTCCACAGTGGGCTTCATGCCACGGGGAACTCTCCCCCTCGGTCCTCTGACCGTCTGTTGTCTGGAATTGTTCTCTGCCATATCTCTCTCCTATCTCTTTGATGTCAGGGCGCAAACGTCCTTTTTGTACGAATCTGCTTTTTCGAATCGTCATCCTGCCTCGTCAAAATCCGCACCGCTGCCGCTGGTCTGCGACCGGTAGATCTCGCGGTAGATCTCGTTATCCTCAAGCAGTTTTTCATGTGTATCAAATCCGCTGATCTGTCCGTTCTCAAGAACCAGAATCCTGTCTGCATCCTGAACGGAGCTGATCCGCTGGGCAATGATCAGTTTGGTAATATCGGGAATATCCTCCCTGAAGGCTCGTCTTATCGCGGCATCGGTGGCCGTATCCACAGCGGATGTGGAATCATCCAGAATCAGTATCCTGGGCTTTTTCAAAAGTGCCCTGGCAATGCACAGGCGTTGCCGCTGTCCGCCGGATACATTGCTGCCGCCCTGTTCAAGTACGGTCTCATAGCCATCCGGCATCTCCTTTATAAAACCGTCTGCCTGTGCCAGTCTGCAGGCCGCCTCACATTCCTCCTGCGTGGCATCTTCCTTGCCCCAGCGCAGGTTTTCAAGGATTGTTCCGGAGAAAAGTACGTTTTTTTGCAGTACCACGGAAACCTGATTTCTGAGACTGTCCAGATCATAGCTTTTGACATCCCTGCCACCTACATAAACAGCTCCCTCCGACACATCATAGAGTCTGCTGATCAGATTGACCAGAGATGTTTTGGAGCTGCCGGTAGAACCGATGATCCCTATCGTCTCACCGGAATCAATAGACAGATTGATATGATCCAGTACGGGTTTTTCACCTCCTTCGCGGTAACGGAAGCTTACGTCTTCAAACCGGATCCTGCCGTCTGCGACCTCATATACCGGCTCCTTCGGATTCTTAAGATCACTCTCTTCCTCAAATACCTCGGCAATCCTCTTGGCGGAAGCGCTGCTCATAGTGATCATGACAAAGGCCATGGAGAGCATCATCAGACTCATCAGGATATTCATGCAATAGGAAAAAAGGCTCATCAACTGCCCTGTGGTCAGGCTGCCGCCCACGATCATACGGGCACCGTTCCAGGAAATGAGCAGGATACAGATATAGATCGTCATCATCATGATCGGCATATTGGAGACCACCACGTTTTCGGCCTTCACAATCATATCGTAGATATTCTGGTTAGCCTTTGCAAACTTTTCTCTTTCGAAATCTTCACGGACAAAGGCTTTGACCACGCGGATCGCAGTCACGTTTTCCTGCACGCTCTCATTCAGATCGTCATATCTGGCAAAAACCGCCGTAAAGTATTTCATGGCCAGCCGGATCATAAAGGACAATACGCCGCCCAGAAAAATGACCGCACCAAAAAAGATCAGCGAGATCCTCGGGCTGATATAAACTGACATACACATGGCCACGATCAGCGAAATAACGGCTCTGACGCACATCCTCAGGATCATCTGATAGGCGTTCTGGATATTGGTGATATCCGTAGTCATTCTGGTAATAAGACCCGCCGTGGAGAATTTATCGATATTGGAAAAAGAAAAGGTCTGTATCTTTTCATACATGCTTTTCCTCAGGTTCCTGGCCAGTCCCGCACTGGCCTCGGCGCCGTAGCGCCCGCCCATGATACCGCCCACGAGGCCGATGGCGGCAGCAACCACCATCCACAGTCCCGTGATATAGATATGACGGATATCTCCCTTGTTGACACCATCATCTATAATGGAAGACATCATCAAAGGGATCACCATCTCCATGGCCACTTCCAGCACCATAAACAGCGGTGTCAGTATCGATGCTTTTTTGTAAATGCCCAGACGTTTTAAAATGATCTGTACCATAAGAACTCCTTTTTTTCAATCCTCGTACTCTGTATCCTTTAAGCGGAAAAATCTCACCTCTGCGATATCGGCAGAAGTTGTAAGCTGCAGGGCTTTTATCCTGTGCGACTGCGTAAAATAAGGAGAGGCGCCGACTGGAATAAGACAGTGCTCCGATGCGGTCCATTCCCAGCAGAACGGCTCCTTCTCTTCATCGTCCTTTGCAGCTTCTACCCTCATCTGCAGCTCCTCATTCTCCCCACAGGCTAACATCGTCAATCCTAACATATCAATCCCTGCACCGTCAACAGCATCTTCAAATACAATCCTGCAGCCATTCTCCGTATCCTCAATCCTGCAGGGGATCTCTGTCTCTTCCATACCGTCAAAGAACCCGTTTTTTTCCACACTGCTGCCCCAGATAGCGGGCAGCATCCCCTGCTCTTTTTTGCTCATCTCGGCAGCAAACATCTCATCTCCCGTCTCGGAGCCGGGCACGGTATTTTCCACGCCCTCTCTGAGCATATACAGCACATTTTCATAGCGATACGGCACATATCCCTGTCTCATCAGATAGCGATACAGGCGGAAACACCGATAGGAAAAAGGCGCCTCGTCAAACGTGATCTGCGGGCTTAACAGCAGTGCATCCGGCAGATCCTTTGCCAACAGACCGATGGCCTTTTCCTGCATCACATCATTGCTGATATTGTAAGCGGATGTATAGGGCAGACGAAGCGGCTGTGCCAGGATTACCTCATAGGCCGGTGCGCTGGTCAGATCCAGCCATGAACCCTGCCACGTTTCCACCACATGGGCGATATTTTTCAGATTCTGCAACGCATTTGCCGGAACAAATCCCGTCCCGAGCCCCTCCAGACCCACGCTGTCTCCGCTGACGTAGACCAGGGGATCCTCTACACTCTGTCCCATGATCTCAATTTCCGTAAAGCTTTCGATTCTCTCCGCCTCTTTACTTTCTCTGACATCGGCAAAGACCGGCACATCCGCCAGCCAGACAAACAGCGCCATCATGATAAATGCAATGATGGCTCCATCATTGAAAAGACCGTTCTTTCCCGTCTCATCCGTTTTGATCAGGAGCATTGCCACAAGGAGCAAGGTATAACCTCCCACAACGCCGGTTCGAAGTCCCTGATCAAATCTGACAAAGGTATAGCTTGCAATCACATAAAAAAAGATCCACAGCGTCAAAAGCCCGTAAAACTGCTTTCCTTTTTTGAGAAAAAGAGCGGCCAGCAGAATCGCAAGCACGATCGCAAACCCAAAAGTCCTGACAAAAAAATCGCTCTGTCCCGTAAACAGTCCCACCGTAAAACTGCCCCGAAGCTCCTCAAGCTCCTCTATCATTTCCATGCCATTGACATACAGGGTAGTCCCCGTATTTTCCTTAAGGTAGGAGACGATGGACAGAAACAGGGGAATAAATGCCACACCTGCCAGAAGGAGGATAAGCCAGGCTCCCAGGTAAGGCGCAAACCCCTTCCCTTTCTTTTCCTGTGAAAATGCCGCCTTCAGCTCCGAGGGAGCCTTGACAGCCTGCAGGAACATCACCGGCAGAAATGCCAGCGCAGCCGCACCGCCAATGGACGGATTCCAGGCGATGGCAATAATGGAGCACGCTGTCCAGACATAAATCTGCAAAAGCGCCCTGCCATTTTCATGCCACAGACAAAACAGCACCGCCATCATGATAAAGGCTGCTGCATAACGCATTCCGGCCCGAATCAGAAAGGGCAGGATGATCCAGCCAAGAAGCTCTGCAACGCTCTCGCTCATCTCGCCCCATGACGCAAACAGGCGCCGGATGATGAATCCCATGACGATCGCAAAGAGACCTGCCAGAAACAGATCCCCCACCATTTTGGCTGCATCCAGGGACAGATAGCTGCCATCGAAAAACAGATAATCCACCAGACCGTAATAGTAATCGCACAGACCGTGGATCGGGATAATATCTTTGTAAGGAAGCTTGTGAAACTGCATGAGCTGCTGCATGGGCAGCGTGATCTCGCCATTATGAAAATAATCGATACTCATGACGGCCTGTGGCAGACGGAAGGTGCGTACAAAGGCCAGAGACACCCATAAAGGAATCCCACAGACCCTTTTCCCGGTCAGAATAAAGACAAGCTGCACGATACACAAAACTACCGCAAGCAGCACTAAAAACCATTTTAAACGGCCTGATGCAAACAGCCGTATTACTTCCGGCTCTCCGTTTTGTGAAAACCGGTACACAAAGGTATACATGCCAAGAAGTCCCACAGGCAGCACCAGGGCTGAGAGTCTGATCATTCCCTCTGCCGGATTTATCCCGGAGCGCTTTGCCTGTGTCGCGATATGCAGGATAACCAGCAGCAATACCAGCAGGCCACCGGCAGCATACAGTTCATTTCCTGTCCGCAGCCACAGTTCTCTGATAGCGCTGCTGTGAGCTGCGCCAAAAAGGAGCAGGGACTCAAATGCAGCCAAAGTCAGAAAGGAAGCCCTGACTAACTTAAGAAATTGGGCCTCCACACAGCCTAAAGTATGCAGGAAAAAGGCGACCGCCAATAATACGGTCAGAACCAGGTATTGTGCAGCGTAGTCTCTGCGAGCCAGAATCATTAAAAGAGACGTCATATAGCTGAGGGAAAAGAAAAAAGTTTCCTTCCGCTTTTGGGAAAGATACTTTTTCCACAGAGATGTCACAAGAAGAAAGAGCACAAAAAAAACAGGCAGTCCGAAAAGGACGAGCCTTGCCACCTGCAGATCCGCCTGTTTGGGATATCCCTGCCAGATCGTCTGTCCCACCAAAGGCTGTGTATAGGTTGGGAGCACTGAATATAACCGTTCCGAGATCAGGGAGATAAAAGCAAACGTGGAAAAAACGGCTGCAACGGAAGCTGCCGCTGCCTGTCTGCGTGTGATACCGTCACGCAAGATAGATCCTCGAGATCGCAATTCTGAGTTCCTCCTCTTTGATAGGTTTGGATATGATCTCCGAAAAGCCGGATTCACTGAATACCTGACGGGAATCATCCGTAACATTGGAGGACATGACCATCAAAGGCAACAGCTCAAAATAAGGCTCACCCTTCTGCCGGATCTCCTTGGCCGTCTGAATACCGCCCTTACCGGGCATCATGTGATCGATGATAACAAAATCATACGCCTTGGACTCGATCATGCCGATAGCTTCCTGACCGGATGGCGCCATGTCGGCTTCTATGCCATAGGATTTCAGAATGGATCTGACCAGACGACGGTTTTCACCGCTGTCATCCACGATCAGCGCTTTTACCTTTCTGCCTGATAAAAGATTCAGCTCCTTCTTTCGGGATTTATAAATGAGGGATTCCTGCTGGCTCTTGTTTTGCGCCTTGACCATGAGCAGTGTCTCTTCATCCGCCACTTCCTGCAACAGCGAGACGGTATAGGCGGTCTGTGTAACGGCGC
The DNA here is from genome assembly GCA_905236705.1 of uncultured Lachnospiraceae bacterium. Classification (GTDB taxonomy): domain Bacteria; phylum Bacillota; class Clostridia; order Lachnospirales; family Lachnospiraceae; genus RGIG7926. Next base: position 6,525 of record CAJOOZ010000043.1, on the reverse strand, counting down.
CTTCGATGGTCTTGTCCAGGAGTACTCCGTCCATTCCCCGAATGATATTTTTGGCCATCGCAAAGCCCATCGCCTGACCGTCACGTATCCTGTCCGTCAGATCCTCGCTACAGAGTATATTGCAGACCAGGGTAATGTTCTGTCCCTTGCGTGGTGTGATCCCCTTGTCATAGGTAACGCTCATTGTTACCGTTCCCTGTTCGGTAAATTTCAGAAAATCCGAGAGCATATTGACGATAGCCGTCTTCAGCAGCTCCTGTCTGCCGATCAGCCGCACGGGAAGATCGTAGTCTACGTTGACCACCAGACTTTTATCCTTACCGCGGATCAGACCCTGCACCGTCTGATTGACCTCCAGAAACAGTCCCTTGACATGATAATCCGACGGTTTTTCCTCCTGTGTGACAACAGTCGCAGCCCTGGTCTGTTTCATTTGCGGCTCCACCTTAAGAAGCTTGTCGACGAGTTTGGTAAGCCAGAAAAAAAGGAAATAGATCACCGCCATGACCATCAGATAGCCCAGCACCAGCGGGATTGCATTTTCATACGCCGTCTGATAGGCATCTGTTGACATGGCATCCTGACTGTATTCGATCATGAAAAAGCGGATCACTTCCACGATCAGCATCATAAAAAAGCCGTTTCTGGCTACACGAAAGAAGAAATCCCTCTGCAGATACATCACGCTGACAATGGGTACCAGCAGATAGAGCATATCAACCCTCACCACGGGATTTAATCCAACGATACAGACCACGGTTTCCATACAGGTCAGCGTCAGTATCCTGTTAATGTTCTCATTGTAGATCCTGCTACAGAATAAAAAGGGCACCAGGGACAGGACGGCGATCGCACCGCAGATCCAGATCATCTGCGTCAGATCATACCCCGTCACTCCCACCAGATTGGTCAGAAACAGTACCGGACACAAAATGAGCATACCAAGGCTGATCTTGTTGAGTATGGAATTCACCTGCTGCATATTGCGGGCATACAGCTCCCGTGTCTTCTGATCCAGTTCCATCATTTAAAATCTCTTTTAACTTATGATTGACAAACAAAAATTGCTCTGTTACAATGGTCAAGTGGTCAAAACCACAACGGGCTGCTATAGCACAGGCGGTAGTGCGCATCCTTGGTAAGGATGAGGTCACCAGTTCGAGTCTGGTTAGCAGCTCTTTTCTTTTGCCTTTTTCCAAAAAAGCCCGAAACAGCATTGTTCGGGCTCCATTTTTCCAAACACTAATATTGTAATACAATCCCGCTTTATTCGTCAAGCCAAAGGGCAGTCATAAAAGCTCACCCTTCAGCTTGTTTTTGATCCTGGTCAGCGCATTGTCCGTTGACTTGCTATCACGCCCCAGAACCGCTGCGATGTCCGTGCTCTTCATGCCGGTCAGTCTGAGATCCAGCACCTGTTTCTCCAAAGGACTCAGTTCCTTTTCGATCACATCAAAAATCCTGCTGATATTCTCCCGCTCGATCAGGACGCTTTCCGGTTCCAGATCCTCCGGTCCTTTGAGCATGGACAAGAGATTGCTCTCCGTCTCGGTTTCCGCCGGTTTCTCATTCTGTCTGTACAGCGAGATATAGTTGGACAGCGGCAGATGCTTTTTGCGTCTGGCTGCCTGTACAGCAGTATACATCTGCCTCGAAACACAAAGCTCGGCAAATGTGTGAAATGAGACATCCCTGCCGAAATCGTAATCTCTCACTGCTTTCAGAAGACCTATCATGCCCTCCTGGATCAGATCATCACTTTCTCCGCCGATGATATACATGGAATGGGCCTTGATGCGTACCATATCCTTATAACGCACCAGCAGCGCCTCCTGCATATTTTCATCACCCTCACGGTAAAGAGCCAATAGCTGCTCATCCGTCAGTTCGCCCATCTCTTCGGATTTCATTGCATCATCCTCTGTCTGACGATCTCATAACACAGAACTCCCGCAGCCACAGATGCATTCAGGGAATCAATATCTCCCTTCATGGGAATGGCTGCAGTCAGGTCACAGGCTTCTTTGACAAGACGGCTTACACCTTCTCCCTCGGATCCGATTACCAGTCCGATGGGTCCTGTCAGATTCTGCCTGTACATCACTTCTCCCTTCATATCCGCACAGACAAACCAGAGACCCTCTTTTTTCATCTCTTCGATACATCTGGTCAGATTGGTCACTTTGACCACGGGGGTGTAATTGATGGCACCCGCCGAGGTTCTGGCTACCGTTGCGGTAAGTGTTGCCGCCCTGTTCTTGGGAATGATCACGCCATGTGCCCCCGCCTGATTCGCCGTCCGTATGATGGCCCCTAAGTTGTGGGGATCCTCTATCCCGTCCAGCAAAAGGATAAACGGATCCTCTCCTTTATCTTTGGCGGCCTTGAAAACATCCTCCAACGAAGCATATTCGTAGGCTGCCACATACGCCAGCACGCCCTGATGATGCCCCGTCTCTGACAGTTGATCCAGTCTTTCTTTTTTGACAAAACGCACCTGGATATCCCGCTTTTTGGCCTCTCTTTTGATCGTATTCACCGGTCCGTCCTGACATCCGTCCAGCACAAAGATCCGGTCAATGGGTCTGCCGCTTTTAATGGCCTCGCTGACGGCATTCCTGCCTTCTATGATTGATTCTTCGTATCTCATATCTCCCCCGGCTGTCTGCAAACCAGAATGAGGTCTGCCTTCATTTTTCGTTGTCAAAACCGCTATGCCCGGCCGTTTCCAGACATCCGGTGCCTTCCCTGAGCAGTTCCAGAATCCGACCTGTGCGTCCGAGCAGATACAGATATCCCACCAATGCCTCAAGACCGGTGGCTTTCCTGTAATCCGCCACCTGTGCATGTTTCGGCATCGTGACGGATTTCGCGTTCCTTCCGCGTTTATAGACCGCTTTCTCTTCTTCGGTAAAAAGGCTCTCCAGCCGCTCTGCCATTGCTGCCTGGGCGGATGCTTTTACCAATCCGCTCTTTTGCCGGTGCAGCACATTCACGCTGCGGTTGCCTCTCTCCACCAGGATGGTGCGGATCACCAGATCGAATACGCAATCTCCCAGAAAAGCCAGTGTCAACGGAGAATATGTCCTGATATCCGCCGGCTGTATCCCAAAGCTGTCTGCGATCAACTGCGCCGCATCTGCTTCTTCCTTTGTTACGACTCTCTTTTCCACTTAACGCCCTCTCTGGTGTCCTCCAGGATGATCCCTTTCGCCTTTAAGGTGTCACGAATCTCATCCGCGCGGGCAAAGTTTTTGTCCTTACGGGCCTGTTGGCGCTCTTCGATCAGATTTTCTATCTCCTCATCCAGCAGTTCCTCTTTTTCCTCAATGACCAGACCCAGAACGTCCGTCAGCTCCGAAAGCTCTTCGCTGAGTTTCGTAAAATACGCCTTGGTCCCCGTTTCCCTGAGCTCGTTATTGATGAACCTGACCAGCTCAAAGATCACGGAAATGGCATCCGCGGTGTTGCAATCATCGTCCATGGCATCATCAAAACGCCCGACAAAGCCCTGCGCTTCCTTAAGTTTGGCCTCTTCTGCCTCCGTAATCCCGCCTTCCTTTGCGCCGGAAATGGCAAAACGCAGGCTGGATGCGCAGGTTTTGATTCTTTCAAGTGAATTTTTGGCCGACTCCATCAGGGAATCCGAAAAATTGAGCGGACTTCTGTAGTGCGCCGACAGCATGAAAAATCTGAGTACCTGCAGATCGTATTTTTCACTGATGTCCCTTACGGTAAAGAAATTCCCCAGGGACTTGCTCATCTTTTTGTTATCAATGTTCAGAAAGGCATTGTGCATCCAGTAGTGGGCAAAAGGCACTCCGTTGGCCGCCTCGGACTGGGCGATCTCATTTTCATGATGGGGAAATACCAGATCCTCTCCGCCTGCATGGATGTCAATAGTCTCTCCCAGATAACGTCTGCTCATGACAGAACATTCGATATGCCAGCCGGGGCGCCCCTCGCACCAGGGCGACTCCCAATAAGGCTCTCCCTCTTTTTTCGGCTTCCAGAGCACGAAATCCAGCGGATCTTCCTTTTGATCCTCACCGGTCACCAGCAAAGTCCTGCCTGACTGCATATCGTCAAGGTTTTTATGGGACAGCTTGCCGTATCCTTCAAAACTTCTGGTCTTGTAATATACGGTACCGTCCGCTGCCACGTAAGCATATCCTTTATCGATCAGCGTCTGTATCATTTCGATCATTCCGTCGATCTCTTCAGTGGCCTTCGGATGGGTCGTGGCCTCGCGGACATTCATACCCTTCATATCCTTTTTGCACTCTTCGATATAGCGTTCGCTGATCACTGATGCATCCACGCCCTCTTCATTGGCTGCCTTGATGATCTTGTCATCCACATCCGTAAAATTGGATACATAGTTAACCTCATAGCCCTTGTGCTCCATATATCTGCGGAAGGTATCAAAGACGATCATGGGGCGGGCGTTGCCGATATGGATCAGATTGTAGACCGTGGGACCGCATACATACATGGAGATCCTGCCCTCACGGATGGGTTTAAATTCCTGTTTTGTTTTTGTCAGAGTGTTATAGATCTGCATTTTTATCTCCCCTTTCTTTTAAGGCAGGACAGTTGCCGCAGCAGCTGCCGCAGGCAGGTGTAAAGTTGCCCGTAAACCCTTGCGTTGTCACATCCCTGGTCACCAGATTTGCCGGAGATATAAGCATACAGACTGCCTGACTGCTGATTCCCTCCATGGCTCCCGTAAAGCCAAGCCCTTCTTCCGTAGTGGCCTTGATATTGATACAGGACAGATCCAGTCCCAGCACCTGAGCCACATTTTGTCTCATTTCGTCGATGTACGGACGCATTTTGGGCTTCTGTGCGATGATAGTGGCATCGATATTGCCCACAAAATAACCTTCGTCTTCGATCAGCTCTCTGACTTTTTCCAGTAGCTTCATACTGGAAATGCCCTTGTACGCCTCGTCCGTATCCGGAAAATGTCTGCCGATATCCCCCAGAGCAGCCGCTCCGAGCATAGCGTCCATAATGGCATGCAGCAGAACATCCGCATCCGAATGACCAACAAGCCCCAGTTCATAGGGGATCCTGACTCCTCCGATGATCATATCGCGGCCTTCTCCCAGCCGGTGAACATCATAACCGATTCCTATTCTCATACTTTTCTTCCCCAAATTCGTATTTCAGGTCATAATTTCTTCTTTGGAGGTGCCGCCATCTTCGATCAGCGCTTTTCCGTTTGTGATCTCCACCAGTTCATCCCTGATCTCTTTTTCGCTCTCCAATGGCACCAGTATCGGAAAAATGACCTTATCTTCGTAGCTGGCCTCTCTTGAAAATACGCCCTCCCTGGACGCAACATAAGCCTGCAGCCGTCCGATCAGCGTATAATCCACCGTGACCCGCAGAGTCCGCATCATGATCTCTTCCACGATGTCAGCCGCTTCCATTGCCGCTGTCACTGCATCCTGATAGGCTCTCACCAGTCCTCCGGTTCCAAGCAGCACCCCGCCAAAATATCTGGTCACCACCACGGCGACCCCGCTTAAACCTCTTGCCTGCAGCACCGTCAGCATGGGTTTGCCGGCCGTTCCACTGGGTTCTCCGTCATCCGAAGAATGGACATATTCCCCCTGCTCATGGGAGGGCGGCAGGATATAAGCACTGCAATTATGCCTGGCATCCCAGTATTTTTTCTTCATCTCCGCCACAAAGCTCTCAGCCTGTTCGCGGTTTGCCACCGGCCGCATCGTTGCGATAAAACGGGACTTTTTCACAACAATCTGACCTGTGCATTCATCTTTGATCGTTTTCATGTAAAGCCATCTCTGTTGCGTGCTCATGCACCGGCGTATTGCACATCCTATGAAAAAAGCCCTGAAAGCCATGCGCCTTCAGGGTTCCTGTCATAGCGAGGGAGGGATTTGAACCCCCGACACCACGGGTATGAACCGTGTGCTCTCGCCAACTGAGCTACCTCGCCAAAAAGATATGGGACCTATAGGGCTCGAACCTATGACCCTCTGCTTGTAAGGCAGATGCTCTCCCAGCTGAGCTAAGATCCCATATACGGATTTTCAACCCGCTTTGCTAGTGTACCATGATTGCGGCATATTTGTCAATACATTTTTGTAAAGCGGTAATCATACCCCTTTGATTCTAAAAATGTTTTTAACCCTTGTCCAGATTTAACATCTATTTTATCACACCAAATAGTATCGCATTCAGGACAGAATCTGTAAATATGACTCTCATCCTTTATCCTTGCATATATAACATTTCCTTGCTCACAATATGGACATATATCTATCATCTAATTCACCACTTGGGAAAGGCGGTAACTATCTCATTAGAATATCCACGAGTAATGATTCTAATTACACTTTCATTATTTGTACCTATAATTCTTCCCATATCAGAGTTCACACTGACAGGTACCGCTTCTTGAAAAATTTTCTTTACGATATACTTCAAAAAAACACCTTCTTGCTCATCAAATTTGTTCCTCTATACTACAGTAGTATAACTTCCACTTAT
>CAJOOZ010000042.1 GCA_905236705.1 uncultured Lachnospiraceae bacterium | reverse complement strand
CGGTACTAGATTCATAGCTTGCTTCGCAAGCTATTCATCAAGGACCGGCGGCTCCATAGCACCTGCTTGTGGAGCTGTTCCAATATGCACAATCCTGCATATCATTCATCAAGCACAGACGGCTTAATAGCACCTGCTTGTGGAGCTGTGTCAATATGTGCAATCCTATCTTGTTTTCAGAATTATTTGCAATCCTTGATGGAGAAGCTGATGCGTCCCATCTTGTCCTTGCCGAGACATACTACATCTACTACATCACCCAGCGTCAAAACATCCTCTACATGATTGATACGCTCTTTGGCGATCTTGGAGATATGTACCATGCCTTCTTTGCCGGGAGCAAACTCCAGAAATGCACCGAACTCTTTGATGGAAACCACCTTACCGGTGTATTTTTTGCCCTCCTCAAACTCGCTTACGATCATCCTGATCATATCGATGGCATCCTGCATACCCTTGGGATCATTGCCGCAGATATCCACTGCGCCGTCATCCGTAATATCGATCTTGACACCGGTGCGGGCAATGATCTCGTTGATGGTCTTGCCTCTCTGTCCCACAACATCACCGATCTTATCGGGATCGATCTGAATCTGAACGATCTTGGGCGCATATTTTCCGACTTCCTTGCGAGGCTCTGCGATAGCAGGCTTCATGCAGGTATCCATGATGAACAGTCTTGCCTCTCTGGTGCGGCGGATTGCTTCCTCTACGATGGGTCTGGTCAGACCGTGAATCTTGATATCCATCTGGATCGCCGTGATACCCTCAGTCGTACCGGTTACCTTGAAGTCCATATCGCCGAAGAAATCCTCAAGACCCTGAATATCGGTCAAAACAATGTAATCATCATCCGTATCGCCTGTTACAAGACCGCAGGAAATACCCGCAACCATCTTTTTGAGTGGCACGCCCGCAGCCATCAGAGACATGCAGGACGCACAGGTGGAAGCCATGGATGTGGAACCGTTGGACTCAAAAGTCTCGGATACGGTACGGATCGCATAAGGGAATTCTTCCGTGGAGGGAAGTACCGGCAGAAGTGCTCTCTCTGCCAATGCGCCGTGACCAATCTCTCTTCTGCCCGGTCCGCGGCTCACCTTGGTCTCGCCAACGGAATAGGACGGGAAATTGTAATGATGAATATATCTCTTGCTGGTGATGTTTTCATCCAGTCCGTCCACCTTTTGAACTTCAGACAACGGAGCCAGCGTGGTCACGTTGCAGATCTGTGTCTGTCCACGGGTAAACATGGCAGAACCGTGTACTCTCGGTATGATATCGACTTCTGCTGCCAGCGGACGGATCTGATCAATGGCTCTGCCGTCGGGACGCTTGTGATCCTTCAGGATCATCTTGCGGACGGTCTTTTTCTGATACTGATAAACAGCCTCGCCCAGAACTGCCAGCCAATCCTCTTTGTCGGCAAATGCCTCTTCCAGCTTCGCGGTTACCTGACGGATATTCTCCTCACGAACCTGCTTCTCATCCGTAAAGACGGCTTTTTCCATCTCCTCGGGAGAAACGATCTCTTTCATGGCTGTGAACATCTCTTCCGGAACGGCGCAACTGATATAGTCATGTTTCTTCTTGCCTACTTCAGCAGCGATCTTGTTGATAAATTCAATGATGGTCTGATTGACCTCATGCGCCTTGTAGATCGCTTCAAGCATTTTGTCCTCGGGTATCTCCCTGGCACCTGCCTCGATCATGATGACCTTCTGCGCAGTGGAAGCAACCGTCAGTTTCAGCTCTCCTTCATCCCAATCCTTCTGACTGGGATTGATGATAAACTCGCCGTCTTTCATGCCCACCTGCGTCATGGCGCAGGGACCTGCGAAAGGGATATCGGAAATCGTGGTAGCAATCGAAGTACCGATCATAGCCACCAGCTCCGGACGACACTCGGGATCAACACTCATTACCAGGTTGTGAAGTGTCACATCATTACGATAATCCTTCGGGAACAGTGGGCGCATCGGCCGGTCGATCACGCGCGCGGTCAGCACTGCATTCTCACTGGCCTTACCCTCTCTCTTGTTAAAACCGCCCGGAATCTTGCCTACTGCATAAAATTTCTCCTCATACTCTACCGAGCAGGGGAAGAAATCAATCCCATCGCGGGGTTTTTCCGATGCAGTCGCAGTGGAAAGCACCGTAGTCTCTCCATAGTGCATGAACGCACAACCGTTCGCCTGCTTGCCGACTCTGTCGATGTCTACCGTCAGAGTTCTGCCTGCCAGTTCCATGGAATAGGTTTTGTACATATTCTCTTCTCCTTTTGTGATTTGCCTGTGCTACAAGGTAGAAGATGCCGAAACTACTGAACCGGGCAAAAATATCTTTTACGCGCTTCAGCGGTCTCGGAAAATTCTTCTACCCCTTTGCTGTTTCTTGGTTTCATAAATAGCCAAAGAGGCGGAAAAGCATTCCGCCTCTTAATGCACCTTTTAGCGTCTCAGGCCAAGCTGTTCGATCAGGGTACGATAGCGCTCAATATCCTTCTCTTTCAGATAGTCCAGAAGACCACGTCTTTTACCGATCATTTTGTACATACCGCGTCTGGAGTGATGATCCTTGGGATTCTCCTTCAGATGCTCGGTGAGCTCCTTGATACGCTCTGTCAGAACTGCTACCTGAACCTCAGGTGAACCGGTATCGCCGGGCGTTCTGGCATACTTTTCCATGATCGCTGTCTTTTTTTCTTTTGTAATCATCTGATTACCTCCTTCTTTTCTGATTCAGCCGGATAGCGTTCTGCGATCCCTATCCCTGCGGGATACACACCGGGTCATGGCCGGAGCAGCCGATAACGCAGCATGGCTAAAAAACATATACGATTGGATTTTATCACAAGCCGCTTAGCTTGTAAAGGGACTTTTCACATCTTTCCCGTCTGTTTCCCAGTCAGCAGGTCACGGATTACATCGTAGTTCTCAGGTCTGTGGGGAAACGTACAGTTCGTACAGACCTTGATGGTACGCCCGTTTTTCTCCTTGAAAGACGGATTGCCCGGACACTGTGCAAGGTGGTACAGCGGGCAATAGCAAAACAGGCAGTTCAGTTCTTCGATCCCTTCATGGCAGGGATAATATTCACAATTACGATTGGCAAAAAATCTACTGCTGTCCTTCATGATCTCCTCATTTTCTCAATAAAATCTTCGGCAAAACCGGGGGACGAAGGAAAATAAAGATGCGGAAATCCGATCCGGAGGGTATCGGTCACATGCATTCCCCTGTAGCTTTTCCCGGAGACAGGCTTGCTGATCAGACAGTCTGTACCGTTGTTGGTGCTGTCATAGTAATGAAACTCATGCCCCCGCAGCACCACTCCGTTCTCATCCTCAATCTCAACATAGCCAAACCTCACCAGGCGCCCCGTATAAAAGCACTCGCCCTGCAAAGCGCCGGCCATTTCGAATATCTGCCCCGTCTCATCCTGCAGTCTTTCATGCAGATAGAGAAATCCTCCGCATTCCGCGATGGTGGGCACTCCCGCGCCGACAGCCTGCCGTATCTCATTTTTCATCCGCTGATTGGCAGCGAGTTCTTTGGCAAATTTCTCCGGATAACCGCCGCCCAGATACAGTCCGCAGATATCCTCCGGCAATCCTCTGTCATGCAGCGGTGAAAAGGGAACAAGCTCTGCTCCCGCCTCGGTCAACAGCCGTAGGTTCTCCCGATAGTAAAAACAGAAGGCCTCATCCCTTGCCACGGCCAGCCGCACCGGCCTTGTGCGATTCGCTGTGGGGCGGCAATCCATGCACTGCTCCATGCCACGCTCTATGGCTGCCTCCAAAGAGTTCTCCTCCCCTTTCGCATCATCGGATGCGGCCGGGTCGCCAAGCCCTGCAATCCTGCAGATCTCTTCCAGGTCCACACTTTCTTCCATGATATCTGTCAGTTTCCGCAGCTTTTCCGCCAGCATTTTCTGCTCGCCGGGCAGAGTCAGCCCCAGATAACGGCTTTCAAAAGAAAGGGTACTGTCCTGGGGCACAAATCCCAGAATCCCGATCCCCAGCTCGCTTTCTGCCACCTTTGCGATGGTTTCATACATCCCCCGCGTCATCCTGTTAAAAATGACACCTTTGATCAGATGCGACGTATCATCAGCCAGAAATCCCCTGATCAAAGAGAGTACCGATCTGCCCATTCCCCTTGCATCCACTACCAGGATAACGGGGCAATCCAGCACACGGGCCAGATGGTAGGCAGAGCCCTCCTGCCTGATCCCGCCCAGGCCGTCATACAGTCCCATGACTCCCTCTGTGATAAACAGCTCGCTCTTTTCCTCTTTGCCCCGCTCTTCATACAGTTTCAAAATCTGCTCCGGCGTTTGAAAAAAGGTATCGGCATTCCCTGACGGCACACCCAGAGCCTGTTCATGAAACATAGGATCAATATAGTCAGGTCCGCATTTACAGGCGGATACCCTGATCCCCCTTTGCTTCAAAAGCTTTAGAAGTCCGCAGGTGATCATGGTCTTGCCACTGCCGCTGGACGGCGCCGCGATCAGCAGGGAAGGGGTACTTATGTTCTCATTTCCTTTTTGTCTGCATTGTATCCGGTCATTCGCTGTTTTTTTCATATCTCACCGCTCATATCTCTCCGCTGCAGATCCAGACCTGATTATCGGACTTCATCAGCCGGTGGCTTCCGGCCTGCTGCATCCTGCCCACCTGCAATGAGACCATCTCTGCGTCACGCAGGACCTGCTCTTTGATCAGCGTCTCAAGCAGCGAGATCGTATCCAGGCTGACCGCAGTAATCACAACGCGGATGGGCGTCTCTGACTTCTTTTTGTCTGCCAGAGCGTCCAGAATCTCTCTGAGCCTGCCGCCACTGCCGCCGATCATCACATGACTCGGTGCCTTCAGTTCCTTCAGTGCTTCGGGAGCCTGTCCTTCGATACATTCCACATTCTCCCGCTCTAATTTGCTGCAGTTTTTCCGGATCAGCTCCGCCGCCTCTTTCTTTTGTTCGATTGCATAAACAAAGAGCTCCTCCGACAGCATCGCTATCTGAATCGCAATGGAACCGGTTCCGCTTCCGATATCGTAGACCAGGGCATCTTTGGTCAGTTTCAGTTTGCATATAGCAACTTCTCTGACCTCTTCCTTGGTCATCGGAACCCTGTCCCTGATAAAGACATCGTCTCTCAGACAGGGGGCCAGAAAAAGGCGCTGAGGATGAGGATTTAAGACAAAGCAGCAACAGATCCCCGTTCCGGTAAAATCCCTGCATTCTGCCGGTGTAAGCTCTGTGATCATCTCATTCGGCGACCCCAGACAGATCCCGGCCATGATCCTGCAGTCCTTTAATTCTTCCCCTGTCAGTTTTTCACCGAGCAGGCGAAGATCCTGTGCATCGGAAAGCAGTAAAAACACCTTCCGGTGATGACGGAGCATTCCGGCCAGCTCCGGACATTCTCTGCCATGGATGCTGCACAGCACAGCATCATCATAGCTGATTCCGGTCCTGGCAGCCAGATACGAAACAGAGGAAATCCCCGGCAATACGGAGATTGTCAGCTTCTCATAAAGGCCTGCATTTTTTTGCTCTTTTTTTCTTTGCCGGATCTCTTTTTGCAGGCCACTCAGGCCGCTGTAAAAGCCTGTATCTCCGGAGTACAGCACCAGCGCCCTGCCGCTTTTTTTGCGACTTGCGAGTTCTTCGATCCTGTCCAGTATTTCCACCGCCCGATAGGTGGCAAAATGTTCCTTTGTCCCAAGGCAGCCATCCTCCAATGCAGTCAGCAGTCTGGCTGCGCCAAAGATCACATCGGCAGCCTCAATCTGTTCCAGCAGTTCTGCACTCATCCCCTGTTCATATCCCATGCCCGCCCCCGCCATGGTGAGGTGCCACTTGTTAGCAGTTGCTAACTTTTTTCCAATCCTTGCGCCGATCTGCTGACAGACCTCATCAAAGTCCATTCCTTCCTCTTGTCCGGGTCTTCCGATGACATAAACGCTCATCCCGCATTTTTCCGCCGCTGCCAGCTTTTCTTCAAATCCCCCCGCACGGCCGCTGTCCTTGGTCACCAGATGCTTTATTTTGTATTGCCTGAAGATGGCTTCATTCATTCCGGCTGTAAACGGTCCCTGCATGGCAATGATGTTGCCGCTGCCGATTCCCAGAAGGTGCGCTGTTTCTATGCTTTCCGTTGAAGGGAGGACTCTGACATACAGTCTCTCTGTCAGATCCGTGTGATCGCAATATTTTTTTAATTCCTTGCTTCCGCAGGTCAGAAGGATATTTCCTCCGGTTTCTTTCAAAAGTAAGGCACATTCCTCATGCGTGCTGCAAAGCCGTATCCTGCCCCCGGGAGCAAAACTCTCCACGCAGCCTGCTCCTGTGCCGCGAAGGAGTCTGAGCAGATCGGTCCTGGTCTGCTCTGCGGCGATCCTGATGTTCTCACTGACAAGTTCTGCATAAGGATGGGTGGCATCCACCACAACCAAGGGCGCCTCCCGCCTGATCAGATCCGCCATCTGCTCTGCGTCCAGACGTCCCACCAGCACTTTTCCGCAGGATATGTCTGCTATCATCTCGGAGCCGTATTCCGTTGCCACACAGACCGTGTGCTCTGTTTGATTGTCACTCAGCAGCTCAGAAAGCCGTCTGCCCTCTGTCGTCCCGCCAAAGATCAGAATCTTACTCAATATGATATCCTCTCTTCGTAATCATTTTTCCGTTTATGATGGCGGTGGAGCTGTTGCCGATAAAAACGGTGGTGAACATATTCAGTTCCCTGTTTCTCAGCTCATCCAGCCTGAGAAGAACGCTTTTCTCACCCTGCCGTCCTATGTTTTCCACATAGCCGCAGACTCTGTTTCCGTCAATCGTCTCCAGCAGTATATCACAGGCGCGCTTTAAATGCTCCGGCCGCTTATGACTGGCAGGGTTGTATATGGCCATGGCAAAATCTGCCGTCGCAGCCGCCCGCAGTCTTTTTTCAATGAGTTCCCACGGCGTGAGCAGATCGCTCAGGCTGATCACGGCAAAATCGTGGGTCAGGGGAGCGCCGAGTCTGGCAGCGCCGCTGAGTGCAGCCGTAACCCCGCAAATGATCTCCACCTCTGCCGCAGGATACTCCCCGGCAATACTATACATCAAAGATGCCATTCCGTATACACCGGCATCTCCGCTGCAAACCAGAGCCACCCTGTTTCCTTTGTGCGCCTCCTCAAATGCCATGCGGCATCTTTCCTCCTCACGTCGCATGGGAGTGGAAAGCATCTTTTTATCGGCATATTCCTCTCCCAGAAGTGCCAGATAAACAGGATATCCCACGATCACGTCCGCCCGATGCAGAACCTGCTGTGCTTCCAGTGTCATTCCTTCTCTGCTGCCGGGACCGATTCCCACCACATAGATTTTCTCACTCATTCCAGTTCAGTCCCCGTTTCTTCTCTGCCAGCGCCATCGTAATGCCATCGCCTGCCTTTTTTTTGCAAAGGAGCACACAGTCTTTCCCTCCCGCTGTTACAGCCGCCCGCTCGCAGACATTATCAACCCCCGTCTGCCGCCTGACAAATTCGGAAGCGGTAAATTCCCCTTCTGCCTCAGATAGCTGCTTCGGGGAAAAAGTCACAAACCTGAGTTCTTTTTCCCTGCAAAAAGACATCAGCCCCTCTTCCTCTTTTTTCAGGTCTATGGATGCAACGGCGCTGACCTCATCATACCCGATCCCGTACTCCGCAAGCAGACGATCCGCTTCCTGTTCCAGCTGCTTTTGACTTTTTCCTTTTTTGCATCCGATCCCCAGAATATAGGGTTTGTATCTGAGGATCAGACCTGCCCGCTCTGCCACGTCCTGCAACCTGCCTTCGGGATTCTCCGACAGGATCAGAAGATCCACATAGGAAGTGGGCGGATAGGGCACAAATTCTATTTCTCCGGCGTGGGAAAAATCCGCCTTTGGCCTCATGGCCTCCTCCACACTGCAGGTGATCCTTTTTCCCTCCAAAAGCGCGCCCGATACCCTGGCGATCCCCTCCCTGTTTACAATGGTCAGGTCATTTCGCACGGCAAAAATATCCGCCCTGAATTTTCCCTCCAGATCCGTTGCCGTAGTGATCACCGCTCTTGCTCCCAGCAGGGTAGCGATATTTCGGGCCATTTCATTGGCGCCCCCCACATGGCCGGACAGGATCGGGATCACATTTTGCCCCGTCTCATCCATCACCAGTACGGGAGGATCGATCAGCTTGTTTCCAAGATGCGGTGCCACTGCCCTGACGGCAATTCCCGCCGCACCGATAAACAGCATCGGGATCCCTGTCTCCATTCTACTCCCGGCCCACTCGCTCACCGGTGTTTGCACCACTTCTATGACATCATGCTTCGCCTCTTTCTCTGTCTCTTTTTTGGAATAAAGTCTGCACTGATACCTGCTTCCCGCCATCTGCCGCATCAGTTGCAACGACAGCTCTCTCCCCCTGGCGGTAAAACTGATGATATGCAGCAGCATCCGTTCTTGTTCCACGTCCTCTGCCGCCGGCCTGAACTGTGTGGAAAAATCGGGAGCATACAGTCTGGATCTGTCATAGCCGTGTTGCGCTATGGCCTCTCCCACCAGTATGACTGCGGTCTGGGTGATCCCGTTCTTTTCTCCTTCTTCTGCCAGTGTCCCCACGGTGCAGAGGATCCTTTTTTCTTCCGGCCAGGTGGCCTTATAGACAATGGCCGCCGGCGTATCGGCTTCATATCCACCGGCAAGCAGTCTGTCCGAAAGCTGTTTCAGCATGCCCGCGCTCAGATAGACTGCCATGGATGCCCGATGCATGGCCAGCTTTTCTATGCTCTCCCTTGCCGGAACAGGCGTCCTTCCCTCCATTCTGGTAATGATCAGCGATTGGGAAACGCCGGGCAGTGTGTATTCCAGATTCAGTGATGCAGCTGCTCCAAAGCAGGCGGTGACGCCGGGTGTGGAATCATATCCGATCCCCAGCCTTTCCAGTTCATCCATCTGCTCTCGCACCGCGCCGTACAGACTCGGTTCACCGGTATGCAGCCTGACGATCTTTTTGCCCTCCTCGTCTGACTTTCTCATAAGCTCCATCACGTCCTCCAGCGTCATACTGGCGCTGTTATGGATCTGCGCATCCCGCCCGGCATATTGCAGCAGGGCGGGATTCACCAGCGAACCGGTATATATGATCACGTCCGCCTCCTTTATCAGATTCATTCCGCGGATCGTGATCAGGTCTGCGGCTCCGCATCCTGCGCCAACAAAGTGTACCATTCCTTCACTCCTTTGCTTTCTGCCAGCTTACAATATCCTGCATTATTATCGTCCTGTTTTGCAAACAGAATACAGTCACAGCGCAGCTTTCCTCCGGCTCTTTTTTCCAGATAAAATGAGATCCTCTGCGCTGCGTTGTCCATCACCCTGTCGCAAAGCCCTGCATCCTTCAGAATCCTGACTGCCTCCTGAGTGGTGGCCGCCTCCATGATCTGTGAGAGTACGACCGCCTGAGCACCTTCTGTGGCAGCAAGAGCCGTCAAAATCTCCAGCCGGCAGTCCGCTTCCCTGGAATGTGTGTTCATGATCCCGCCTGCCACCTTGATCAGCTTGCCGATGTGACCTGTATAAAGGATTGCTCTAAACCCCAGCTCCACAGCCATATCCACGCTCGCGCCGATGAAATTGCTGCACTTCACAGCCTTGTCCAGATCGTAGCCATAGGTCTCTTTCATAAAATCAAGTCCGTAGTTGCCCGGCGCCAGTACGACCTCTTTCTCTCCCAGAGCCCGTCTTTGATTCAGCTCCACCTTTATGGTATCCAGAAGAGCCTGTGAGCTCATCGGCTCAACGATCCCGCTGGTACCAAGTATGGAGATACCGCCCCTGATCCCCAGTCTGGGATTAAAGGTCTGCGCTGCCAGCCGCTCCCCCTCCGGCGCATAGATCAGCACCTTCAGACTTCCCTGATGATCAAACAGCCTGCATACACTTTCCACTTCCTGACGGATCATCTGCCTGGGCACATGATTGATGGCCGCTTCTCCCACGCTCTGGTCCAGACCCGGCTTTGTCACTCTTCCGATGCCTCTGCCGCCGTCTATGATGATACGCTCCCCGGCAGTAGCCCCATCCTCTTTGTCAGCATAAGAAACACGGGCATAAATCAGGATTCCGTCCGTGATATCGGGATCATCGCCGGCGTCTTTTTTTACGGCGCAGCTGACCGCATCAGGACTTTGGTCGATATCCTCCAAATGAGTGCTGAAAACCACACCCTTCGGTGTTGTGATCGTGATCTGTTCTTTTTTTCTCCCACCAAGGAGCATATAGGCCGCCGCCTTGGCTGCCGCGGCTGCACAGCTGCCGGTAGTAAAACCTGTTTTCACCTTTTTACTGTCTCCCTTTTCTCTTCAGGAAATCCCATATAACAGTGCATTGCAAATGGCCGCAGCCACGTTGCTGCCTCCTTTTCTGCCGCG
>CAJOOZ010000041.1 GCA_905236705.1 uncultured Lachnospiraceae bacterium | reverse complement strand
GCCTCTGTATTCCGGAAGCACGTCTATTCCGATCTGCCACATAAGAGGCGTATCTGCCGAGCAGCCGGCCATTCCCATGATCTTCTCTCCGTCAAGTGCGATCACCGCAAGCACATCGGGTCTTTCCGGTTTAAATCTGTCACACAATGCATTTGAGAATTCTTCTCTTCCGTAAAACGGATGAATATCTTTCTGTTCCAACCACTTTACCTTTAAATCAGTTCTGAAATCGGAAGTATCCTTTCCCGGTAGGAACATGTGATGCGTAAGCGACATCTTAAAACCATATTTTCTAAGTTCCAAATCCAGTTCATAGAAATTATGCTGTTCAAACAGCCAGAAGCCGTTTTTGCCTTTCACCCAGCCATCAAGCCAGGGATGAAGCACTTCGTCAGCAGAAATAACAGCATTATCTCCAAAAGTCGCCATCTGGAGAAAAAACGGATCATCCGAGAATTTCCTTCTGTTTTCATGCAGACAGCTCTTCGTGATCACATTTTCATTATGGTCAAAATCAGCCGGGCTGCAATTAAACTCAAGTGCAAGCTGCTCTTTTATTCTATGATCGATCATATATAATCCTCCGATCAAATCTTATGCATAAACAATATATCCATCACAGAGGCATTAAATCTTCTTATTCTCATATCTGAACATCTTTCATAATTTTAATACTGCAATAAGTTCTTCCCCATCCTTATCTCCGGTTTCTTCAAAACCAAATGACCGATACAAGTTAGCCTTCCAACGGATTTCCTTTAGCTTTAATCGGATGCCGGATCACAGTCTTCAGTTTTTCGGGAGCGACCTTCCTTGCATCGCTCAGATATATCTCATGATGCAGTCTTTTATCGGAAATATCAAGAACATATCCCTGTTTTCCCATATAGTCATGCATTGTCTCCACCGTGGCAGGCTCGTCGTCATAAGAACCGATATGCATACATTGGACGCATAAGCCTTCCTCTACTGTCAGAAACTTCGCTTTGGAAAAATCCTGCTTTTTCTTTTTTGTTGCCTCATTTACCGCCCATAGGAAATCATTCTCTGTCACAAAATCCGGAAGACGAATTACAGAAATCCAGCAAAAATCTTCCTTGTGTGCATAGTCGATACCTTCTCGTCCTTCCATCCACCAGAAGCCTTCCAACGGCGGAACCACGTAATCGAAGTATCCATCTATCAGATGGTCGCCTTTCTTGCTCATCTTAATGGTAAAAGCAATGCCATATAAGAGTCCTATTGCAGCTTTATATTCACCATTTTCATCGTTTGGATCACCTTTGCCGCGAACCGCGATATAATTCATTTTAGGAACTGTGATGATCGTCGGTTTATTCTTGGGCAGATAAAACTCTTTGTATTCTTTCTTAAAATCAAATGCCATCGTACTCATCCCCCAATATCTCCTTTTGCTTTTTCTTGCTGAGGCTCTTGAGCACAATCCTGTATGCTTTTTCAAGCAGATCCATTAAAATATCATCCGGCACATCACCATCCGCTCTCACTGAATTCCAATGCGTCTTATTCATGTAATAGCCGGGGATTATATCCTCGTACTGTTTGCGCCAGAAATCCCCTTCCAACGGCTCCAGTTTAAGCGTTATATAATATGGCTTGTCATTATCATCCAGGCATACTGCTGCAAACATCTTTCCACCAATCTGATAGCGGATCCAATTCCAGTCCATCTGGAGGTCTTTGGTAACACCTGGCATCTTCAGCAGATAATCATCAATCCATTCGTATTTCATATTTCATTTTCTCCCACTTTTCTTTTCTCCATACTTTTTGAGCATTGATTCAGCCATGGCTTTCAGATTTTCTCTTAGTTCCAGTGGTTCAAGTACTTCCACCTTATCACCAAAAGTAAGCATCCACATGGTAAGATCGTTCATATCGCTGTAGTCCCGGATCAGAAGAAGCCTTCCGTCCTCCTGCATCTCATAGCAATCCGGTCCGAACTCCTCAACCAGCCGCCATTTCATGTCGGGCTCAAATAAAGCCTTAAGGATTATATTTCTTGGAAATGCCATTTCGGAAGTAAGATCCGGAACCGGCGCATTTCTGCATATAAAAACCTGTTCTGTTTCATTTACCTTGTCCATGCGATTAAGCTTAAACAGCCGGTAATCCTTGCGTTTCAGACACCATCCATACACATACCAGCTGGTCCATTTAAAAACGACATAATATGGCTCTATAGAGCGCCTACTCTCTCCTGACGGTGCGTAATAGTCAAATTCCAAAATATGTCTGTTCTCAATCGCATCCTGCATGGTAGCTATCTTAGGCGCAAGAGAAGCCTTGTACCAGGATGACAAATCAATCAAAATAGAATCTCTGCCGCTGATAAGTTCTGACGATCCGGCCTGAATCTTTTCCATCAATTGACTGTAATATCTACTTCCGCTTACACTATCCAGACTTCGAAGTCCGGCCAGGATCATCTGCATATCCCGGGATGTCAAAAGAGTCCTGTCCATGCGGTACCCATTCATAATGGATATACCGCCTCCACTTCCCTGCATAGTGTGAATCGGTATTCCCGCCTTGCAAAGAGCTTCTATATCCCTGCCTATCGTTCTTCGGGACACTTCAAAATGCTCCGAAAGCTCAGGTGCCGTTGTCATTTCTTTCTGCAACAGTATCGACAATATTCCGATCAACCTGTCAATCTTCATATGCTCACCTTTCCTATTTATCCTACCAAAGCAAACAAGACAACAGTATGTCTTGTTTAAGATAAGATTTTTCCTGTACTCTTTACGACGTCTCTTTTACCTCAGATTCTTCAGCGCACAGGAAATAATAAATCTGGAATTCGCTTTCTATTTCAATTCACGCTCTATTTCTTCAATAGACGGTAACGTTCCTTTGAAATTCTCCGGCATAAGATCCGATAGTTCAAACTCTGATCAAGGAAGTTAAGAAGTACCGCACGTGACCAATTGTTTTCTATTGTCTTACGCACGAAGAATATTGCCTTTTCCCTGTCATCCTTACATTTATCCATAAT
>CAJOOZ010000040.1 GCA_905236705.1 uncultured Lachnospiraceae bacterium | reverse complement strand
GAGTTTGTCCTTCGGATGAACGGGAAGATAGAGGCATTTGTGGAGGATGAGATGTTTGAGATACGAATGGAATTTCCAATCATATGAATCAAAAGATATTTTAGGTTACAATCAAAAAAGGTTGTAACCTTTTTGCATTATCATGTGTCTAATGAACATTGGCAATGCCGCTGTGAAATATATACACAAAATTGCTTGTGAAAACTTGACAGACAAGTATAAACATGGTATTTTTATATTTGCTGTGGTAATGTTTTCTGTTAGGAAATATGCCGATGTGGCTCAATTGGCAGAGCAGCTGATT
Source organism: uncultured Lachnospiraceae bacterium (assembly GCA_905236705.1). Lineage (GTDB taxonomy): Bacteria > Bacillota > Clostridia > Lachnospirales > Lachnospiraceae > RGIG7926. Next base: position 9,242 of record CAJOOZ010000040.1, on the reverse strand, counting down.
TGTAATCAGCAGGTTATCGGTTCGAGTCCGATCATCGGCTTTTTAATATTTGGACCTTTAGCTCAGTCGGTTAGAGCAACCGGCTCATAACCGGTCGGTCCTGGGTTCGAGTCCCCGAAGGTCCACTTGCTAAAGCGAACCCTTTGGGGTTCGATTTTGCATGGCTCAGTGGCTCAGTTGGTTAGAGCGCCGCCCTGTCACGGCGGAGGTCACGGGTTCGAGTCCCGTCTGGGTCGCTTAGTATTTCAGCCCGCGTGGCGGAACTGGCAGACGCGCAGGACTTAAAATCCTGTTGTAGCAATACAGTACCGGTTCGATTCCGGTCGCGGGCATGATTAATGAGAAACCTTGTTTTTCAGGGTTTCTTTTTTTGTAGGATGCGTTCTGCTAACGGGGGTATTTTCCTTGTTACCTGCCCTTGACTATTACATCGAAAGGTGTGATACTTTTCTTTGAGAAAAAAGGAAAGCCGCTGCATGACGCCGGGACGGTGCCGGGGATGTCGGCTTTGTGGTGTGATTAGATCCATGGAACAGAAAACGAAAAAAAGAGATCAAACTGTATCGGGAAATGCTGCCGGAGGCGGGCGCGGCAAAAGTCGTTCTTCACGCTCGGCCAGAGCCAGAAAGAGAAAACGAAAACGGATCATCAGAAGGGCGGCAGTGCTGTTTTCGGTGCTGGTGCTGACTTTTTTCGCGGTAGCACTGATCATTCTTGGATTTTATGGTAAAAAACATTTTTACAAAGGAACCATCATTAACGGTATTGATGCTTCAAATATGACGGTGGACGAATTCGAGAGCAGGATGCGGGAATACAGTCTTGTTGTCACGGAGCGGCGCGCAGACGGGAAATATATAACCGAGACCATTACCGGCGATGCCATCGGAGTAAAGGTTTCCAACGCAGATGACCTTGATGGGGTTTTGAAACAGCAGAAAGTTCTGTCTGCCTTCGCTTCCCTGTTTTCCGACAAGACCAGGGAATATGAAGTAAGCGGTCTTTACGGTTATTCGGATGAGGCCCTGATGAATGCAGTATCCAAGCTGAAATGTCTTCAGCAGGATTTTGTGAAGGCGCCCGCAGATGCGGCGTTATCTGAGTATGATCCGCTGATGGGATTTCTGGTTACCCTGCAGGAGGAGGGCAACCAGCTTGATGAGGTCAAAGCGCGGCAGGTGATCCGCGAGGCGGTAGATGCTCTTTTGACAGAGGTTGATCTTGATCAGGAGGATTGTTATCTGCATCCGCAGGTTTATGCGGATGATCCCATCCTCAACCGTCTGTCTCAGAACTCCCAGAAGTATGCGCAGATCAGGATCACTTATTCCTTTGGAGACGAGCAGGAAGTGATCGACGGCAATGTGCTTTGCGACTGGCTGACGATGGATTATGAGACCGGAGACGTGACGCTGAATGAAGACAGGGTAAATGAGTTTGTCAGCGCTCTTAAGAAAAAATATGATACGATATTTGGCAAGAGGACACTGCATACCAGTTATGGACAGGACGTAACGGTCAGCGGCGGTGATTACGGCTGGTGGATGGATGTGAACACCGAACAGCAACAGCTTCTTGAGATGCTGAAAAACGGTGAGAGCGGAGAGAGGACACCGGTTTATTTTCAGACAGCGGCTTCCTACGGAGACGCAGACTGGGGTGATACCTACGTGGAGGTGAATCTGACCGCCCAGCATCTGTTTCTGTATGTGGATGGAGTGAGAGTCCTGGATTCCGATGTGGTCTCAGGCAATGAGAGCAGAGGCTTCAATACGCCGGAAGGGACCTACGGTATCACTTACAAAGAACGAAACGCCATGCTGGTGGGAGAAAACTACGAAACACCGGTTTCTTACTGGATGCCTTTTAACAACAATATCGGTCTGCATGATGCTGTCTGGAGAGATTCTTTTGGTGGGGATATATACAAGAAAAGCGGTTCTCACGGGTGTGTTAATCTGCCCTACAATGTCGCAAAGCAGATTTATTCCAATGTGGACAAAGGCCTGCCGGTCTTTTGTTATCACCTGCCGGGAACGGAATCGGGACATCTGACGGAACAGACTTCTGCGGATCAGGCCAGAGCCGTGATCGATGCCATTGATGCCATAGGCCAGGTGGATAAGGACAGTGAAAAAAAGATCACCAGAGCCAGACAGCTCTATCGTGAGGCGAAGGAGGAGGCCAGGGAATGTGTGACAAATTATCAGACCCTGACGGATGCTGAGGCGGCTTTTTCACAGCTGGCGCATTAGGAATGGGGATTATATTTATGAAAAAAATAGCTTTGATCAATGATATATCGGGTTTTGGACGCTGTTCCCTGACAGCGGCGCTGCCTGTTATTTCAGCCATGGGGATCCAGGGCTGTCCGCTGCCGACTGCGATACTAACGGCGCAGACGGGGTTTGCGGATTTTATCTCTGTGGATTTTACTGACCATATGAGTGATTTTACGGGTAAATGGTCTGCCATGGGAGAGTCTTTTGACGGCATCTACTCCGGTTATCTGGCTTCCCATGAACAGATGGAGAGCGTGCTGGAGTTTCTGGCAGCCTTTCATACAGAAGGGGTCTTGTACCTTGCGGATCCCATCCTGGGAGATAACGGGGAAAAGATAAAGATCTTTACCGGGGAGCTGCTGGATTGCATGCGTGAGCTTGTGCACAATGCCGATGTGGTCACGCCGAATCTGACAGAGCTGTGCTTTTTGACGGGAGTGGATTACGGCGAACTGGTATCCCATGCAGACGAGGCGGATTATGAAAAGAGGATCGAGGAGCTGGGAAGAAGATTGATGGGGGATGCCCTGCGGGATCAGATGGTGATCGTTACGGGAATCGGTCAGGGAGAAACCATTGGGAATCTGGCAGTCTGGAACAGGGACAGCGTTTACCTGAAAAGTCCCTATAACGGAAAGAGCTATTCCGGAACGGGAGATCTGTTTGCATCCGTGATCTGCGGCTGCCTGATCAAAGGACTGCCGGTCAGGGAGGCGATCTTTAAAGCGATGCTTTTTTTGCAGGAGGCAATTGCCGATGCCGATCAGGAGGGAACAATGCCGGAGTACGGGATTCCTTTTGAGGATCATCTGCATCTTCTGATGGGCTGAAGGGAAGTGCCGTCCATGGAAAAAGGTCATAAAGAAAAATAATGACTACTGATAAGAAAAGAATATTTTACAAAATCGGATATGAGCCTTAAACTCTAGGAAAAGAGGAAGGAATCATCGAACAGAAGGGTTCCGTGACCGGTTGTGGGCACAGGAGCAGAGAGGAGAATAGGATGGATAGTCATACTGTTAAGAAATCGTCAGGAGAGACCAGGGGAAAGACTACTGCGGATGCAGGGCTGCGTTATCTAACGATGAGCGGTGTGTTTGCGGCACTTATCACTGTGATGACAGCATATATTGCTCATGTACCGGTCGGAGTTAACGGTACCTATATTCACTTTGGCGATGCTCTGATCTATCTGGCTGCAACGATTTTGCCAACGCCTTATGCATTGGCGGCAGCAGCCATAGGAGGGGGGCTGGCGGATCTTTTGACGGCACCTGTCTGGGCTCCGGCTACCATTGTGATCAAGATGCTGCTGGTGCTGCTGTTTTCAAACAAGGCGGACAGGATCGTTACTGCCAGAAATGTGACGGCTTCGGTGCTTGCCTATCTGATCACGGGGTTTGGCTATTTTCTGGCTGAATACCTGATGTTCGGATCAGCGGCTTCCGCCTTCCTTATCTCTATGGGAAGCAATCTGATCCAGTCGGCGGGAAGCGGAGCGGTATTTGTGATCGCGGGACTGGCTCTGGATCGGGCAGGGCTCAAAAAAAGGCTGTAGGAACAGTTCGGGACTAAAGGCCTGAAAAAAGACAGATAAAAAGAATCATGAAAAGAGCAGTGAATTGCAAAAAGGGCGTGTGAAAGCGCTCTTTTTGTGTTAGAATAAGCTCTGGGATGTATGTGACCGGCAGGGGCGCTGAAATGATGCGGCGCAGATGCTGTCAGGATGAGAAGGAGGATATCCTGATGGAGATCCGTAGAGCAGGCAGGGAAGATCTGGAAGGGATAAAAAGACTGCTTACACAAGTGAATCTGATCCATCACAAAGGACGACCGGATCTTTTCAAGGAAGCACGTAAATATACGGATGACGAGCTTCTTGCCATCTTTGAGGATGACGACAGACCGGTGTTTGTGGCGGTCAGCGGCAGTGAGGTGGAGGGCTATGCCTTTTGCATCCTGCAGGAACACAAAAATGAGCCCATGCTGGCTGATTGCAGGACGTTATATATCGATGATCTGTGCGTGGAGGAAAACAAAAGAGGTGAGCATATCGGTTCACGGCTGTACCGTTTTGTGCTGGAATATGCATCATCCATCGGCTGCTATAATGTGACACTGAACGTCTGGGAATGCAACCCCGAGGCGCATCATTTTTACGAAGCGATGGGCATGAAAGTGCAGAAATACGGCATGGAGACGATTGTGGGAGCGCAAGGCACGAAATAATCAGGGAGGATGACAGCAATGGATGGAGAGCCGGGGGGAATGATCAATGAAACGGAAAAGGATGAAAGAGAACTACTCGCAGAGCTGATAGAGCTGCAAAAGAAGGCAGCTAAACGGCAGCTTGCGGCGGCCATAGCTTCCGGAATCGTGGCTGTGGTCATGGTCATAGCACTGCTGATCGTGGTGCCGAGATTGATGGAGCTATCGCGGGAGATCTCTTCCATGGTGGAGAATACGCAGAAGCTGGTGGAAGAAGCCGATACACTCATTGGGCAGGCGACCGAATCTCTTGACGGCATCGATACCATGATCGGAAATGTGAATCAGGTGGTCGTGGATAATACGCAGGCGGCTACGGATGCTCTGAATAATGTACAGAATATCGATATCGACAAGCTCAATGAAGCGATACGCAATCTCAGTGATGCGGTGGAACCGCTGGCCAAGCTGAACAACGGTGTATCCAATCTGTTCAACAGATAAGAGGAGGGAAAAATGGCTGAGTTTCAATCTCTGGAGGAAGCAAGAGAATTTTTTAAAAACGACAGGTTTGCAGCGGAAAACGGGATGCAGATCGATGAACTGGAAGATGAGTGGTGCAGGGTCAGTATGGAGTTGACGGAGCATCATCGGAATGCATTGGGCGGCATCATGGGAGGCGTGATCTTTACGCTGGCGGATTTTGCATTTGCGGTGATACAAAATCATACGTACAGACCTTCCGTGGCACAGCAGGTGAGTATTAATTTTCTGGCGGCTCCCAAGGGAGGCCATCTGTATGCCGAGGCCCATCTGAGGCGGAGCGGCAGGACGAGCACCGTTGTCAATGTAGATCTGACCGATGATGAGGGCAGGGATATTGCACAGTTTATCGGAACAGGATATAAGCTGAAGGGGTGAGGATTTTGGCACCTGACATTATGATACGGAAAAGGAGAAAAAGCATGGCAAGTGAGATCAGAGACATTCAGTTGGCGGAAAGCGGCGAGCGCAAGATCGAGTGGGTTAAACGTAACTGCGATCTGTTGAGGACGCTGGAAAAGGAGTTTGAAGAGGAAAAACCTTTTGCGGGGAAAAAGATTGCGCTGTCGGTACATCTGGAGGCTAAGACAGCGTATCTGTGCAAGGTATTGGCAGCGGGCGGCGCAGATATGTATGTGACCGGTTCCAATCCCCTCTCCACACAGGATGATGTGGCTGCGGCACTGGTAAAGGCCGGCCTGGAAGTACATGCCTGGTATGAAGCTACGGATGAGGAATACGAGCATCATATCCGTGAAGTATTAAAGATCGGACCCAATATCATCATTGACGATGGCGGTGATCTGGTGAATATGATGCATACGGAGTTTACGGATCTGATCCCGCAGGTGATCGGTGGCTGCGAGGAGACCACCACAGGCATTATCCGGCTGGAGAATATGAACAGGGACGGAAAGCTGGCATTTCCCATGGTGAGAGTCAACAATGCCATGTGCAAACACTTTTTCGATAACAGGTATGGTACCGGACAGTCGGTCTGGGATGGCATCAACAGGACAACCAATCTGATCGTGGCGGGCAAGACCGTGGTCGTGGCGGGATACGGCTGGTGCGGTAAGGGAACTGCCATGCGGGCCAAAGGACTTGGAGCGAGAGTGATCGTAACGGAGATCGATCCGGTGAAAGCCATCGAGGCCGTGATGGACGGGTTTGATGTGATGCCCATGAAAGAGGCGGCCAAATACGGCGACTTCTTTGTGACGGTAACGGGCTGCGACAAGGTTATTGATGAAGAAGATTTTATGGAGATGAAGGACGGCGCCATTCTGTGCAATGCGGGACATTTTGATTGTGAGATAGATATGGCCAGGCTTCGGGAGATCTCGGTATCTGCAAAGGTGATGAGAAACAATATCATGGGGTATGAGCTGCCCAACGGCAACGTGCTTTGCGTACTCGGTGAGGGCAGACTGGTGAATCTGGCATGCGGTGACGGACACCCTGCCGAGATTATGGATATGAGCTTTGCGATCCAGGCATTATCCGCCAGGTATCTTGTGGAAAATGCCGGCAAACTGACTGAAAAGCTGATCGATGTGCCCGAGGAGGTGGACAGAGGCGTGGCTGTGAGAAAGCTGAACTTCCTCGGAAAACAGATTGATGTGTTGACGGACGAACAGAAGATATATCTGTACGGCAGTGCGGATTGAGAGAGGAGGCGGCACGAACATGAATCCGATGGATTTGATGCAATTGGGTACAAGGCTTCAGACCTTCAGCCGGCAGCATCCCAAGGTGGGCGCCTTTTTCCGTGAGGCGGGCAGGGATGCCATACGCGAGGACAGTGTGATAGAGATGAAAGTGACTTCTCCCGAAGGGCGGGAGTATGTCACCAATATCCGCCTGACGGCTGATGATGTGGAAACCATACAGATTATCCGGAATATGAGAGCGAATCCATAACGAGATGGAGTAAGGAGACAAAAATGAGCAATGCAGCGATTTTTCTGGCAGAAGGATTTGAAATGATAGAGGCACTCACTGTGGTGGATCTGTGCCGCAGGGCAGGAATCGGACTGACGACGGTTTCGGTGACGGATCATAAACGGGTGGTCAGTTCTCATAAAGTGCCCGTAGAGGCAGATCTGACCATAGGACAGCTGGACTTTGACGGGCAGGATATGCTGATCCTGCCGGGAGGAATGCCCGGCACATCCAATCTGGAAGCCTGCGATATCCTGATGGGGAAACTGGATGAATTTCACGAAGCGGGAAGATATCTCAGTGCCATTTGTGCTGCCCCCAGGATCTTCGGAAAAAAAGGCTTTTTGAGAGGAAGGCGCGCCACCTGTTTTCCGGGCGTAGAAGGCTTTTTGGAGGGCGCGCAGGCAACGGGCGGCAAGGTGGAAGTGGCGGATCATTTGATCACAAGCCGCGGAATGGGTACTGCCATGGACTTCGGCCTGGCGATCATCGAGCGCCTGGAGGGAAAAGAAAAGGCGGAAGAAATCGCCGCGCAGGTAACCTACGAGAGATTTTCAGATCATGTTTGAATTATGATAAGCAGGGTCATTTGTGACTTCCCTGCCAAACCAGTCCGGTTTTTGGAATGCCAGCGCAGATGCTTCATCGGGGAACTCCACTTCAGCCATGATCAGCTCTTTGGGGGATGTAAAGATGTCCAGCTCGGCGTTTAGGTTTACATAATCCCCTTCCGCTGTTTTGACAAATTCATCCAGGGGGATGATATATCTGGTCTTTTCTATGATGTTTCCATCGGCCTTTGGCAGCAGGTGTTCAAAGGCTTCACGGGTCAGGGGCAGATTATATTCTTCCCGCAGCATAAGACCGGAGCCTTTGTAGGTGAAGATGTATTGTTCGCCGTATCTGCGGATGCGCAGGACGGGGTTCGTGTTCAGATATGCCTGGACGATCCTGGCGTGTTCATATTGCTCCGGATTAGCCGGTAGCTCGCTGATCAGGAATTTACGTTCTATTTCCATTAGGCGGCTCCTTTCAGGTTGCTTTTTGCTTTTCGGAAAGGCAACAGAGTGTCGGCACTTGTTTGTGGTGTTGGCACTTTTTTATTGTCTTAGCGCTATTTTAATTCATTTACGTACAGAAAGCAACCAAAGGGGCTGAGTAAGTATATGATTCGGGGTTTTGGAGTGGTATGAAAGAAAGATATTTTGGGACAACGAAATGGGTCCTTGCACTGTTAATGGGGTGCGTGATCAATTTTTTGGTTCAAATAGATGACGATAACGCGCTACTGAGTCGTATACCGTCTGTTTTTTTCTGCTGCGTGATCGCAGCCTGGACATATACCGTGTTTGAGAGGATTCTGCACAGGCGCATTCGTTTTTATCTGTTGCTTGGCGGGATCGCTCTGGCATCCCTTTTTGCTTTGCGGGATTGCAGATGGGTTTTCTTCGAGGATAGCATTACCATAAAAAGTCTCCTGATTTATGCATATTATATCCCTATTTTTATTGTGACAGTTTGTATTTTAGGGGTCTCGCTTTGCATAGACAGACCGGAGGAGATAAAAAATGACAGGTTTATCCGGGCTCTCTGGGTAGTGGCGGCATTACTGTCCGTCATTGTTATATCGAATGACCGCCACCATATGTTTTTGCTTATCAGCGATGAGTGGAAAATTGCCCACAGGCTGCTGTATTACCTTATTGTTATTTACGAGATTGTGCTGGTAAGTATCAGCTTTTTTATCATAATGAAGAGGTGCAGCCTTTCAGCAGTCAAAAAACGCTGGTATGTTCCGGTATCAGCTGCCTGTGTCGGGGTGCTTCTGTTGATCGTCTATTTTATATCAGGAGGTTCACCAAGTATTGGCGAATGGAAGCTGTTTCATATACAGGAGGTTTATGCCCTTTTATTTATCGGATTTCTTGAGGGATGCATCCAGATCGGTCTGATTCCTTCCAATCGCGGGTATGCGGATTTTTTTGAAAAAGCTGATGTTGAAGTATGGATAGAGGATGAAGCCTGCACGCTGATCTACGAGACCGGAAAAAACAGGGAAAAGGCACCTTTACCCCCGGAACGCAAGGTACAACTGAAAGAAATGCCTATACATGGGGGAAGTGTACATTGGGTTCAGGATCTTACTCATGTTTATGAACTGAGGGATGAGATAAGCGCGGCTATTGACAGATTATCAGAGGAAAACACGCTGATACAATATGAAAATGAAATAAAAAGCCGCAATGCGGAGATCAGTGCAAGAAG
>CAJOOZ010000039.1 GCA_905236705.1 uncultured Lachnospiraceae bacterium | reverse complement strand
TCCATCCCTTCAGCTGCGATCTGATCCGCAAAACCTTCGATGGCGGCAGTATAATCGATCTGCTCTTCTTCCTCTGTTTGAGCTCCCTTTCGCTCTTCATTTTCCTGTCTGAACTTGTCGATCACCTCTTCGTGCAGTCTGCCGCTCTTTTTATCAACGAGCATTTCATCCGTATAAACACGGTTGAAACGCTTGGGCAATACCAGATATCTGAGCATTTTCAACACAAAAAGGTAGTTGGCCTCATCATCCAGACGAAGTACAAGAAAGAAGGTCAGAAAAGCCAGGGCAATGCAGATCCCCAACTTCCATGGAAGCGAAGAGATCGCAAACAGCACAACAAGAGCCGCGCCAATGGCGACCACAATAATATCGCCAATCGTCACGCCTTTAAAAAGCTCCACTTTAACCTTGGTTTTACCGGGTATCAGTCTCATTTGTTACAAACAATCCTCTCTTTTATGTCGATTGCGTCCTGCTGTTGTCGTTCGTTATTAAAACGCACCAACAGCGACTCCCCGAATCCGGAGAAACAACCGTTTTCAGCCATCTCTCCGGCGGGCAATCGCTATATCTTTATCCTTTTATTATTTATTTTGATCCAGCGGTAACGGCGGCATCTTTCTATCAGTACCGTTCAGATTGACCGTATTGCCGGGCTGTGCATTGGCTGCATTAAATTCCGGTGCCGGATTCGGCTGATTTTCCGGTACCTGACCTGCATTTGCTCCCGGATCAGGCAGATCTGCCGTTCCCGAATCCGATTCTACATAATTCTCACCGCTATCCTCGGGCATCAGTTCATCATCTTCATCATTTTTACTTGGCGGAGGCGGACCCTGTTGTCCACCGCCAGCGTTCCAGTGTCCGTCAAAAGATACATTCACATCTGCACCGGTTGCAGCACTGATCAGCCCACTGGCTGAATATTCGGCAAAATCCTGTACCATGGATGCAAGCACGCCGCCTCTCTGGCTGCTGCCACCGCCTGATGCTGCTCCGCCTGAAGACGCTCCGCCAGAGGTCGATCCTCCTGTGGATGCGCCACTTGAGGACGTTCTGCTTGAAGACGTTCCGGCTCCTGTCGTTCCGGTTGTCGATGCTCCGCTTGAAGGCGTTCCGGCTCCTGTTGTTCCGGTTGTCGATGCTCCGCTTGAGGATACTGCGGCTCCGGCGGCTCCGGCTACTCCGCTTATTACCGCTCCGGCACCTAATGCTCCTGCTCCGGCTACTCCACTTGTGGCTACTCCGCTTGTGGCTGCTCCGCTTGTGGCTGCTCCGGACTCTACTGCCCCACCTGTGGACTCTACTGCTCCACCTGTGGACGCTCCGGTGCCTTCCGTTCCTGCATCTGCTGCTGTGGCATTTTCCGCTCCAAGATCACCTGCTCCAATGGCTTCTGTTCCAACCTGTCCGTCACCTGCCTCGCCGGCTGCTTCGGCACCTGCTTCACCACCGATTTCACCGGATTGTTGTGGCACTTCCATATTATCTGCTTCAGAACCTCCGCCCTGAGCCGCATCTGCCACGTTACCCTGTCCTTCCATACCTTCCGCTGCAATGGAAGCGCTCTGAGCAATCCCTGCATCAAGGAGGTCTCCTTCACCGCCTTGTGCGCCGGCACCTTCGCCGGCTTGTGCTCCGGCTCCTGCGCCTGCTCCTGCTCCACCGCCTGCTCCTACGGCTTTTTTACCGGCATCCTTTACGGCCGCACCTATGGCTCCGGCAGCCTTACCCGGCAACGCTCCTGCGGCTCCTGCGCCCGCTCCTGCGGCTCCCGGCTTGGCTCCCGCGGCTCCGGGTTTGGCTCCCGGCTTAGCCGCCGGTTTGGCGCCCGGTTTGGCTCCGATTCCGGCCTTGCCCGGCAATGCACTAGAGGCCCCCGGTTTGGCTCCGGCTCCTTCGGCCGGTTTGGCTCCACCGCCGGCTCCCGGTTTGGCTCCGCCGCCTCCGCCTTTTTTACCAAGAGCAGTATTGGCTGCGCCTGATATTGCCGAACCGACACCGGATGCTACACTACTAGCAGCGGCACCTGCACCACCGGCTCCTGCTCCTCCGGCTCCTGCTCCTCCGGCTCCACCCAGATTACTCTTGCTGGGCAGCCCGCTTCCGCCGCCATCGCCTCCGCTGCTTCCGCCGGATTCACCGCCTTCACCTCCACCGGCTTCTCCTCCGGCTCCACCACCGGCACCTCCGCCGCCTTTAGCGCCCAGGGCACCCTTGATGCCCTGACCTGCCATACCGACAGCCTTGCCGGCCGCTTTGCCTACCATACCGCGCATAGCCTGACCGATACTGTCTGCTGCGCCGATCGCCTGCCATCCGGCACTGTCTGCCAGAATACCGGTGACCACGCCGCTTGCCTTACGCGCTGTCATAAATGCGATCAGTATCATCATCAGCTTGGCCAGATAATCCAGAGGTGCTGCCCAGTTCATCTCTGCCCAGGTGCCACCCCATGTTCTCCAGTCTACGATGATCAGATCTCCCGCCGTGATGATGGGGATAAAGATCTGCACTACCCGTACCGACATTACCGTAGCAAATACCGAAAAGTTCTGGATCAGAAAAGCGGTCAGCCACTGTTTGGCCTTGCCGCCGTTATCCAGGGGCCAGCTGGCAAAGAAGGGCGGTGCGATCAGATACAGGAATATCACATTAAAGATCCTGGCCACACAGTTTCCAACGATCGCCAGAAGCTCCGCTGCCATAAACAGACAGGTAAGCCAGATATACAGATAGTCTATCTCGCTGGTATGGAAACATGCCAGCACATCCGCATAATTGTAGATACTTCTGTCTCCGCCGGCACTTGAGTCCACGTAAAACCGTCCTCTGAGGGCATCTGACACTGACGGATTCTTGTTAAATTCTTCATTGATCGCCGCATCCATGGTTCCTGCCAAAAAGCACATCCGATCGAGCGGAACACTATTTCGCTGGCTGTATACCTGATAATCATTCCTCACATACGTTTTGATCGGCCTGAAATTCTTATCCGTCCGTATGATCTCCATGACATCCATGAGCGCTGTGGACAGCTGTTCATCATAAACATCCGCCCTGGCCGGTTCCGAAAGCTTTTTCACCTCGGCAATACGCTGCAACGCATTTTGCCAGGTGTTGACAATCTCCCCTTTTTCATTTTTCCTGGGATAAGCATAATCGAATACTCCCTGTTTTTGGAGCCATTCCATCTCCGGCCGGATGTCATTATAGCAGGCGTTGAGGTTGTAACGGCTGTTATAAGACGCATTCATGGAGTAGTTGCCGATGGTATTGAGAACTCTGGCCATGGCCGAAAGCTCTTCATCCTTGAAGGTTCTCTCTTTTTCCATATGAAGAGAGGATGCATTATTAAACAGATAGTTGATCTGATTCATCAATCTGTCGGAAAATTCCAGCACGATCATCATGCCGAAGGTCAGAGAGATCATCAGAAAAATGCTTCTGAGAAAATTGCCTATGATGGAACCCATGGTCTGCTGGTTGCGTCCGCCCAGATCGAACATTTTACGGATAATGGCAATGAGCGCAAAACCAAAAGCCATAACAATACCGATCAGGCACATCCCCCAATAAGCATTGGTAACAGTCTGGTTGTAGAAAAAGACATTGATCAGTTTCTCTTCTTTATTCTGATAGGTCACGGGAGCAAGACCTGCAAAAAGTTCAAAGAACTTATACAGGGCCCTGACGATCCCGCACAGGGCTATCGCCAGCAGATATTTGGCGTGGATCCAGAATCCAAGCAGCCAATCAATTACGTCCGAAAACCAATTCATCCTGTACCTCTTTCTTTAGCGTACTCTCATTTTTTTCCTCTGGTATTCCAGATAGATGATCACCGCTGCGACCACTGCTATAAACAATGCCAGAAAAACCAAACTCTGCGCATTCAGATACAACAATATCGTTACCTCATAGGTACTGACATTTCCGGCCTGATCGGTAGCGGTCAGTACATATTCTCCGGTTCCCGTCAGTGTGTCGCCTCTAACATTGAAATCCCTTCCGTCACGGGTCGCCGTAACACTCTCGCCTTTGCCCAGACCGGAAAAAGTCACGGGATTTCTGGCTATGCCTCTTTCATTGACACCCTCAAAAACAAGCTCCGGCGGTGTGTGATCGATCTCCAGCATCAGGCTGTATGAAAGGTTGGCCCTGGGACAGTCATAAACGATCTGATATTCTCCTTCTTCCAGAAGACTGACCCTGGTGCGGGCATCCGTCACATCCGTACCATCGAGATTGACACTGGACACTTGAAAACCCTCCGGCATATCATAATAACTGATCGCCCCGGTCGTCTCCGAAACAATGGTAAAATTGAACAGATCATCCGTTTCCGTGCCGCCGCCGAGTCTGAAAGCATAGGCACCCGGCTCGTAGATATTGTTATAATCCGGCTGCTCTACCTGATTCCCATCCATATACAGAAAACTGGCAACGCCTTCCGGCACAACGATCGCCACAGGATCCCTTGTTATCATGCCATCTGCCACATTGGCCATTACCTCTGTCGCATAGCGGGTAGATGTATATACATAGGATGACGCATCCATATCATATTCCATCTTCTCCGACAGCTGTACTCTGCCTGCCGTAGCTACCGCCTGACCGTTTGATACAGTTAATGGCTGTCCCGAAACAGGATCCAGCTCCCCCTCATACTCGGGATCGATCTTGCTCATATCCTGCCTTGCACCGTTAAATCCGGCTTCCGACTCACCCCGACCGGTTACAAGCTTTTCCGTCCAATCCGGCATCTCGTTGGACTCTTCCTCATACTCCTGCTCCCGCTTCTGGGTCTCAAGATCCTTCTCCTCTTCCTGCGTCACATCCGAAAAACCGGCTGCCACACCCTGCGTAGTGAGCTGACTCTCGGTAAGACCCGCCGTGGATGAGCTGCCTGTGGCAGACTGTCCGGTTTCATTCTGCCCGGTTTGCTCTCCGTTTGTGTCTATGGTAGTCGTATCTGCGGCTTCATCGACATTGGTCACTGCTGCATGTACTTCCGTCAGCGAAAGACCGCTGATGAGAATTCCCGTTGCAAGTCCCATCCGCAACATATGTAAAAGGATCTTGTTGTTACCTTTCATAAATGATACACCTGTTCTTTCGATTTCGTTGCATACGATCTGAATCTGTTTTCAGATCTGCATTTTTATTTTGCGGCGGACGTTTGCTTCTGTCCGGTGTAGGTGACATTCTCTACCGTGATGTTGCCGGATGTGTCTACCTTCAGATCCAGTTCAACGGTAAACTCATCTTCTAACCTTGTGGCCGTTAAATGGGTCGTGCCGACACTGACTCCCTCCAGAATAACCTCATCCCGGTCAGTGGTCTGGTTGATACCATGTTCAAGCAGCGTCACATGATAGGACGGATCTTCATACCACAGAGGTTCTTCCTCTTCAGGTTCCGTCTCCTGTCCCTCCTGCTCAGCCTCAGCTACACTCTGCTCTGTTCCAAAATCGGCCCAGTTACTCTCGTCCATGATATATGCTTCTCTTTCTTCTTTGAGCTTTTTAAGCTCCTCGGCATATTCCTGATCTTCGAACTGGGAAAAGTCAAAATCCCAGGCGGGATCGTCCAGCATTCTTTGCTGTGCTCTGGCAATACGCTCCTTTCTGGCCTCTTCCATCTCTTCAGGCGTACCGTCTGCGGTATTCTCAAGACTGTATTCCCATTCATCAATATTGGGAAGGGAAAGCTGGAACAGATCATCCTGAACCTCATAATAAAACGGATAATCGCTCTCCTCAGCCATATAGTTCACACCCTGCATCTCAACATTTTCGATGTTGATAACTTTGCACAAAAGCTTGCCCTTTTCATCCGGCTCCACGGAAAAACAGACTGAAAAATCATCCGTAACATCATCCACGCCCGTATATTCCTCAAGACCTGCGCTATTGTATGATACCGTGGGCTCTTCGGTTCCCTTGAGCCGGCGGACTATGTTGAGGATATAGGAAGATCTCTCTGCCAGCGGTTTGACTACGATCTTGATCCTGCCGTTTTTCTCCTGTTTTTTCTGCACCAGTTCTACCGGAGCTTCTTCCACATACGGTTCAAGCTCATTGCCATCTATATCTGTCTGCCCATACTCCACCCGCTCAGGCTGCTCATATTGCCATTCATACTCCGGACTGTAACTGCCGTCAAGACTGATCTCCAGTTTGCCGTTTGCCTTTTCTTTGATCTTGTAGGGGTAGTTTTCGCCGCCTTCATATACTATCGTCCTGCCGCAACCCGTCAGCCATAAAGGCACTGCAAGGACCGCTGCCACGGCAGCGATCCTGAAAAGCTTCCCGGTCGGTTCTTTCTTTTTTTTCATTTTTTTATTTCCCATTATCATTCTTTATTTAAAACCCTGTTCCAATACATAACTGTCGCCACCGGAGGTTTGTTTCTGCGTAGTATATTCAGGAGAGTCCCCCTCTATCACAGAGACAAAGTCCGCTGTCTCATTATAGGCGCTCGACAGGGTGATCTTGCCTTTGTTTACCACCAGCACATCCTCTTTTGCCATAGACGAAACGCAGTTCTCCGATGCACTGATAAGAGAGGCTCCGTTACCGGTCGTGGTACACAGACATGCCTTATAATCGTTATTGAAATAAAACCTCGATGCCCCCAAATCCGTCATCTGATACCCCAGATGCAGCTCGGCGCCCCTGCGGTTCTCAACGGATGCATGATCATTCATAATGAAACGGTTGACCATGATAAATCCGAAGTTGTAGATTTTGCCACCGTCCGTCAATTTGATCTGACCGATCTGATTCTGGGCAGTTGAAGTATAATTAGTACGTCCCAGAGCTAATTTTGCATCATTCATCACAACGATGGAACCACCGTTTTTGACCTCTATACAACCGGTACCGGCTTTGGCGTTGTCCCTGCTGTAGGTCATAAGCTTAGCGCCTTCCTGCACTACCAGGGTACCACCGTCCACTATGATCTTGCCATTCAGAAAAACATTGGAATTGATCGAAAGGACTGCCCCGGAATAAACGTTCGTAACCGTTCCTTCAGGCAGAATGGAGGGAATCGTCAATGCCGTTACCTGACCGGAGTAGACCGTAATACCGGTAGGATATCTGGTGAACGGAACTTCTTTACCGGAATATAGCCAGATTTTGCTTCTCTTACTCTCATTCGTCTCATACTCTGCGGATAGATGACGGCCGTATTTCAAAAGAACGGGATCCCGCCCCCACTCATTGTGGAAAATATTGAGCACTCTGTTTGAGTTACGCCACTCTTTTCCTTTGAGCGTACAATTATAACTGTCGATAGTCTTGCCGCTGTTAGTCCAGGCCAGATCATCACTGCTAAATTTGATACTGTGACCATCACAGCTTTCCTTATAGGAGGGCTGTCCGTTCTTATTCTTTGAAGCAGTGGTCTTGCCGGGCATGATCTTGACCATTGGTTCATTGGAATTATCTTTGTCCTGCTGATGTGCCACCACAAAATACGGGGCACCTCTTCCATTATCCGTCAGCCAATTGTCCTCAGCGTCAAACACCTGTCTGTCCTCACTAAATTTGACGCCATATTCCCAATTGTTCTTTTTCCCCCAGTCACTTGGTTGACCTGATATATAAGTCAGCCCTTCATGATCCCAACAGAGCATGGTGCGGACAATGGTATTCTTGGCCGGTCGCATATATACTGAAGTCAGATTGCTCACCGCTGTCCATTCATAGTATATCATCTCGTCCTTGGTTTCTGCCGCCTGCGCCTGAACGCCCATCGTTTCCATGGCAAAGATCACCGCCGACAATGCGGCTGCCGCCACCCTGGCTGAACAACTTCCGGCATTTTGTTTCTTCTGTAAAGCATTTATCCTTTTCATTGCATTTTCCTATCTGCTCAGTAATGCATTGGGATCCTTTTTCTTGTTTGCATAGGGATCTTTCTGCACTTCTTTTTTGCCTTTATTTTCTTTTGCCAGCATCTTCTCTTCTTTCCGTCTCCTGCTCTCGGCCGCCTTCTGCCTCCTGGCTGTCTCGATCTGCCGCTTCTTCTCATTCTCTTTGTTGAGCTTGTTCAGACGATCGACTTCCTTGCCCTCACTTGCCCGGTACCCTTTGGTAAAGTCTTCCATCTTTTTACCTTCCTGCTCAAGGAGTACTGTATTGAATACAGGACCTGTAATAAAGGCTGTCCGATACTGATCAATGTTTTTCTGAACGGCATCCATGTTCTTGAGGGCTTCTTCCCCTTTCGGAAAATTGTCCCACCATTCCCTGGTTTTGGGATTTTTGTCATTGAGCATTTCCCTGGCAATCAGGTAATCCGCTGCCGCCGCAGGATAGGTATAATCCACCTTCATATTCTTACCGTCTTCCAGGGCGTCTCTCATATCTCTGCGAAGATTGGCACCTACCGTACCGTACTTTCTCAGATCGTTGATATAGGTCAATACCTTGTTAGCCTGCGCTACCTGTTCTGCCATTTCGGGATTATCTTTACCCTCGGCCAAAACAGCTTTTCCCCTTTTTTCAAGTTCGTCAAGAGGCATTTCCGGAAGCCCGTGCCCCTTTTCTCCCATCTTCCGGCGAGCCTGTGCGGTTTGATTGAACCGTTTCAGCTCCTCGGCAAATTCCTTGAATTTCAGGCTTTCCATCTCTTCCGGATCATAAAGAGGACCATTCATGTTGAAACCGTGGATAAAGCCGGCATTTTCCTTCAGATATCTGCCGCTTCCGAGAGGACCGGCCTCTTTAATGCCCTTTTCGGTTCTGGCAAAACGGGCTTTCTGATACTCGCTCATGACATCTCCGGCTTTGTATTTGTCCACCATACGACGGTATACCGGATCTTTTGCCCTGAAATTCACATAGGATGTCATGCATTTTCTGTTATAGTAATTGGCAAAATATTCCTCTTTTTTCTTGGGATCCTGAATCCTGGAGATCTTCTCCGCCATATCCTTGTGGTAATCCCTGACAGCTGCATAAAAATACTTGGGCTCCATGCCATTGGGCATCATCTTGCCGGAATACTTCCCCTTTGCCGCCTTCCTGGCGATCTCTTCCGCCTTGGCGATCTTGTTCTCAAGCATCTTATTGATCCTTGCCACGTTGAGCATAGTTGCTTCCGGATCATCCACAGCGGGCTTGGCTTCCTTGTCCTTGGCTTCCTTGGCCTTCTTCTCTTCCGCCTCTCTTTTGAGCGCTTCTTCTTTTTTGCGCTGTTCCTCCGCTTTTCTGGCATTCTCCTGCGCCTGAAGCTGCTGATACATCATTGCCTGCATCTGCTTCATCTGCTGCTGCATCTGGAGCATCTGCTGACGCATCTGTTTGACAGCATCATCCTCAGCTGTGTCGGAAGATGCCATCACAGGCTGCTGTGTGGGATTTTGCTGTACCTGCTCTGCCTTGATCTCATTCTGGGCCGCATTGATCTGACCCTGCAGATCGCGCTGAGTCTGCTCGAGATTAATCCCGGCCTCCTTCAGTTTTTGGTCGGCAGGTCCGCCTTTAACAGATTTTTCGGCTTTACTCTGTTCCAGATCGGCCTTAATATCCTTGAGCTCTTCCGCTTTTTTCTGAAGATTCTCAAGATTTTCTTTTTGCGCGTCCCTGTCTTCTGCCTTTTTTTCTTTCTCCGGCTCTTTCTCCGGCTCCGGTCCCTTCTCCGGCTCCGGCTCTTTCCGGGGCTCAGGCACCTGACCTAACTCCTGATTGATATTGAGATTTTCAAATGTTTCCTCATCATTCAGCTGGTCATTTTTCACATTCAGTTCGTTATTATTTTCAACATCTTTCATTTCAGGTCATCCTCTTATTTGTGTATTTTCGGTTCCTTTACCCTTAATACACCAAACCCGAAAATTCGGTTGCATTTTGTATCATAAATAACAAAGTATTGATACGCCTTCTCCGTCAGCCGGCCTGTGCCTCGGAAGATCCCAGAACCTTGTCATTTCTCTCGTCAATATCATAAAAGACTTCATCCGCTTTGAACATATGACTTCTCAGTTCACCCATATCCATGGTGCCGAACTGATAAAACTTGCACTTGTAGGACGGCGTATACTTGGTCTTGAGCGGATAGTTACCAAATGTAACGATAATGGAATTACCCGTAGACTCCGCATTGTTGAGCTTTTGCAGCTCGGAAGGATAAATAAGCGGCCGCACCTGTGTCTGCGTGGACAGGTTGATATCGCCCTCTTTCTGTCCCACGGAAGACGAAGTGGAGGTGGTCTTGACCGTCATATTGCCGCAAAGCTCGGAAAACTCTTTACACGTACCGATATCGTTGGAGCCGATGAACATCTTGACACCGCAGTTGGACTTGACGATATCCGCCACCTGCTCGCCGTATACATTGTTGAGCTGGGAATAGGACTGTACCACCATGTTGAACCAGATCTTACGGCTACGGCCTACGGTGATCATCTTGTCAAATTTTTCGATCTTCGGCATATTACCGAACTCATCAAGCAGGAAGTAGACGTTTCTCGGAAGGGAAAGGTCTTCTCTGCCGGATGCCACCTTGATCAGCGCCTTGTACATGCACAGGATAAAGACGGCCGCCAGACCATGTCTGGTATCTTTTTCATCGGGAATTTTCATAAACAGAGCCGTGGGTTTGTAGGCAAACTCTTCGGCGTGGATATCCGTGGCGCTGGTCAGACCGCAGAGACCACGGTCATTGAACATGTTCAGTTTATCAAAGGTGATGGACATATAGGATGACAGGGTCGTATCCGCTGCCGACAACACCTGTCTGGATAGAGTAACGGCCTGAGAGAGCTTGCTCCTGCCCTCAAAATAGCGTTTCAGGGCTTCAAACTCATTCTCGGAATTGGTCAGTATCTTGTTCAGATTAAAGAAATTGAACTTGTCCTTGGTCATTCCCAGCTCCGGATCTGCAGAATCCTCCAGCATGGCCAGGAAGGTAGCCATAATGATGGAACGGGCACCTTTTTCCCAGACAGGGTCCTTTTCATTTTCAACGGGACAGATCACGCATACCAGGTCGTTCAGGTCCTCATACATCTCATCATAGATCTTCTGTTTTTCAACGGACACATCATCCTGACAGTGGGTGGGATCCGCATAGGCCTTGCCCTGCCACTCGATCCAGAGAGCGCCGTCTTCGGCAGGCTGACCATCCATTACCTTCAGATCCGGATAGTCGCTCATCTTGTCCTTGTGCGCCTTGATGCCGCGTCCCGCTTCCAGATATTCCTGGTACATATCCCAGATGGAGTCCAGCGGATTCCAGCGGGATGAAGAATAGGTATCGCGCAGATCCAGAAGGAGTACATTATATCCCCGCTTTTTCAGATATTCCGAATGCAGGGAAAAAAGCTCGCCCTTGGGGTCTGTCATGATCATGGAACTGCCGCAGTTAGTTGCGCCGAGAAGCTGTATCATGGGATTGATAAAAGTGGTCGTCTTACCGGAACCGGTAGCACCGATGACCAGTGAATGGGCACCGGAAAGAAAATTCCCCCGCAGCATCCCGTGCTTATCCAGTACCGCCCGAACGGGAATACCGTCTTTTTTGCACTGATCCATATGATCATAGGAAAAAGGAGCCCAGTATTTGTCCCTCTCTTTGTCGGTAAGCCATCTGGAATTTTCCAGTGTACCCTCGATCCTGCCGTCCTTGGAGCCGTTCTTGCCCAACAGCGAATTGCCCGTGGAACGGAACGGATGTCCCAGATCACCGTTCAAAGCCATGAGCCCGGCGCCCGCACCCACAAAGATCAGACCGATGATCCACGTCTGTCCCTGCAGCCAGACCGCAGCCGAAAACTCCATCGGCTGACCGGAAAAGATACTGCCCATGTTGTTCAGCAGATTCTGGATCACGTAACCGATCAGCGCCACCGATACAACCGCCAGCAAAAACCAGATAAGCACTTTTGCCCAGAAGCTTTCTTCAAACTTTTCCTTCATTTTGCAGCCTCGCTTTCCTCCGCGGCACGCTTCCTTTCCTTCCGAACAGGGATCAGAACAGATCCCATCTCCTTCTCAAAGGCTTTTCTGAGAGTTGCCGTGGAACGAAGTCCCGTCAGGTCTTTTGCGCTGACGACATTGACGATCACCTCATCGTCATACCATTCCATGAACAAAAGAGCCGGCACGGAGAGTCTGAACCGCCTTAATACGGCAGGCAGGCCCGGTGTCTGTTCCAAAGCCACCCGGTTGCCGATATTGGCGCAGGCTTTGTAGGCTTTGTCCACAAACTCCTCCCTGGGCAGATCGGTCAGATAGTGCTTACGCCGGTGCATGATTCCCAGAAAATACAGGGGAACGGCTCCGTCCTCCATACCATTCATGTTGACAGCCACAGCACTGTCAGACGCCACCAGATACCCTTCATCATTGCGATGAGAGCAGCCCAGAAGAATCCGCTTGAGCTCTCTTTTTTCCAGATAGACCTCTCTGCGTTCTTCCCGTCTCTGCTGCCGGACTGTGTCATCTATTCCTTTGTACCGTTTTTTGCTTTTGCTCTTCATTTTTTATAACGCACCGAAACCGGCCGCCCTAAGCAGGGCTGCCGGCACGGCTATGAGACTTATTAAATTGTTCTTTTCGCGTCTGTTATCTTGTTGTTGCGTTCCTGGCATTTTCATTTACAAACTTAACCATCTGAGGCATAGCAATGTTCAGAGCCAGAATCAGAACAAAGATCAGCACAAAACCGATGATCGCATTCTTGAGCGCAGTCTTTGCTTTCTCTCTCTCCTGCGGCTCGCCTGCCTTGGCAAACTTCACACCAAGTACTACGCAGTACAGAGCGCCTGCTGCACCGACGATCGCCAGAAGCGGAGCCATCAACTGATTGAGCAGTGCTACGATGGGATTGGCAACACCGGTGAAATCAGCACCGGTTGCACCGGACCCGTCAATCTTGCTCGGATCATCGATCACGTTTGCCAAAGTTGCTGTGGGCATCATCATAATAAATGTACCCGCCATTGCCATTGCTGTTTTGATCTTCATTGTTGCATTTTTCATGATGTTTCCTCCTTGTGTGCATCATATTTTACTTTTTGCAAGTAATTTCTGTTGTTTGTTTCTACCCTTAATACCCAGTGGGGTATAATATGGTTGCAGTTTCTTGAAAATTATTAAAAAAATTTCGCAACCTTATTCCAGAAACTTCCTAAGCATATCTCTGGCCCGCTTGAGCAGCGATTTGACCGTGTTTTCGGGACGCCCCAGAACTTCCGATATCTCCCTGACGGACATCGATTGCAGATAGTACAGCTCGATGACGGTCTGATAATCACCATTCAGCTTGGAGATCGCTTCCCGAAGATCCATATTTTCTTCGGTCGTCAGCCCCGTAGCCGGCGCGGCCTCAATCTCATCATTGAGCTCCTCGGACCCCGGTCGGGACATCAGGATCTGTTTACTGCAGTTGATGGTCACGCGAATCAGCCATGCTTTACGGTGTTCCTCACTCTCAAACACCCGTTCCTTTTTAAACAGACGTAGAAAAGTCTCCCCGTAGGCATCCTCAGCATCTTCCTTATTCTTGGTATAACTTAGGGCGATACGATAGATCATATCACTGTAAGTTCTGACAATTTCTTCTGCGTCCATCTGTTTTCCCGCCGGTTAACTGTCTATTTTCTATACAATTTAGCATATTTTACCATAATTCGTATACAACTGTCCAGTAAATACTGACCCTCCGGCCCGCTCAAACTGACGGTTTCAGACACTCTGTCCCTGATGCTGTTTTGCCGCAGTCATCTCATCCGAAAAGTCCGGAAAAGAAATTCTTGATGGATGTTCCGATATTGGAAAAGAAACCCTTAACGGCGCTTCCCGCAACTTCCTTTCCGATCTCCTCAGCCGTCATATGATTGACAAAGTCCGTTCCGAATTTACCGTACAGATCCTCCGCCTGTCCCACAAGCACTCCGGGATCCAGCCCCAGCGCCCTGATCTTGCTCATGACATCAATGATCTTCTGGATCTCCTCGTCGCTCAGCGTTACATCGAACTGCTTCTGACCTTCCTCGATGGCGTTTCTTACATCCTCATCCGTATTCAGTTCCCCCGCCGCAACCTTGGCCTTAATAAAGGCAATCAGCTCTTCCACCTTCTGGGCATCTTCGGGAGAAAGAGAGCCTTCGCCCGCTGCCTGTGACAGATCTTCGGCAATCTCACCGGTTGCGATCAGCTCATTCATGGCTGTATCAAGCGTTGTCTCGGATACCTCCTCGCCGCTCATGGTCTCGTAGGCCTTGATGGCACCGATCAGTCCTGCGGTTCCCGAGATGGGCGCAGGTCCCACCACCAGGATATCGGCATCCTGCACTCCCGCTGTCAAAAGAGCGTTGCGATACATTCCCGTGGTGCAGTAGGTAATGTTTTTCGTCGTCACCATGACACCGTGACCGGCCTCAGCAGGTGTGATTTGGACGCAGGAGAGAGCCTTTGATCCTATCACGGAAGAGGCCAGATAGTCATCAAGATACTGATGCTCCTGCGCATTGGTAATGGTCAATACCTTGTAGCCGGACAGGTCGCTTTCGCTCAGTCCCATCTGGGAGAGCACATTTGCCCTCTGATCGGCCGTCAGATCCGCGCCGAAGGCTATGATGGGCGCATCATCAGGCAATTCATCGTTATGATCTTCGGTATTGCCCAGGATGGCATTCATATCCACCCCCGTGGAAGCCGCCGCCGGCCTGATCCACAGCATTGCCATGACAAAGGCTGCTGTCAGAATCCATAGTAATGAAAGATTCCCCGATGTATTCTTCTTGGTAAACATTTATTTCTCCTTCTTGTGCGATTGGAATCACAACAACTGCTGCCTGAGCCAGTTGTCGATATCCTCATAAACCTTTTCCCTGCCTCTTTCGTTCAGGATCTCATGTCGCATGCCGGAATAAAGCTTGAGAGTTACCCTGGTCATATCCATGTTGATATAGGTATCGTAAAGTTCCCTCGGATCCTTGCCCCAGAGTCCGACAGGATCTTCCGTTCCGGACATAATGAGAACGGGAAGCTTTCTGGGAATCCTCTCCATCAGCTTTTTGATCTTCATCCTGCGGCTCATCTCGGCCAGCGTATAAAACCCGTTGACGGTAAAAGTGAACCCTGTACACATAGGATCCTTAACGTATTTTTCCAGCTCTTCGGGATCGCTTGTCACCCAGTCGTATAAGGTACGGGGCTGCGGAATATGATTCAAATAATCCTTAAAAGTCACGACCGCCAGATTCCTGGATACATAGGTATCGCCCTTCAGGGCCGAGAGCCCTCCGGTCAGAACATGGGCGCCGGCCAGAAACGTGGCAGTCGGTGTACAGACACCCAGCAGCATAATGCCGGCTAATCCCTGGCTGTAGCGAAGGATATAATTTCTGAGCATAATGGATCCCATGCTGTGACCGAGTATGTAGTAGGGGATGTCCTCCCCCAGCTTGGCCTGAGTTATCTTCCTCAGCCGGTGTACATCCCTGATCAATACAGTAGCTGCATCGTGAGCCGCAAAATACCCGTAGACCCCTCCCTCGGGCACACTTTTGCCGTGTCCCAAATGATCCTCGCCGGTGACGTAATATCCCTGTGAGGCCAGATGACGGGCAAATCTGTCATACCGGTCGATATACTCGTTCATGCCATGCACGATCTGCACAATGGCCTTGATCTCTCCTTCGGGTCGCCAGGCAGAAGCATGCAGAACAGTCCTGCCGTCACGGGAATCGAAGGAGATGTCTTCTTTGGTGGTATTCATATCCTGCCTTCTTTGCATTCTGTTTTTCAATATGTTTTAGCAGATTACGGCGCCGGCGGGCATGGACTTGTCCGGTGTCAAAAGTGCCAGCTCACCATCAGCCCCTTCCGCACACAGGAGCATTCCTTCACTGAGCACTCCTGCCAGCTTGGCGGGTTTTAGGTTGACCAGGACACAGACCTGTTTACCGACCATATCCTCGGGCTTATAGCCTGCCTTGATGCCGGATACGATCTGGAGGGTCCTGGAGCCTACCTGTACCTGCGAGCAGAGAAGCTTTTTGCTCTTCGGCACTTCCTCACAGGCAATGATATGCCCTACCTGAAGCTGCATTTTATCAAAATCATCAACCGTGATCTGTTCCGCGGGCTCGATGTCAATGACAGCGTCATCCCCGCCTGACCCGCCGACTCCCAGCAAACTCAGCTTTTCATCCGCCTCCTGCTGACTCATGCGTCCTGCGGCCACCAGATTCGCACAGGCTTTCTTCTGATGGGCCAGATATTCTTCCCTCTGAGCCTCTTCCACCTGATGCGCCTTTTTCTGGATCTCCTCCTTGTCCAGTCTGGCAAACAGGATCTCCTGGGTTTCCGACACCTTGTTGCCGCCGGGATAATTGCCAAAACCGGAGAGCTTGTCAAAATCATACAACTGTGTGTTTAACTGGGTCGCGATCCTGCGGGCCGTATCCGGCATAAAGGGCTCCAAAAGGCTGGCGCCGATCATAATTCCTTCACACAGATGATAGAGCACGGTGGCAAGGCGATCCTTTTTGCTCTCGTCCTTGGCCAGTACCCAGGGCTCCGTCTCATCGATATATTTGTTCAGTCGTTTGAACAGGGCAAAGATCTCGGAAAGAGCATCCGCAACCCTGAGCTCATTCATTTTATTCTCCACGATCTCATAAAGCCCTGCTGCCATGGAGCGCAGGTCCTCATCAATCTGCTGTTCGGAGAGCATCTGCCCTGTTTTGCCGGCTTCTTTGACTTCATCGGAGGCAGTGTTTTTGTTTTCTACAATACCGCCGAAATACTTATTGGTCATGGCAACGGTGCGGTTTACCAGATTACCCAGCGTATTGGCCAGGTCGGAATTCACCCGCTCCGTCATCAATTCCCAGGTAATGGTACCGTCATTTTCATAAGGCATCTCGTGAAGTACAAAATAGCGGACGGCATCCAGACCGAAAATACCGATCAGATCATCCACATAGAGCACGTTCCCCTTGGACTTGCTCATTTTCTCCCCGCCCTGCAGCAGCCAGGGATGACCGAATACCTGCTTGGGCAGCGGCTCTCCCAGTGCCATCAGAAAAATGGGCCAGTAGATCGTATGAAAGCGGATGATATCCTTGCCGATCAGGTGCAGATCCGCCGGCCAGTATTTTTTGTACTGCTCCGAGCTGTCACCATCCGCATCATAGCCGATACCGGTGATATAGTTGGACAGGGCATCCAGCCACACATAGACCACATGCTTGTCATCGAAATCCACGGGAATACCCCATTTAAAAGAGGTTCTGGAAACACACAGATCCTGCAGACCCGGCAACAGGAAATTGTTCATCATTTCATTTTTGCGGCTCACGGGCTGGATAAACTCGGGATGAGTATTGATATGTTCGATGAGGCGGTCGGCATACTTGCTCATCTTGAAAAAGTAAGCCTCTTCCTTTTCCTCATGGACAGCGCCGCCGCAAACAGGGCACCTGCCCTCTGCGAGCTGTGCCGCCGTATAAAAAGCTTCACATTCCGTACAATACTGCCCCTCATAGGCACCCTTGTAAATGTCACCCTGATCATAGAATTTTTTGAACATCTTCTGGATCTGGCGCTCATGATCCTCATCCGTGGTACGGATAAAACGGTCATAGGAAGTACCCATCAGATCCCACAGGCGCTTGATCTCTCCCGCCGTCATATCCACAAATTCCTTGGGGGTCATGCCTTCTTCGATGGCGCGCGTCTCGATCTTTTGTCCGTGTTCGTCACTTCCCGTCTGAAAATGAACGTCATAGCCGTCTGCTCTTTTGTATCTGACAATGGCATCCGCCAGGATGATCTCATAGCAGTTGCCGATATGGGGCTTGCCGGATGTATAGGCAATGGCTGTCGTCAAATAATATGGTCCTTTGTTCTGCATATCACTACTCTTCCTTTTCTCTCTTTTTCTTCTCTGCTATCTTCTCTCACGATTTTGCTGCTGCCAGAAGTTTCTCCTT
The DNA here is from genome assembly GCA_905236705.1 of uncultured Lachnospiraceae bacterium. GTDB lineage: Bacteria > Bacillota > Clostridia > Lachnospirales > Lachnospiraceae > RGIG7926. Next base: position 5,841 of record CAJOOZ010000039.1, on the reverse strand, counting down.
CAACTGACCTTCGATCTGGGCAAGCTCCGCTTCTGCGGCGTGTCTCTTTTCTTTGCCCTCCTTCTGGATGGCAACCACTTCATCCATCGTGGAGATCAGCAGTTCGTTAGTATGCTTGAGTGTCTCAATATCCACAATGCCACGCTCCGATTCTTTGGCACTGGCAACCGTTGCCTGCTTGAGGGCCTCTGCATTTTTCTTCAGAAGTGCATTGGTCATATCGTTGACCTCTCTCTCCGCCTTGGCTGCCTGAGTGGAATGCTCTATGCCGATGGCAATGACCATCTGATTTTTCCAAAGCGGGATCGTATTGACTATGGTGGACTGAATCTTTTCCGCCATCATCTGATCCGACGTCTGTACCATACGGATCTGCGGCGCGGTCTGCAAAGCGATATTGCGGGTCAGCTCCAGATCATAGATCTTTTTCTCAAAACGGTCACACTGTGATGCCAGATCCTTGGCTGCCTGCGCATCCTCCATCAGTCCCGTCTGCTGCGCCTTATCCTGCAGCTCCTTCAGCTGCGTGCTTCTGACCTCTTCCAGCTTCTTCTGCCCCGCCAGAATATACATGGTCAGTTCCTTGAAATATGCCAGATTCAGATCATACATCTTGTCCAGCACATCGATATCCTTGAGCAGCGTAACCTGATGTTTTTCCAGCTCATGGGAAATGGCATTGACATTGGTCTCCACCTTGGCATACTTGGCCTTCATGGCATTGACCTTGTTGGAGCTCTTTTTAAATAAGGCGGAGAGTCCTTTTTCCTCATTGTCGATCTCAAAGTTCTTAAGCTCTGTTACCAGACCGGAGATCATACCGCCGATCTCTCCCATATCCTTGGTCTTGACATTACCCATGGCTTTTTCGGAAAAATCCGCCATCTTCTTTTGTGTACCGGCGCCGTAGCCCATGATAGCCCTGGCGTTTGAGACATCTATCTGCTTGGCAAAATTGTCCACCTGCGCGATCTCTTCGGGAGACAGATTGACCTCCTGCGGTTTTACGCCTTTCTCCTTCATAAGAGACTGGGTTTCTGCGGAAAGCTGTCCGGTAGCCGCCTGCAGCTCCTTCTCGGCCTCGGCCGTATCCGCAACCACCAGCTCTGCTTCTCCCTCCACCGGTACATCAAATGTCAAAACCGGCGCTGTAGGCGCATCCACAATGATCTCGTTTAAATCTTCTGCCATTTTCTTTTTCCTCCTGTGCTTGTGATATTTTAAGTATTTTTATTTCGTTGTCAGACCGTCCTGCTCCAGCATGGTCTTCATGACCGATATGTCAGATGAGATATCCCAGGCCAGATCCTCAAATAACGAATCCAATAGCTTTTCAAAGGCATCGTTAATGGTGTCCATGGCAGTATCGATCTCTTCCTTCATACCGGTAATATTCCCGCCCACCTGTGGCTGCTTGTCCACCTCAATGTAGGCCGATAGCAGTTTCTCGGTGGTGGGCAGATAGTACTCCATAAAACGGCGCAGGTTCTGTGCCATTTCCGGTTTGTTTTTGACCTGCTCAAAAATGCGGTACATGATATTTTCCAGCCGGTAAAGCTTGTTTGACATCTCCTGTGTATCGGGAATCAGATCATTATAATGGCGCACCTTTTTCAGATATTCGTTACCTTCTGCTAACAATTCCCTGACCACGCCGTCCGTATCCTGCGAGGTAAAATACTGCTCTCTTTTTTCCTCCTCCTCGCGGCGTTTTTTGTAACTGTCCGCAGCCTGCCGGTACTGATCGTATGCTTTGTCAGTCAAAAGCATCATATCCTGTTCTTCATCCAGTCTGGCCTGTGGCAAAAGGCCCTGCCGCATCATTTTTCGCAGGTTCTTTTTCAGCTTATTTTCCTGGATCCCCAGTCTGGCGGCCAGTTCATCGATCTTGAAAAACTCGGCATTGCCGATATATTTGCCATACTGATAATAGTCCTCTACCACATCCTTTTTCTGTTTCCCGTTGGAAAACAAAAGGCCTGATGCACCTGTTATTCCCAGACAACTCAGAAGAGGCATCAGAATACCTGCGCCAACCGCTGCCACGCCGCCGGTCAGCGCCGCCAGCACGCCGGTTATACCGTATACAGCCGTTCCGATCCCTCCCACGGCCATGCCCATGGAACCGAATACCATCGGCACAACGCCGGTATTGGTGCTCACATTTTTGCTGTTAAAAGGGGTGAGAGCTTCGCTTTTTGCTGCCCCTCCCCGAAGATTGTTCATCCGTTCCGGATTACGGTAATCATATTTTCCGTAAGCCCCTTTTGCGTTGCTGCCTGCGTTGCTATTTGCGTGGCTGCTTCCCGGGGTCTGCCCGCGATTCTGACTCGCTGCGGAAGCATTGCCACTGCCGTAAACCCTCTGGTAGCCCGCCCGGTTCTGATTACCCTGATAGGTTCCCTGCGCTCTGGCTCTGGATGAAGAGTTAGGCTCCACAGAACCGTTTCTTCTGTCGGAAGAATATCTCCTGTAGGCACTGCCGGAATATGCACCACTGTGATAATCCGTCTGACCGGGATGCGCATTGTTACTGCCGCTTTGACTGCTGTCTGCCTGCCCGGCTTTGCCGCTGCCGCCGGCATTCTCTGCATAATTGGTCCGATAGATCCCGTCCTTTTTGTTGGTGGGCTCCACCACGCCGGAATAAACCGTGTCATCCGTTCCGGATGCAGGCTGTGTCACCTGTGTGGCCTCTCTGACCCTGCTCTGTATCCTGGCTCCCAGATCCGTATATTCATTTTGTTCCACTGCGGTAACGACATCCTCCAGAATACCGCTGCCCGCATCCAGTATCTTATCTATTTCCATATGGTCTTTATAATCCTGCCTGTATAACTCCGGCCACTGTCAGTATTTCATGTTTTGTGCAATCCATTCCATTTTACTCCATTTTTGCCAAACTGTCTATTTTTCCCGAACACAATTCTGAAAAAGCTTCCGAAAAAACAAAAGGTTCCGGGCGGCACCAGCCACCCGGAACCCGTTTTTTCACCTTCTTTTACTCTGCGCTGCCGACACTGACCACCGCCTTGTCTGCGGAAACACCGCTGACATTCACATTCTTGGTCACCTTGGCATCATAGGTTTCGGCCTTCATAACCTCCTTCAGATCCACACCGGTGGTTTCTCTGACGGATTCAAAAAGCTTGCTCATAACAATAGGTACATTGTCGGCCACCTGGCTCATACCGCTCTGACCGCCCTCGCCGCCACCGATAATGGTGATCTTGTCGATCTGGGACAGAGGAGCTGCGATCTGGCTTGCAATATCAGGCAATACATTGATGATCATTTCCGTCATGGCCACCTTGTTGTACTTCTGATATGCCTCTGCCTTTTTCTCCATTGCCTCTGCTTCCGCAAGACCCTTGGCCTTGATGGCTTCAGCCTCTGCCAGACCCTTGGCGGAAACACCGGCTGCTTCGGCATCATACTTGGCCTTGATACCGGCGGCTTCCTGCTCGGCCGCAAACCTTTCGGCCTCTGCTTTGGCTTTTCTGGCTTCTGCCTGTTTCTCCTGTTCGAACTTCTCGGCCTCGGCATATTTCTGACGCTTGATCAGATCCGCCTCTGCGACACGCTCTGCAGCGTACTTGTCCGCATCTGCTTTTTTCTCGATCTGGGCAGCCAGCTCCTGCTGCTTAACCTGTACTTCCTTCTGCTTCAGTTCCGCCTCGCGCTCTGCTTTTGCGATCTGCGCATTCACGGTTGCGGTCTGGATGCTTCTCTGCTGTTCCTGATTCTGGATCTCATAAGCTGCGTCTGCCTCGGCGCGTTTGATATCGGACTCCTTTTTAAGCTCCGCCTGCTTAATGGCCAGCTGGTTGTTGCGCTGCGCGATCTCCGTATCCGCTGCCACTCTGGCATCATTGGATATCTGATCCGCTTCCGCCTCTGCTACCTTGATATCTCTCTCGGCCTGTGCCCTCGCAATAGCGGCATCCTTTTTGATCTTGGCCGTATTATCCATACCCAGGTCTGCGATAAGACCGTTTTCATCGGTTACATTCTGAATGTTGCAGGATATGATCTCGATACCGAGTTTGGCCATATCCTTGGAGGCCTTTGCCATTACCTGATCGGAGAAAGAATCACGGTCGGTGTTGATCTCTTTGAGAGACAGTGTACCAATGATCTCACGCATATTACCCTGGAGAGAATCCTGCAGATCAGCAGTGATCTGAGCGGCTGTCTTGTTCAAAAAGTTCTTGGCTGCTAACTGGATCCCACTCGGCGTAGGCTCGATCCTGACCTTGGCCACCGCATCTACATTGACATTGATAAAGTCATTGGTAGGCACTGACTGCTCGGTTTTGATATCCACGGACATCTGACCTAAATACAGTTTATCCAGTCTTTCGAAAAAGGGAATCTTCATTCCGGCGCGTCCGATGAGGATCTTGGGTTCTTTCTTTAAACCTGAAATAATGAATGCCCTGTCGGGGGGTGATTTTACATAGCTGGAAAACAGCAACGCGATCAAAAAAACGATGATTACTGCAACAATTCCAATCTGAATCATTGTGAAATTTAACATAATGGGTACCTTCCTTTCATACATAAAAATATGCTCTGACTGCTTTACCTGTTCATTATGGCCTGTCCATCCTTCTGCCCTTCCTTTCCGGCAGCCTCACTGTGTATTTTTGCGACTGCCTGCTTTTGTTTTGATGTAATCATTGTATCAGGCGTTTTTCAGAAAATACATCCTATTTTGTGAAAAAAATAACAGTCTATTTTGCTCTGACAGAAAAATACTGCTTTGGCCGGAGTAATATCCGACAGACAGATTTATCCTTGCCCCTTAACAATTTCCCGTTGTATAATCCTTAGGGAAACGGATCTGTTTCGTTTCAAAAGACGCGGTTAAATAAAGATCAGATAACGGAGACGACTATGGGACGACGTTCTACCAAAGCCAACAAAACCATCTATCAACTGACACGGGAGGAGCGGGGACTGACCCGTGAAAAAGCCGGAGAACTCATGGTGTATATCTCACCGGAACGGATCGAAAAGGTCGAAAACGGCAAGGTGCGCATCCTGCCGGAGGATATCATTGCCATGGCCGAATGCTATAAAGCACCGCACCTGTGCAATTACTATTGCTCCCACGAATGCGAGATCGGCAGGAAATATGTCCACCCCGTGGAGATGAAGGATCTTTCACAGATCGCCGTGGAAACCCTGAACGGTCTGCACAAGTTGGAACAGGAAAAAGACCGCCTTTTGGAGATCGTGGAAGACGGCCGCATCAATGACTACGAACGGGAGGATTTTTTACGGATCAAAAGCCGGCTGGACAAGCTGGCTCTGTCCATCGGTTCCCTGCAGCTCTGGCTGGATGAAAAAATTGCCGAAGGAGATCTGAACCGGGAGGATTTTGAGGATTTCGAGAACACACCTTAAGGCGATCCATGACGGTCTTTTAGCGGTCTTTTGGAAAAATCCAATAGACAAACCACCAAAAGTATGATAATATATCTGAGCGGACAAAAGATCCGCCCATTTTTATTATCGAAGCGTGGCTCAGTTTGGTAGAGCGCTGCGTTCGGGACGCAGAGGTCGCAGGTTCAAATCCTGTCGCTTCGATTTTTTTATGCAGTGTTCTGCCTTTTTTCTACCCGATTCCTACCAGATAGAATTAGGAGTTTTTGCAGAAAAAATACTTAGTCAGATCAGTAGGCTGTTTGCATCCAATAAAAATTCCTTCACACCCATCATCAAATAGCCGTTTTCGTCATAGCGAGGTTTCATGCTCTTTTCAACAATGATTATCTTTTTGAAGGAATCCATTGTATGTTCAAAGGACTTGGTTTCCTGTTCATACTTTTCCTG
>CAJOOZ010000038.1 GCA_905236705.1 uncultured Lachnospiraceae bacterium | reverse complement strand
TTGTGTGATGATCATCGGCCTGGGCAGTGTGGGATCTTATCTTTTGGATTATCTGGTAAGCTTAAAGGATCCTGCTATGAAGATCGTGGTCGTGGGACGTAGCTATGATAAGCTGGAGATGAAGGTCAACATTGTCAGAATCAGTGCTCTGATCCGGGAACAGAATGTGACACAGATCCGGATTGCATCTGACGTGGATCTGAATGATATCTCTGCAATCCGAAATGTAATTGAGGAATACAGGCCGGATTTCATCGTGAATTCCAGCCGGGCATATCCGGGGTTGAAATACGGAACGATCTCCTGGAGCAATATTCGCGCTTATGGGATCTGGTCACCGTTGGCGATTTGTTTTACCAGGAATATCATGCAGGCCTGTGAGGAGGCGGATACGGATGCTGTTCTGATCAACACTTCTTATTCCGATGCTGTAATCCCTTGGCTGAAGAGTGCGGGGAAGGCATATCCGGATTTTGGCAGTGGCAACTTAAATCATCTGGTGCCTCGTATGCGCTATGCGGCAGCAGCCAGGTTGGGAATAGAGGATTTTTGGAATGTACAGGTCATGTTTGCGGCAGGACATTTTCATGATGTCTGTATCAGCAAGGAGGGTCAGACCGAGGGAGTGGATCTGCCCCTTGTAGTCAGATACAGGGGAGAAGAACAAAAGGTCAATAAAGAGGACATTTTTGCTGCCTGTAAAATTCCTATGCCAACAGATGAGAAGCGGAATATGATGAACGCGTCCAGCAATCTACGGCTCATAAAAGCTATCGTGGAATGTGCAAGAACAGGTGAGGAGCAGCTGGTATTTTCTCCGGGGGTATTCGGACAGCTTGGCGGATATCCGGTACAGATCAGTTGCGAGAATGATATTATGCATGCGCAGATCTGCGAAAAGGATTTTTCTCTTGCGCAGATGCAGGAGGTAAACAGACAGTCTATGGCGCTGGATGGTGTGAAAAAGATTGAGAACGGGACGCTGTTTTACACAGAGGCATTGCAGGAAAAGGTGAAGAATGCGTTTGGTGTTACGCTTCCGGAAAAGGTGACTTTTGCACAGATTGACGAGGTTGCTCAGTTTTTGATCCAAAAGATCATTTTGCCGCAGACGGAGAAATGAGTATGAATGAGAAGCTGGAAAACGGGCTGGTCAGACCGCATTGGGTGCTCACAGATCCTGATGAGATGAATGCCTTTGCCCTGCTGGTCAGTCAGCTTCATCCGGTAAAAATGCTGGATGTGGGCATGTTTTTAAAAAGGATCGGCGCTATCAGCCGCTCTTTTAGGAATTTTGAGATTCCTTCCGATACAGAGCTTTTCGGATTGGATCTGACAGGGGCGGAGGTGGAGATCTACCACGTACTGTTTCGGCAGATTGTAACCGCGCAGGATTATCAGGAGATGTATCGTGGAGAGCAATTTGATCTGGTTGTATTGTTTGAAGCAGAAAAACTGATGGATGAGGCTGCCTACCTCGGACTGTGGGAATGGGTTCTTTTGCATACAAAACGCATTTTTACGACAGATGGTAAGACGGCAGCACTTTTTTCCGGGGCAATAGCACCGGTTACCGTAAACGGCAGGGAATACTATATATTATAGCAGGCGGAAAGATTTTTTGTTTTGGCATTTCCAGCATGATACCGGAGATACATATATGGACAGCAGAATCTATACTATGACGCATAAGACGTTTGAATTTCCTGCGGGAGTTGATGAGACGTTATACCTGCCGCTGCACGTGGGCAGGAGTTTGGGAGAGGATCTGGGATATTGGGGAGATGATACGGGAGAATCTATCTCGGAAAAAAACGGATCCTTTTGTGAACTGACAGGGATGTACTGGGTCTGGAAAAATGTCACCTGTGATGTGGTTGGTGTGGCACATTATCGCAGATATTTTATATACGGAGAGCAAAACAGGGTGCTGAGGCGTGAGGAGCTGGAGGAGTTCCTGAGGGACTGTGATTTCCTGATCTCCGCCAGTTATCCGTCCGGTGAGGGCAGCATTTATGAAAACTATGACCATTGGCATAATATTGGGGATCTGGCTGTTTGCCGGCAGGTGCTGACAGAGTTGTATCCGCAGGATGTGGATGCCTTTGATCTGCAGATTGGCAGCACTCTGTTCTGCGGCGGCAATCTGTTTGCAACGAGCAAGCGGATTTATGACGAGTATTGCAATTGGCTGTTTTCTATTTTGTTCGAAGTGGAGAAAAGGGTTGATGTCAGCGGCTATGACAGGTATCAGAAGAGGCTTTTCGGCTTTCTGGCAGAGCGCCTTCTCAGAGTGTTTGTGTTATCGCATCAGTATCGGGTGAAAGAATTGAGAGTGGGGCAGGCATAAAATGGCAGAGTGGCAAGCTGACGGCGTGTAATCATTAGCGAAATGGGAAAGAATTTCGTAAGACAGGGAGAAAGTGTATGAAGGTAGAAGCTTTGATCAATATATTGGGAGCGGATTATTTTGCAGGAGTACCCGATTCGCAACTGAAAGCCTTGTGTAATTATCTGATGAACCGTTATGGGATAGATCCCGGACATCATGTGATTGCTGCCAATGAAGGAAATGCTACGGCTTTGGCAGCGGGATATCATCTGGCTACAGGGAAGACGGCGGTGGTTTATATGCAAAACAGCGGCGAAGGGAATATCATCAATCCCGTTGCTTCTCTTTTGGATGAGCGCGTATACGGGATCCCTGTGATCTTTGTGATCGGCTGGCGGGGTGAGCCGGGTGTGCATGACGAGCCGCAGCATATCTATCAGGGCATGGTGACAACGAAGCTTTTGGAAGATATGGGGATCGAGCATTTCGTGGTGGGACAGGAAACGACCGCTGATGAAGTCGCAGCAGCTATGGCAGATTTTGAAAAAGTGCTTTCTGAGGGCAGAAGCGTTGCCTTTGTGATCCGCAAGGGTGCGCTGTCTTATGATGAAAAAGTGATCTATCAAAATGATTATCAGATGACAAGAGAGGAGATCATCCGTCATATCACGGCCGTGACGGGAGAGGATCCCATCGTATCCACCACCGGAAAGGCCAGCAGGGAATTGTTTGAGATCCGCGAGCAGGCAGGTCAGGATCACAGCAGGGATTTTCTGACGGTGGGCTCCATGGGGCATGCTTCCTCCATCGCGCTGGGGATCGCTGCCCAAAAACCGGACCGCCGCATCTGGTGCATTGACGGAGACGGAGCGGCGCTGATGCATATGGGTGCCATGGCGTTGATCGGCAGCTCAGGAATGGATAATCTTGTGCATATCGTGATCAACAACGGCGCACATGAAACGGTTGGCGGTATGCCGACGGTGGCAGGAGGTTTGGATGTGACGGCAGTTGCCACAGCCTGCGGATACAAACATGTTTATTCAGCGAAGGATTATGATAGGCTGGATGACATGCTGGAAGAAATAAAGAGCAAGCGTGAACTTGCTTTTTTGGAAATTAAATGTGGAATAGGTGCACGGGAAGATTTGGGCAGACCGACCACAACGCCAAAGGAAAACAAGGAAGCTTTTATGGCAGGGCTTTCTCCTTCGGTTAAATAATCATGCAAAAGCAACTTTTAAAGAAAGGAACAGAATCTTGGATAAGATACTTTTTTTGGAATGGGCCAGTTTTGGCAATGAACATATCATTCCTGTTTTCGAAAAGTTTGGATATGAGGTGGTAAAGTTTCCTTTTTCCGTCCATGACGAAGACACGCGAAAGAGCGAAAAGCTGGCATCTGAGACAGCAGAACGGATACTGAAGGAAAAGCCGGTCTTTGTTTTTTCTTTTAACTATTATCCTACAGTGGCCATTGCCTGTAAGGCATGCCGCGTCAAATATGTTTCCTGGATCTATGACAGCCCGTTTATTCAGGTCTATTCTCAGACGGCGCTTTTGGATACCAACCGGATCTTTCATTTTGATTCCCATGAAGTGGGAAGGCTGCAGGGTCTTGGGGTAAAGAATATTCATTATCTTCCCATGGCAGCTGCTGTGGAGCACTATGACAGGGTGCTTCCGTCAGCGGGCGACAGGGCGGCCTATGACAGCGAGATTACTTTTATCGGATCGACGTATCTGGAAGAACACAATCATATGTTCCGCCATTTGAAAGAACTGGATGATCATACCAGGGGGTATGTGGATGCATTGCTGCAGGCGCAGATGATCCTGTATGGCGTGGATGTGATCGAGCCGGCGCTGACACCGCCCATTGTGGAAAGCATTCAGAAGGTGTGCCCCGTATATGCCCAGGGAGACGGTATGGAAACGGCTGAGTGGGTGCTGGCCAATTATTTTCTGGCCCGCAAGGTTACGGCGATGGAGCGGCAAAAGCTGTTGTCTGAGCTGTCTGAAAAACATCAGGTACGGCTGTTTACACCGGAGCGTACCCCTCAGCTGCCGAATGTGTTGAATATGGGCAAGATCGATTATTATGACCGTGCGGCGTTTGCCATGAAGTGCGCAAAGATCAATCTGAATATATCACTTCGGAGCATTCATGCGGGAATGCCGCTCAGGGCGCTGGATATTCTGGGGTGCGGAGGATTTCTGCTGACCAACTTCCAGTCGGATTTTCTGGAATATTTGAAGCCCGGGGAAGATTTTGTTTATTATGAAAGCATCGAGCAGGCAGTTGAGCTGGCGGACTATTATCTGACACATGACAAAGAGCGGGAAGCGATCGCGGCAAACGGCTATCGCAAGGTAAAGCAGGAACTCAGTTACACAAAACAGGTAGAAAAAATGCTGGATCTGATCTGACGAAGACGGATCCGGACAGAATAAAAAGGAGGAAATGATGGACGAGAACAACAATGGACTGGCACCTTACAAAGAGTTTGATGAGGAGGGATACGACGCGGTAACAAAGGCAGCTAAGGAGCTGAATGCGTCCGCTACCGAGGCGATTGATTCCTTTACCCATGACACAGATGATACGCCCAGGCTGCGCAATTATGAACGCTACATGAATGAAGGTGAGTGGCGCCCGGCAGATGGGGCACAGGGCGTCGGTAGTGGCAATCCTTATGTTCCCGCGGTGTCCGCCGTAGATGACGGGGGCGCAAATGGAATACCGGAGGGACTGGAAGAGCCCATGAGTATGGGAGACTGGCTTGTGACCATGCTGATCATGCTCATTCCCTGCGTGAACATTATTATGATGTTTGTCTGGGCTTTCAATAAGAACGAGAAAAAGTCCAAGTCCAATTTCTTTAAGGCAGAGCTGATCTTTATGGGTGTGATCTTTGTGCTCTATATGATCCTCTTAATCGTGTTTGTTGCTGCGGGCTTTTCGTTTATGTCCGCTTTTCGATGATGAGGTATACGGGAACAGAAGACTAAGTGAAATGGCAGGATGAGAGATGTGGATTGCAGATCGTTGGAAAGACTATGAGGTACTGGATGCTACGCGGGGAGAAAAGCTGGAACGCTGGGGCAATTATTTTCTGGTGCGCCCCGATCCTCAGGTGATCTGGGATACAGGATATCAGAGCCCCGAATGGAAGAAAAAAAACGGTCATTACCACCGTTCTGCCAAGGGGGGCGGCAATTGGGAGATGAAGGATCTGCCGCAGGAATGGACCATTGGCTATGAGAGCATTGGCGGGTCTATGGTCTTTCACTTAAAGCCCTTTGCTTTCAAGCATACAGGTGTCTTTCCGGAACAGGCAGTGAACTGGGACTGGTGCGGCGCACGGATACGGGATGCGGTGGAAAAGAGAGGTCCCAAGAGACCGTTTAAGGTGTTGAACCTTTTTGCTTACACGGGCGGCGCTACCGTTTCGGCGGCTCTTGCGGGAGCTTGCGTCACCCATGTGGATGCGGCCAAAGGTATGGTTGGCTGGGCCAGGGAAAATGCGGCCGCCAGTCATGTTCCGACGGAAAGGACCCGTTGGCTGGTGGATGATTGCCAGAAATTTGTCCAGCGCGAGATCCGGCGGGGCAACCGATATGATGCCATCATTATGGACCCGCCCTCTTACGGACGTGGACCCAAGGGAGAGATATGGAAGATCGAGGAAAATGTTTATCCGCTGATCCTGTCGGCGGCTCAGCTCCTTTCCGATGAGGCGGATTTCTTTTTGATCAATTCCTATACTACGGGGCTGCAGCCGGCGGTGCTTTCCTACATGCTTTCGGAGGCGATCGCTGCCCAAAGAGGCGGCACGGTGGATGCCGATGAGATCGGTCTGCCGGTAAAACGAAACTCTCTGGTACTGCCCTGCGGCGCCAGCGGAAGGTGGTATCAGTAGAACGAATGATAAAGCTTTTAGAGGAGGATTGAAAAAATGACAGCTTTAACAAGTGCACAGGTGGGTATCATCATCACAATCGTGGTGTATTTGGCCGGCATGCTGCTGGTGGGCTTTATTGCCTCAAGAAACACAAATGATGTCGGGGATTTTTATCTGGGAGGCAGAAAGCTGGGTCCCTTTGTTACGGCAATGAGTGCCGAGGCATCGGATATGAGCTCTTATCTTTTGATGGGTGTGCCCGGTCTGGCATACTTTTCCGGCATCGCGGATGCAGGCTGGACGGCTGTCGGCCTGATCGTGGGAACCTATTTAAACTGGCTTTTTACGGCCAAGCGGCTGCGAAAGTATACCGAGAGAGTAGGAGCCATCACAATTCCTGACTATCTGAAGAACCGGTTCCGTGATGAGAGCAATATCCTGCTCTTTATCGGCGCTCTGTTCATCATCATTTTCTTTGTGCCTTATACGGCATCCGGATTTTCCGCCTGCGGCAAGCTGTTTGGCTCACTCTTTGGTGTCAATTATCAGTTGGCGATGATCGTATCCGCCATCATTATCGTGGGTTATACCACGACGGGTGGTTTCCTGGCAGCTTCCACCACGGACTTTATCCAGTCCATTGTTATGACGATCGCATTGTTTATCGTGTTGGGATATGGCGTATCCCGGGCAGGCGGCGTATCTGCCGTGATCGATAATGCGGGGAGTCTGGAGGGATTTCTGGATTTGTCCGCTACCTATGATAATGTTACCCGGTCAGGGGCAGCGTATGGTATTTTCAACAAGATCACGATGTTCTGTTGGGGACTTGGCTATTTTGGTATGCCCCATATCCTTTTGAGGTTTATGGCAATCGAAGATCCCTCCAAGCTGAAACTTTCCAGAAGAGTGGCTTCCGTATGGGTACTGTTTTCGCTGATGATCGCTGTGATCCTGGGCGTTGTGGGACGTGCCATGACGCAGGTTGGCGTATTGGATAGCCTGATCGAAGATCCCACATCTTCTTCCAAGGCGGAGACTCTGATCGTTGTACTGGCGGACCATATCAGCAAAAACGGTTTCCTGCCGGCACTGATAGGCGGACTGATCATAGCAGGTATCCTGGCATCCACCATGTCCACGGCAGATTCCCAGTTGATCGCTGCGGCATCCGCTGTTTCAGAGAATATCATTCAGGACGTTTTTAAGGTAAAAATGTCAGAGCGCGGAGCGATGCTGACAGCCCGTATCACACTGGTGATTGTGGCAATTCTGGCTGCTTTCATCGCATGGAATCCCAACAGCTCCGTCTTTGGTATCGTCTCCTTTGCCTGGGCGGGCTTTGGCGCGGTATTCGGACCGGCGATATTGCTTTCTCTTTATTGGAAGAGATGCAACCGCTTTGGCGTGATGGCCGGTATGATCACCGGAGGCCTGATGGTATTTATCTGGAAATACGGTGTGCGTCCTTTGGGCGGAGCATGGGATCTGTATGAACTGGCACCTGCCTTCCTGGTTGCCATCATCTTTATCATGGTTGTCAGTCTGCTGACAAAGGCGCCGTCCAAAGAGATTATTGAAGAATTTGATGAGGTTGCCGGAAAATAAATCGCTAAAGAAGGATCATATCTGAAATGAACAAAGAGCAGGTTGGAAAATTTTTCAAGACGGTTCTGTATAAAGGCATATTTGTATTTTTGCTTTATTATTTACTGATCACAAATGATCTGGTGAACTATTGCGACGGATTGTTTACCAGTCCCTATTACAAGGCGGGAGATTGGGAGCTTCGGATCGGCAGATGGCTGCTTCGATATGTGGATATGCTGACAGGAGGTCTTGCGATCAATCCGTTTGCCTCTATTGGGGCCCTGTTCTTTTTCTTATTGGGTGTTCAGCTGATATGGTCAATGACCGGGGAAAGACACGGTTGTTGGAAAGACTATTTCTGTAGCTTTTTCTTTTTGGGAAATCCCTATGTCTGTGTGGTGCTATCTTATCGATACACATCGCTTTCGTATGCGCTGGGATTCTTATTATCGGTATCGGCAATCCTCCTGATTTTCAGATCAGTGGATGAAAAGGGCAAAAGGATGACGGCTATGTGGCTGGGAGCGGTGTTGCTGATTGCCTGCGCTATGGCGGTTTATCAGAGCAATCTTGGCTTTATGTCCCTGCTGACTCTTTTTGGATTGTATCTTTTGACTTTTCGGATAGAAGCGAAGGGAAAGAGTATCGGAAGGTATATCGGTTCAGCGCTGCTATGTGGTCTTTTCGGAGGTCTTTCCTATCTTTTGATTCTGAAGGAAGAGTTGATCCGTCATGGATTAAAGATGTCCGGCTATAAAAATGCGGGAGATTTTTCTGTCAGGACGATCATTGCCAGTATCCCTGCTTCCTTCAAAACGGTATACCAATACTTTAAATGCTACTTCGGTGGAGCATGGAATGCTTCCGTGCGATGGAACCGGCTTTGCAGCGGCAGATGGGCAAGGATAGAGCTGATACTGATCGTATTACTGTTTCTTCTTCTGTTTTTCAAAGGTTTTAAAAAGAACAAAGTGGCAGCGGTATTGCTGCTGCCGGTATTTCTGCTTTTTCCGGCATTTATCAATATTACCGAATTTCTGACACCGGGAGCCGGCTTCCTGATCCAGCAGTCGGGTCCGTTTGCCTTGTTTATTATGCTGATAGCGATGCTTTTCTTACTTGAACTTCCGGGAACGATATCAAGGAAGGTTTTGGACAAGGCAGCTGTTGCACTGATCGTCTGTGTGATCGGTTTATTTCTGTACGGAGAACTGATGCAGACAGTGATCGATCAGGAGGCTATGAAGGAAGGCCTGATCGCAAATGATTCCCTGGTGCAAAGCGTGACGGATTATCTGATCCGGACAGGCAGGTATGATGAAAAGCAAAAATATGCGATTATGGGAACGCCTTCCGGCAGCCCGCTTTACTACACTTCGGAAATCTATGATAAAGCCAATGCCTATGCCAGAACGGGTGATTTTATCTGGCCCAGCTATCATATGCAGAAATCCTGGACCGGAGCTGTCCGCTATCGGAAGGGGATTATGTTAAAGAATATCAAAAAGAAAGAATACGCCAGGTTTTATGATGATCAGCGCGTCCTGAATATGCCGGTATTTCCGACAGAGGGCAGCGTACAGGAGCTGGACGGTGTGATCATCATCAAGGTTGCGGAGAGATAGAGGCTTTCTGTTTCTTCTTTTTCCAATAACGGATTAATCGGCGCTTCAGCCGGTGAAGCTTGAGATACAACAGATCCTGATAACCGGGAGATAACTCGGAGAGTAATTCCTTTTGGCTGATCTTATTTGAGATCAGCTTTTCTATTGCATGGAGGAGCTTTTCCTGATTTCCGGAAGGGAGGTTGAAGATGATGCCCTGGAAGCCAAAGGATCGGCGTAGCAGTCGCCTTTCCGCACTGCTATGAGCAAAGACCAGATCCAGTTTTTTATAATACTTGTGCTCCAGCACCATCTGATCACCGGGGATATCCTTCGATTCTTCGTCAAAACCTGTTAGCGGTTTTGTTATTTCCGGATTCCGGATGCCAATCCGGATGCTGTCCGGTTGTCCTCGCCAGCTTCTCAGAAACTTTTCATATTCCAGATCCAATACTACGGCAGCGATTTCTAT
The DNA here is from genome assembly GCA_905236705.1 of uncultured Lachnospiraceae bacterium. Classification (GTDB taxonomy): domain Bacteria; phylum Bacillota; class Clostridia; order Lachnospirales; family Lachnospiraceae; genus RGIG7926. Next base: position 17,978 of record CAJOOZ010000038.1, on the reverse strand, counting down.
CTCCAGGATTGCATCTGCACAATGAAGATTCAGAATACGGATACCTTCGTAGTCTGATGTCGCTTCCGTAATATTTGAAGGTAGTGTAACTAAAATGATGTGATCCGGCTGCGTGATTTCCTTCAGATGGGAAATCAGCTTGGGAAGATAATCCCTCTTTGCAGAGAGTTCTTCGCTTATGATGACAACCTTGGTGGGATCGACAGGGTGAGAGAGACTCCATTTATAAATGCGATCATTGGTTTTTGGCTGTTTCAATTCTCCATACTCAAGATCAATAAAGTTGGTACAGACAGTATCCGCACCATGCTCGAGCAACCAGCCGGTACGCTTCCTTTTATCGACGGAGTAAGCAAGAAGATAGAGCCCCGCATCCTTGATCTTTCGGATCACGTTTTCGTCTTTCAGTAATAGGTGCTTCACGGAAACGGCACCAATCCCATGTTCCAGACAGTAAGAGATGATGCTGTCGATTTGGTCGATACGCTCATCTGTGATCAACATCATATAGTACGAAAAATGATAGATCTGTTCGATCGATTCAAACATTTCCTCTGAGTACGTCTGCATCAGACATCTGTCCAGAACGGCATTATCATTTTGAAAGGCTTTCAAAAAGGCCGGCATCACTTCCTGAACCTGTTCTGCCGATAGATTGCGACAGTCCAGTTCAATATACAGATCCTCATGCGCGAGCATGAATTCATACAGCTTTGCTGCATCCATGGTACGCAGTCCGTCAATGGTTTGTTCGAGGAACTGCTGCCCAGTCATTTTTTCAAAGGAAGGCTGCCATATCATTCCCGTTCTTTTGCAATTTGTCTCATCAAACCCGTGGGAACAAACCACCACGCCATCATCTGTCAGCATCAGGTCGAGTTCGACAAAGCGGAAACCGCAGGAATAGGAACGCTCCAGAGCATCCAGTGAATTAGTGTATTTTTTTCCGTTGATAGCGCCGCAGGCATGCGCGGATAACGGATAGTGAAACATAGGGTAATCCTGCTTCATTGGTTTATTGTGATAGGAACTTTTTTGCTTACATTCATACCAGAAAACGGAGTTATCATTCATGACGGCTGCCTTCCTTTGTTGTAATCTGTAACGCGCGGTGATTGTTTTTTTGGTGGATTCTTACGGGCTTTGCGCTTTTTCCGGAAATGTGCCCTGCTGAGATCAGAGAGCCTTTTGATTGTATCGTTTTATGTCCTTTTCTGTTCATGCAATGTAAAACCCTTCTTTTTGATTATGAGGTATAATAGGAAAACCCATAAACAAAGAGATAATTGCCGCCATATAATATAGTCTTGAAAACGTCTATGCTATTATAGTCTCGAAAACGACCACAATGCAACTATATATAGTAGAAACACACGCGGCCGTTCATATTGTTCTGGAAAAAGAACAAAGATTCTGCAAAAAAAGGAAAGGAAGCAAAAAAAATGCTTGCATTTCCTTTTTTTCTGGTTTATACTTGTTAACGCTGTGACATGATAGCTATGAAGCGTGAGGTTGCTGCTTGTGCGAAAGCGCATTCAGGTTTTCCGTGGAGCGAATGTCAAGAAGAAACTGACGACAAGTCACTGTACAGTAGCGAAAGCAATAGTCTGCCGAAGAGCAGAAACGGCGTGTGAGTTTTTAGGACACACACGGCAGAGTGTACAGTCACCACTTGTCGTACTTGTAACTAAAAAGTGCGAAAAGGAGGCGGCTTTTTTTATGGCAAATCAAGTAATGAGGATCACATTGAAGGCTTATGACCATCAGCTCATCGATGCTTCCGCAAAGAAGATCATCGAGACAGTCAAGAAGAACGGTTCACAGGTATCCGGACCTGTGCCTCTTCCTACTAAAAAGGAAGTAGTTACCATTCTTCGTGCGGTACATAAGTACAAGGATTCCCGCGAGCAGTTTGAGCAGAGAACGCACAAGAGGCTCATCGATGTAATCGCGCCCACCCAGAAGACGGTTGACGCGCTCCAGAGACTGGAGATGCCTGCCGGCGTTTATATCGGCATAAAGATGAAGTAATAAGTTTCTATTTGCAGGGGCGAGAATGAGCGACGAATTCGTCATGCTTGCATGTAAGAATTCGGAGAATCATTCGAGACATTTCTGCGAAGCAGAAACCAAACAAACATGAGCATTCGGAGCGCGTAAGCGCGAAGAAGCGAGCGAAGCGAGCGGAATGCGAATGTTTGGTTGGCCGCAAATAGAAACTGTTATAGTAACAAATGTATGAACGACCAGCTTCGTTCCGATGCATGAAGGAGGTAAAAATGAAAAAAGCAATTTTGGCGACAAAGGTCGGCATGACGCAGATCTTCCAGGAAGACGGCTCTCTGATCCCTGTTACCGTACTGACCGCAGGTCCCTGCGTGGTTACGCAGGTCAAGACTGCAGAGAATGACGGGTACGATGCAGTTCAGGTGGGTTTTGAAGACAAGAAGGAAAAGATCATTACCAAGGACAAAGGCGGCAAGAAAGAGATTGCTCACAGACATGGCGTTAACAAGCCGCTGAAGGGCCATTTCGATAAAGCAGGTGTGTCCACCAAGAGATATCTGCGCGAGTTCAAATTCGAGAACGCATCCGAGTATGCTCCCGCACAGGAGATAAAGGCTGATATTTTTGCGCAGGGCGATCACGTGGATGCGACCGCAATCTCCAAGGGTAAAGGTTTCCAGGGCGCTATCAAGAGACTCGGTCAGCACAGAGGACCCATGAAGCACGGTTCCAAGTTCCATCGTCATCAGGGTTCCAACGGTGCGTGCTCCTCACCTTCCAAGGTGTTCAAGGGCAAGGGAATGCCCGGTCACATGGGTAGCGTAAAGGTTACGGTACAGAACCTGGAAGTAGTCAGAGTAGATGCTGAGAAGAATCTTCTGCTGGTAAAGGGATCCGTTCCCGGACCGAAGAAGTCTCTCGTAACAATCAAAGAGACCACGAGAGTGGATATTTAATTCGGTGAAAGGAGGAGAGAGTCATGGCAAATGTATCCGTATATGATATGGAAGGCAAAGAAGTCGGCACCATAGATCTGAATGATGCGGTCTTCGGCGTAGATGTCAATGAACATCTTGTACATATGGCAGTTGTTCAGTATCTGGCGGCAAAACGTCAGGGTACGCAGAAAGCAAAAACCCGTTCCGAGGTTTCCGGCGGCGGCAGAAAGCCCTGGAGACAGAAGGGTACCGGACATGCCCGTCAGGGTTCCAACAGATCCCCTCAGTGGAAGGGCGGCGGCGTTGTATTCGCACCCACTCCCAGGGATTATGATTTCAAGATCAATAAGAAAGAAAAGAGAGCCGCTTTAAAGAGCGCGCTGACCAGCAGAGTTTTGGAGAACAAGCTGATCGTTGTGGATGAGCTCAAGTTTGACGAGATCAAGACCAAGAACTTTGCACAGGTTATGAACAATCTGAAGATAGACAAAGGTCTGGTGGTTCTGGCAGACAATGATCAGAATACCGTGCTTTCCGCAAGGAATCTGGCAAATGTCAACACGACGCTGGTAACCCAGATCAATGTTTTCGATATTATGAACGGCGGTACCATCGTCCTGACCAGGGATTCGGTAGCCAAGATTGAGGAGGTGTACGCATAATGGCAGCATTACAGTATTACGATGTGATCTTAAAGCCCGTCATTACCGAGAAGAGTATGGAAGGCATGGGTGATAAGAAGTACACATTTTTCGTGCATCCCGAGGCAAATAAATCACAGATTAAAGAAGCGGTTGAGAAGATGTTCGACGGCGTTAAGGTGGCAAAGGTCAATACCATGAACCGCGACGGTAAAAAGAAACGCCGCGGAATGGTTTACGGTCGCACAGCCAAGACGAAAAAGGCGATCGTACAGCTCACCGAGGACAGTAAGGAAATTGAGATCTTTGCAGGTCTTTAATCAAAAAACTATGTGCAGACAAGCACGAGAGTCAATCATTTGAAAGGAGAAACAAAAATGGGAATTAAGACTTATAACCCATATACCCCCTCCAGAAGAAATATGACAGGTTCTGATTTTTCGGAGATTACCAAAAGCGAGCCTGAAAAATCTCTGGTAGTGGCGCTGCCGAAGCATTCCGGCCGCAACAATCAGGGGAAGATCACCGTTCGTCATCATGGCGGCGGTGCCAAGAAGAAGTACAGAGTAGTTGATTTCAGAAGAAACCAGAAAGACGGAGTACCTGCCAAGGTAATCGGTGTTGAGTATGATCCCAACCGTAGTGCCAATATCGCACTGATCTGCTATGAAGATGGCGAGAAGTCATACATCCTGGCTCCTCAGGGTCTGACGGACGGTATGGTTGTTATGAGCGGTCCTCAGGCCGAGGTAAGGGTCGGTAACTGCCTGCCTCTTTCCGAGATTCCGGTAGGTACACTCGTACACAATATCGAGCTGCAGCCCGGCAAAGGCGGCCAGATGGTAAGAGCTGCCGGCAACAGCGCACAGCTCATGGCCAAGGAAGGAAAATACGCAACGCTGCGTCTTCCCTCCGGCGAGATGAGAATGGTTCCGGCTTCCTGCCGCGCTTCCATTGGTGTAGTCGGCAATGGCGACCACAACCTGGTGAAGATCGGTAAGGCAGGACGTAAACGCCACATGGGTGTCCGCCCTACAGTCAGAGGTTCTGTTATGAACCCCAACGACCATCCGCACGGCGGTGGTGAGGGACGCGCACCGATCGGTCGTCCCGGCCCGAGCACCCCTTGGGGTAAGCCCGCACTGGGTCTGAAGACACGTAAGAAGAAGAAAGCTTCCAACAAGCTGATCGTAAGACGCCGTGACGGCAGAGCCATCAAATAAGTAAGGGAGGAAAGAAAATGGCCAGATCATTAAAAAAAGGACCTTTTGCCGATGCTTCACTTCTGAAAAAGGTCGATGCAATGAACGCTTCCGGACAGAAAGCAGTAATCAAGACATGGTCCCGTCGTTCCACGATCTTCCCGTCCTTTGTCGGACATACGATCGCAGTACATGACGGACGCAAACATGTTCCCGTATATGTTACCGAGGATATGGTAGGACACAAGCTCGGCGAGTTCGTAGCGACCAGAACCTATCGTGGACACGGTAAAGATGAAAAGAAGGGTAAAGTTAAATAATAGGAAAAGGAGGGCGATCCCATGGCTAAGGGACACAGATCACAGATCAAGCGTGAAAGAAACGCGAACAAGGATACCCGCCCGAGCGCAAAGCTCTCTTATGCGCGTATTCCTGTTCAGAAAGCATGTTTTGTATTAGATGCCATCAGAGGCAAGGATGTGGAAACGGCTTTGGCTGTACTTGAGTACAATCCCCGTTACGCATCGGGAGTAGTGAAAAAGCTTCTTGAGTCGGCAATCGCGAATGCGGAAAACAATAATGGTATGAAGAGAGAGAATCTCTACGTTGCAGAGTGCTATGCAAATGAAGGACCGACAATGAAGAGAATCCGGGCAAGAGCACAGGGCAGGGCATATCGTATTCTGAAGAGAATGAGCCACATCACTGTTGTTCTGGATGAAAGATAGGAGGAAGAAAAATGGGACAGAAAGTTAATCCTCACGGCCTTCGCGTCGGTATCATTAAGGATTGGGATTCCCGCTGGTATGCGGAAAACGAGTTTGCCGATTTCCTCGAGGAAGATCACAAGATTCGTACTTTTGTTAAAAAGAAGCTTGAGAGCGCAGGCATCTCCAAGATTGAGATCGAGCGCGGAGCGACTGACAGGGTCAAGGTCATCATCTATACCGCAAAGCCCGGTATCGTAATCGGTAAGGGCGGCGCAGAGATCGAGAAGACCAAGGCTGAGCTTGAGAAGCTGACCGGCAAGAAGACTCTGGTAGATATCAAAGAGATCAAGCGTCCGGACAGAGATGCACAGCTGGTAGCCGAGAATATCGCACAGCAGCTTGAGGGACGTGTTTCCTTCCGTCGTGCAATGAAGTCCTGCATGGGACGCGCGATGAAGGCATCTGCCCTTGGTATCAAGACTTCCGTATCCGGACGTCTGGGCGGCGCAGATATGGCGCGTACCGAGTTTTACAGCGAGGGAACGATTCCCCTTCAGACATTAAGAGCAGATATTGACTATGGATTCGCTGAGGCAGACACCACCTATGGTAAAGTAGGCGTTAAAGTCTGGATCTACAAGGGCGAGATCCTTCCCACCAAAGGCGACAAGGAAGGGAGCGATAAATAATGTTAATGCCGAAAAGAGTAAAGCGCCGTAAACAGTTCCGCGGAACGATGAAGGGTAAGGCGCAGAGAGGTAATCAGATCACTTACGGAGAATTTGGTATCGTAGCACTGGAGCCCTGCTGGATCCGTTCCAATCAGATCGAGGCAGCCCGTGTGGCTATGACCAGACACGTAAAGCGTGGCGGTCAGGTTTGGATCAAGATCTTCCCTGACAAGCCCGTTACCAACAAGCCGGCTGAGACCCGTATGGGTTCCGGTAAAGGTGCACTGGAGTACTGGGTGGCAGTTGTTAAGCCCGGACGCGTAATGTTTGAGATTGCCGGAGTTCCGGAGGATACCGCAAGGGAAGCACTCCGTCTGGCATCCCACAAGCTTCCCTGCAAGTGCAAGATCGTTGCGAAGGCAGATTTGGAAGGAGGCATTGCTGAATGAAGACATCGACATACGTAGAAGATTTAAATGCAAAGTCTGAAGCAGAGCTGAACGAAGAGTTGGTTTCCGCAAAAAAGGAGCTTTTCAATCTGAGATTCCAGAACGCAACCAACCAGCTTGATAATACCAGCCGGATCAAAGAGGTAAGAAGAAATATCGCCAGGATTCAGACGGTCATCACACAAAAGGCCAACGCCTGAGCTTGTAGGAAGGAGAATAAATCGTGGAAGAGAGAAATTTAAGAAAAACCCGCATTGGCAAAGTCGTGAGCAATAAAATGGACAAGACGATTGTTGTAGCGGTTGAAAACCATGTTAAGCACCCTCTTTACAAAAAGATCGTAAAGCGGACCTACAAGTTGAAGGCGCATGACGAGAACAATGAGTGCAGCATCGGTGATACTGTTAAGGTAATGGAGACCAGACCTCTTTCCAAGGACAAGAGATGGAGACTGGTTGAGATCGTTGAAAAGGTTAAATAAGCCGTTAGGCTGACCTTAGGAATGACGGAAGGAGAAAAAGCATGATTCAGCAGGAAAGCAGACTTAAGGTTGCTGATAATACCGGTGCCAAAGAGATCCTCTGCATCCGCGTTATGGGCGGTTCAACCAGAAGATATGCAAACATCGGTGATATTATCGTAGCTACCGTTAAAGATGCAACACCAGGCGGCGTTGTGAAAAAGGGTGACGTTGTGAAAGCGGTCGTGGTCAGAACGGCTAAGGGCGCACGCAGAAAAGACGGATCCTATATCAAATTCGATGAAAATGCGGCTGTCATCATCAAAGATGATAAGACTCCCCGCGGTACCCGTATTTTTGGACCGGTAGCAAGAGAGCTCCGTGAGAAGCAGTTCATGAAGATCGTTTCTCTGGCTCCGGAAGTATTATAGGAGGGTATGACAATGGCAATAGCGAAGATCAAAAAAGGCGATACAGTCAAAGTTATAGCCGGCGATGCGGTAAAGTGCAAAGATAAAGAGGGAAAGGTTCTCTCCGTTGACCACAAGAACGGCAAGGTCGTTGTGGAAGGTGTCAACAAGGTGCTGAGACACACCAAGCCCTCTGCTGCAAACGCAGAAGGCGGCATCATTGAAAAGGAAGCACCTATCTCCCTTTCCAATGTTATGTATGTTCATAAGGGAAAACCCACCAGAATCGGCGTTAAGACGGAGGGCGGCAAGAAAGTCCGCTATGCAAAGTCTACCGGCGATGTGATTGATTAAGGCAGAAAGGAGACAGCGCTTTGAGTAGATTAAAAGATATGTACAAAGACGAGATCGTGGATGCCATGATCAAAAAGTTCGGCTACAAGAACGCAATGGAGGTTCCCAAGATCGAAAAGATCGTACTGAACATGGGTGTAGGTGAAGCAAAGGATAATGCCAAGGTGTTGGAGAATGCAGTATCCGATATGGAGACCATTGCAGGTCAGAAGGCAGTGATCACCAAGGCAAAGAATTCCATCGCAAACTTCAAGATCCGTGAGGGTCAGTCCATCGGCTGCCGCACGACACTCAGAGGCGAAAAGATGTACGAGTTCTTAGACAGGCTTGTAAATCTGGCACTGCCCCGTGTAAGAGACTTCCGCGGTGTCAACCCCAACTCTTTTGACGGCAGAGGCAATTACGCCCTGGGTATCAAGGAGCAGATCATTTTCCCCGAAGTGGAATATGACAAGGTTGATAAGATCAGAGGACTGGATGTAGCGATCGTTACAACGGCAAAGACGGATGAGGAAGCAAGAGAACTGCTGCGCCTCTTCAATATGCCGTTTGCAAAATAACAGGAGGTAAATTCATGGCTAAGACTTCTATGAAAGTAAAACAGCAGCGTAAGCCTAAATTTTCCACAAGGGCTTATACACGTTGCAGCATTTGCGGGCGTCCCCACTCGGTTCTTCGTAAGTACGGAATCTGCAGAATTTGCTTCCGTGAACTGGCATACAAGGGACAGATTCCCGGCGTAAAGAAAGCAAGCTGGTAAAAAAGGAGGAGGAAAGTAAAATGACAATGAGTGATCCGATTGCAGATATGCTTACAAGAATCCGTAATGCAAACACTGCAAAGCATGATACAGTAGATGTTCCTTCGTCCAAAATGAAACTGGCTATCGCTGACATCCTTGTGGATGAAGGATATATTGAGAAATACGAACTGGTAGATGACGGTGCATTCAAGGTGATCCGTATCACCCTGAAATACGGTTCTGACAAGAACGATAAGATCATCACCGGCATTAAGAGAATCTCCAAACCCGGACTGAGAGTATATGCAGGCAAGGACGAGCTGCCCCGCGTACTCGGAGGACTGGGATGCGCGATCATCTCCACCAATCAGGGCGTGATCACGGACAAAAAAGCACGCGAGCTGCAGGTAGGCGGCGAAGTGCTGGCTTTCGTGTGGTAAAGCTATAAACCATACGGCGCCAGCCGTTCCATGAGCAAAACGTACCCGGAGGGTACGACGGCTTTGAAACAGCGATTTTGTGAATGGATGGTTCAATATAGAAGGCAATGTGTTAATCAACAGCAAAAAACAGGAGGTACGGGCATGTCACGTATAGGAAGAATGCCAATCGCAATACCTGCGGGAGTTACCGTTGATATTGCAGAAAATAACAAGGTGACTGTAAAGGGGCCTAAGGGTACACTGGAGAGAACGCTTCCTTCCGAGATGGAAATCAAACTCGAGGACGGAACTCTTTCCGTTAGCAGACCCAATGATCTGAAGAAAATGAAGGCTTTACACGGTCTGACCAGATCACTGCTCAATAATATGGTGATCGGTGTAACCGAGGGCTATGAGAAAAAGCTTGAGGTAAACGGTGTTGGTTACCGTGCTGCAAAGCAGGGTAAGAAACTGGTGCTGAACCTGGGTTATTCCCATCCGGTAGAGATGGAAGATCCCGAAGGCGTTGAGACTGCCGTTGATGGTCAGAACCTGATCATTGTAAAGGGTATCGATAAAGAGAAGGTCGGTCAGTTCGCGGCTGAGATCCGTGACAAGAGAAGACCTGAGCCTTACAAGGGTAAGGGTATCAAGTATGTTGATGAGACGATCCGCCGCAAGGTTGGAAAGACCGGTAAGAAATAAGAGATAAGGAGAGTGCGAAAATGGTTAGTAAAGTAAGTAGACAAGAAGTGCGTGTGAAAAAACACAAAAGACTGCGCAACCGTTTTTCCGGTACTGCCGAAAGACCCCGTCTGGCAGTTTTCCGCAGCAATAACCACATGTATGCTCAAATTATCGATGATACGGTAGGGAATACTCTGGTATCTGCTTCCACGCTTGAAAAGGATATAAAGGCAGAGCTTGAGAAGACCAACAATGTGGATGCGGCGGCTTATCTGGGCAAGGTGATCGCAAAAAAAGCACTGGATAAAGGGATCAAGACTGTTGTATTTGACAGAGGCGGTTTCATTTATCAGGGCAAGATTGCAGCTCTGGCAGAAGCAGCAAGAGAAGCCGGATTGGAATTTTAAGGAAGGGAGACAGAATACATGAAGCGTACAATCATTGATACAAGCAATGAGGAACTGAATGAAAAAGTAGTTGCCATCAAGCGTGTAACCAAGGTTGTAAAGGGTGGTCGTAACATGCGTTTCACTGCACTGGTTGTTGTGGGCGACGGTAACGGTCATGTAGGTGCCGGTCTTGGTAAGGCAACTGAAATCCCTGAAGCAATCCGCAAGGGCAAAGAAGATGCCATAAAGAGAATGGTAACTGTAGCAATCGACGAGGTGGGTTCGATCACCCATGATAACATCGGGAAATTCGGCAGCGCATCCGTTCTGCTGAAGAAGGCTCCCGAAGGTACAGGTATCATCGCAGGCGGTCCCGCACGTATCGTGTGCGAGCTGGCAGGCATCAGAAATATCCGTACCAAGTCTCTGGGATCGAACAATAAGCAGAACGTGGTTCTGGCAGCGATCGAGGGACTGAGCAGACTGAAAACACCTGAGGAAGTAGCTGCAAAACGCGGCAAACAGGTCAGTGAGATTTTAGCTTAGGAGGCAGGTAAAAATGGCAGATAAGAAGGTTAAGGTAACTCTGGTCAAGTCTACCATCGGTGCGATTCCGAAGCACAAAAAGACGGTGGAAGCACTGGGCCTTAGGAAATTGCACAAAACAGTAGAGCTTCCGGACAATGCCGCAACACGCGGTATGGTTGAGCAGGTGAAGCATCTTGTGAAGGTAGAAGAGGCGTAAGCGGGAGGATAAAAATGGAATTATCAAATTTAAAACCTGCAGAAGGTTCCAAGCATAATGACAATTTCAGAAGAGGCCGCGGACACGGCTCAGGCAATGGCAAGACCGCAGGTAAGGGTCACAAGGGACAGAAGGCACGTTCCGGCGCACCCAGGATCGGTTTTGAAGGTGGTCAGATGCCTCTTTACAGAAGACTTCCTAAGAGAGGCTTCAAGAATATCAATGCAAAGGACATTGTAGGTATAAACATTTCCGTACTGGAGCGTTTTGATGCTGACAGCACGGTAGATATCGAAGCACTGGTTTCGGCAGGCGTCGTTAAGAATACGAGAGACGGCGTTAAGATTCTCGGAAACGGAGAACTGACCAAGAAGCTTAATGTGAAAGCAAATGCTTTTTCAGCTGCAGCAAAGGAAAAAATTGAAGCTCTTGGCGGAACAGCAGAGGTGATCTAATGTTACAGACTTTAAAAAATGCCTTTAAAGCAAAAGAAGTCAGAACTCGTCTTTTATACACGCTGGCAATGCTGGTTGTCATCCGATTCGGATGCCAGTTGCCGGTGCCCGGCGTGGATCGTAATTTCTTTTCGGAGTGGTTTGCACAACAGTCCGGAGATGCGTTCAACTTCTTTGATGCATTTACGGGCGGTTCCTTTTTGAACATGTCCGTATTTGCACTGAATATCACACCGTACATCACATCTTCCATTATCATGCAGCTTTTGACGATTGCTATCCCCAAGCTGGAGGAGATGCAGAGAGACGGTGAAGACGGTCGTAAAAAGATAGCGGCAATTACCAGATATGTAACCGTTGGTCTGGCATTGATCGAGTCATCTGCCATGGCGATTGGATTCGGAAGAAGCGGTCTGCTGGCAGGAGAAGCGATCTGGCTGGACTATGTCTGCGTTATCACGGCGCTTACAGGCGGAGCGGCATTTATCATGTGGATCGGTGAGCAGATCACCGAGCATGGTGTGGGCAACGGTATTTCCATCGTGCTTACCATTAACATCATTTCACGTATGCCACAGGATCTGGCAACTTTGTATGAGCAGTTTGTCAAGAGTGCCTCCACCGTTACGATGTCGGTGATCACGGCGGTAGTGATCATTGCCATTATTCTGATTACCGTTGTGCTGGTCATTCTGCTGAACGACGGTGTCAGGAAGATTCCGGTACAGTATGCCAAAAAAATGCAGGGCAGAAAGACCTATGGCGGAAATACAACGCATATTCCGCTCAAGATCAACACTGCAGGCGTGATTCCGATCATCTTTGCATCTTCCCTGATGCAGTTTCCGATCGTGATCTGCCAGCTTCTGGGATACAAGGGCACCGGTGCCTGGAGTGAGATCTTAAAAGGACTGAATTCCAATAACTGGTTTAACACAGCGATCCCGCAGTACAATATCGGTCTTTTGGTATACATCCTGCTGGTGATCTTCTTTGCTTACTTCTATACATCGATCACCTTCAATCCTCTGGAGGTATCCAACAATATGAAGAAGCAGGGCGGTTTTATTCCGGGCATTCGTCCCGGTAAGCCCACTACGGACTATCTGACAAACATTTTGAACTATGTGATCTTTATCGGCGCAGTAGGTCTGGTGATCGTGGCGCTCATTCCGATTTTCTTCAACGGAGTTTTCGGAGCGGATGTGTCCTTCGGCGGTACATCACTGATCATTATCGTCAGTGTTATCCTGGAGACTATCAAACAGATCGAGTCGCTGATGCTGGTAAGAAATTATAAAGGATTCCTGAACGCATAAAGCGGACAGGCTTGTAAGGAAAAGGAGAACACATGAAGATTATCATGTTAGGTGCCCCGGGAGCGGGCAAGGGGACACAGGCCAAGCAGATCGCTGAAAAATACAAGATCCCGCATGTTTCCACAGGCGATATTTTCCGCGCCAACATCAAGAATGGCACAGAGCTTGGCAAGGAAGCAAAAAAATACATGGATGCCGGTGCTCTGGTTCCGGATGAGCTGACCGTGAGAATCCTTTTGGATCGTGTGGCACAGGAAGACTGCAAAAACGGCTATGTACTTGACGGTTTCCCGAGAACGATTCCCCAGGCAGAGGTTCTGGATGAGGAGCTGGGAAAACTGAATGAGAGCATCGATCATGCTATCAATGTGGATGTTCCGGATGAAGCGATCGTGAAGAGAATGTCCGGTAGACGCGCATGTCCTTCCTGCGGCGCAACCTATCATATTGTGAGCATTCCGCCCAAAAAAGAGGGTATCTGTGATGCCTGCGGCGGTGAGCTGATCCTCAGGGATGATGACAAGCCCGAGACGGTTCAGAAGCGTCTGGATGTATATCATGAGCAGACACAGCCGCTGGAGGATTTTTACAGAGAAAAGGGTGTCCTGAAAAATGTAAACGGCACCAGATCCATGGAAGAGATCTTCGAAGAGATCGTCAGCATTTTGGGAAACACAGAATCATAAGTTTAAGTAAGGCAGGTAACGGGAAATGGCAGTATCGGTTAAATCAGCCCGTGAGCTGGATCTGATGCGAACAGCCGGCAGATATCTTGCCGAGTTGCATGAGAAAATGGGAGAAGCTCTGAAGCCGGGTATGAGTACCCTGGAAATCGATGAAATGGGAGAGCGGATCATACGCAGCTACGGCTGTGAACCCAATTTTTTGAATTATAACGGATTCCCGGCTTCTATTTGTGTATCGGTCAACGAGGAAGTCGTACATGGGATCCCCAAAAAAAGCAGAATCCTGAAGGAGGGAGACGTAGTCAGTCTGGACTGCGGACTGATCTATAAAGGATATCATTCCGATGCGGCCAGGACTCATATCATTGGCGATGCACCACAGGAAGTCAGAGATCTGGTGGAAAGAACCCGTCAGAGTTTTTTCGAAGGTATCAAAAAGGCCGTGAACGGTGGACATCTGTATGATATATCCAACCGGATCGATGAATATATCAGCGGGTTCGGCTACGGGATCGTCAGAGATCTGGTGGGACACGGTATTGGCAAAAAGCTGCATGAAGATCCACAGATCCCCAATTTCGCCCAGAAAAAAAAGGGCATCCGGTTATGTGCCGGCATGACTTTTGCCATCGAGCCCATGATCAATCTGGGAAGGGGAGACGTGGACTGGCTGGATGATGACTGGACTGTGGTTTCATCCGATCACAGTGTATCGGCACATTATGAAAATACCATCGTGATCACAAAAGATGGTGAACCTGAGATATTAACTTTATAAATAAATATAGGAGGAAACAATGTCAAAGGCAGATGTAATTGAAATTGAAGGCGTAGTTGTGGAAAAGCTCCCGAATACCATGTTTCAGGTTGAGCTTGAAAACGGACACAGAGTGCTGGCTCATATCAGCGGCAAACTTCGTCAGAATTTTATCCGGATCCTGCCCGGAGACAAGGTTACATTAGAGCTTTCACCCTATGATCTTTCCAAGGGCAGGATTATTTGGAGAGATAAATAAAAAAGTGGTTGCAATCGTTTTTTTTGCGTGATATAATGCAAAATGGTCTTTTTTGAAAGGAGGGTTTAACGTGAAGGTTAGATCATCAGTAAAACCTATCTGCGAAAAGTGCAAAGTGATCAAGAGAAAAGGAAAAATCAGGATTATCTGTGAGAATCCTAAACATAAACAGGTACAGGGCTAAGAGCCTTAAGACCGTCAGGTCAGATGTTTACTGTTGATACCGGCCGTGGCCGGGCAAGGCTCTGGATCAGAGCCGGGCATTTTCTCTAATGTATTTTTCGCCCCAATCAATGAGTAACTTGTAGGAGATGTCAGAAGTGAGGCATCGGGAAAGCTAAGCTTTCGAAAATCGGAGGAAAAGTAATATGGCTCGTATTGCAGGTGTGGATTTACCCAGAGACAAGCGTGTTGAGATCGGTCTTACCTATATTTATGGAATCGGCAGACCGAGTGCAACCCGTATCCTGAAGGATGCTAAGGTAAATCCGGATACCCGTTGTCGGGATCTGACCGACGATGAGGTAAAGAGGATTAGTGAAGTGATCGAGAATACCCAGATGGTAGAGGGTGATCTTCGTCGAGAAGTTGCGCTGAATATCAAGCGTCTTCAGGAGATCGGCTGCTATCGCGGCATTCGTCACAGAAAAGGTCTTCCCGTTCGCGGTCAGAAGACCAAGACCAACGCAAGAACCCGTAAGGGTCCTAAGAGAACCGTTGCTAACAAGAAGAAATAAACCGTAGAAAGGAAGAAAGTAGGTTAGTTTTATGGCAAAGCAGAATGGTAGAAAAGTAACGAAAAAGCGTGTCAAGAAAAACGTTGAACACGGACAGGCACATATCCAGGCATCTTTCAATAACACTATCGTGACATTGACTGACAATGATGGAAATGCTCTTTCCTGGGCAAGTGCCGGTGGTCTGGGCTTTAGAGGTTCAAAGAAATCTACTCCTTATGCTGCACAGATGGCAGCAGAAACGGCTACAAAGGCTGCGCTGATCCATGGTCTGAAGACTGTGGACGTCATGGTAAAGGGTCCCGGCTCAGGCCGTGAGGCTGCGATCCGTGCATTGCAGGCATGTGGTCTGGAGGTAACAAGCATCAGGGATGTGACTCCTGTACCACACAACGGATGTCGCCCGCCCAAGCGTCGCCGCGTTTGATATTTATCTTATTATAAAGTGTTAACTGATCTGCCTGCGCAGTATCCCTGCGCAGCAGATTTGTGTGTTGGAGGAAGGCCGAAAGGTTGTAAACAACTGATGTTTCTGCGAACAGCAGGCACCAAACCAAGGAGGTAAAAAAAGAATGGCAGTAAACAGAACCCCGGTGTACAAAAGATGTAGAAGCTTGGGACTGGAGCCCTCAGTTTTAGGCTATGACGGCAAGTCCAAGAGAAAAGCAGAGAGAACAAACCGTAAGGTTTCCGAGTATGGACTTCAGCTTCGCGAGAAGCAGAAAGCGAAATTCATCTACGGCGTATTGGAAAAACCTTTCCGTAATTATTATGAAAAAGCCGATAAGATGAAGGGTCAGACCGGTGAAAACCTGATGATCATGCTGGAGAGCCGTCTGGATAACGTAGTATTTCGTCTTGCATTCGCAAGAACAAGACATGAGGCAAGACAGATCGTAGATCATAAGCATGTACTGGTTAACGGCAAGTGCGTCAATATCCCTTCTTACCGTATTAAAGCCGGTGATGTGATCGAGATCCGTGAGAAATCAAAGAATATGAACAGATACAAAGAGATCGCAGAGGTGACCGGCGCAAGACTGGTACCTGAATGGCTTGATCAGGATCTGGAGAATTTCAAGGGTACTGTAAAGCAGCTTCCGACCAGGGAGATGATTGATGTTCCTGTTGATGAGATGCTTATCGTCGAGTTGTATTCTAAGTAATCGGAATACAAGGGTGAAGTCAGAAGGAGGAATTTACAGTGTTTGATTTCGAAAGACCGAATATTGAAGTTGCCGAGATTTCTGAAGATAAAAAATATGGTCGATTTGTAGTAGAGCCGTTGGAAAGAGGATACGGTATCACATTGGGCAATTCCCTTCGCAGGATCATGCTCTCATCCCTTCCGGGTGCGGCAGTCAGCTCTGTTAAGATCGACGGTGTGCTCCACGAGTTTTCTTCCATCCCCGGTGTAAAAGAGGATGTGACAGAGATTATTATGAACTTAAAGAGTCTGGCGATCAGGAACAGCTCATCCACCAACGAGCCCAAGACCGCATATATAGAGTTTGAGGGTGAGGGTGAGGTCAGAGCATCTGATATCCAGTGCGATTCCGATATTGAGATCATCAATTCGGATCAGCTGATCGCAACCTGTGGAGCCAAGGATGCCAAGCTGTTTATGGAGATCACCATCAGCAAGGGTAGAGGTTATATCAGCGCTGAAAAGAACAAAACAGAAGATTTTCCGATTGGTGTGATTGCGGTAGATTCCATTTATACACCGGTTGAGCGCGTGAATATGACAGTAGAAAATACCCGTGTCGGTCAGGTAACTGATTTTGACAAGCTGACACTGGATGTTTACACCAATGGAACTCTGGCGCCGGATGAGGCAGTCAGCCTTGCTGCAAAAGTTCTTTCCGAGCATCTTTCCCTGTTCATCGATCTGTCCGAAAATGCCAGAACGGCTGAGGTGATGATCGAGAAGGAAGATGATGAGAAAGAGAAAGTCCTGGAGATGAGTATTGACGAGCTGGAGCTTTCCGTTCGTTCCTACAATTGTTTAAAGCGTGCCGGTATCAATACCGTGCAGGAACTGACGGATAAGACACAGGACGATATGATGAAGGTTCGTAACCTGGGTCGGAAGTCCCTCGAAGAAGTCCTGGCCAAGCTGAAAGAGCTGGGATTGGAGCTCAGCGCAGGCGAAGAATAAAGGAAGGCAAAAAGCGAATAAACACGCAGTCCGGATAAGCCCGATGAGCACCGGCCTGCAGGCCACAACACCCTGTATGTAAGACCGATGAGCAATGCGGGGAATAGGAGGAAAAAAATGGCAAAGTACAGAAAATTAGGAAGAACATCTTCACAGAGAAAGGCACTTTTACGTAACCAGGTAACCAATCTGCTGTATCATGGCAAGATCGTTACCACGGAAGCAAGAGCGAAGGAAGTTCGCAAGCTTGCTGAGAAAGTGATTACCCTTTCCGTAAAAGAAAAAGATAATTTTGATGTTGTTACCATCAAGGCAAAGACACCTCGCAAGGATAAAGACGGCAAGCGCGTAAAAGAGGTTGTAGACGGAAGAAAAGTAACCGTATACGATGAGATAGAGAAAGAGATCAAGAAGGACAGACCTTCAAGATTACATGCACGTCGTCAGATCCTTCAGGTTCTGTATCCCGTAAAAGAAGTGCCCACCGAAAATTCCGGTCGCAAGAAGGGTACAAAGGAAGTGGATATGGTTGCCAAGTTGTTTGACGAGATCGCACCCAAGTATGCAGACCGCAAGGGCGGTTATACCCGCATCGTAAAGATTGGCCAGCGTAAGGGTGACGGTGCCATGGCAGTAATGATAGAGCTTGTATAACAAGACGCGCAAATGAATAAAAAAGAGCCCGGCATGCTTGCATGAGCCGGGTTCTTTTTTTATTCATTTATGAGTCGCCTATGGCGACGGTTCTTGCGAAGCAAGAACAGAGCGTCTTGTGTT
>CAJOOZ010000037.1 GCA_905236705.1 uncultured Lachnospiraceae bacterium | reverse complement strand
TTTGATGAATTTGCCGGAAAAGAGATCATATCTGAAAGAGATATGCAGGACTATCTCGGAAGATATCAGGATTTGAGGGATGAGTGGAAACGGAAACGTGAGAGTGGTGAAAGTACGGATATTACGGATGATATCGTATTCGAAATAGAACTGATCAAACAGATAGAGATCAATATTGATTATATCCTGATGCTGGTGAAGAAATACCATGACAGTCACGGTGAAGACAAAGAGGTTCTGATCACGATTCGTAAGGCTGTTGATGCAAGTCCTGAGCTTCGCAGTAAGAAGGCTCTTATAGAGACATTTATTGCCGGGGTTAACGATATAGATGACATCATGGATGAATGGCGGGATTATGTCATAGAAATGAAGGAACACGATTTGGCTGTTCTTATCGAGGAAGAAAAGCTTAAGCCGGAGGAAACAAGAGAATTCATTGAAAGGTCTTTTCGTGATGGAGAGCTTAAGACCATAGGGACTGATATTGATAGGATCATGCCGCCCGTATCCCGTTTTGGTGGATCCGGTAGAGAGAGTAAGAAGATGAACCTAATCCGCAGGCTTATGGCATATTTTGAGAAGTTCTACGGGCTTGGATAAAAGCAATAAAGAATGTTAACAAGATATTTGTACTCTATGGGTTATGAGATAAAAGAGTTTCCGCGATTATTGGCATGCCCACCGAAAGAACCGTTTCGGAAAAAATGGTTGACATAGCATGGAAGGATTGCTATACTAAGGCTGTAATAAGTTTGTAACAATTTTGTAATAAAACGGAGATTGAGATGAATCATATCGTAAAGAAGACAATGGTTGCAGCAGCGGTGGCCTTTACCGTGACCGTTTCCGCAACGGCTCCTGTTGAAGCAGAGATCAATTTCAGCGTGGGAGCCGGTTCTGTGGTAATGCAGCCGGTGGATAAGGCAAAGATTAAGGGATTGGCAGGTCAGAGCGCAGAGAGCAAAAGCGACTTTCAGGCAGTTAAGGCTGCAGAGGTTGCTGCAGAGCAGACGGCTATAGCAGAAGCTCCCAAGACTTTGACGGCAGATGCACAGACAACAGAGGCAGATGGCGTGTCTGATGTTGTGGCTTCGGATGTACAGGCAGAGCCTGCCACGGTTTCCGAAGATTCAATCGCTGCGGCGGCAGACGGAACCGCCAAAGAGCAGGTTGTATTATCCGTTGGCGCAGGCAATGTGATTCCGGATGCCAATCTTTTATCCGAAGAGGAAATGGAAGATGAATTTGCTGAAGAGGAGGCGGCCGGCGGCGCTTTCGGCTATACCCATCTGGGTGTTGTGCAGGTGGACGATCATCTGAATGTCCGTGCACTTCCCGAAGAAGACAGCAAGATTGTCGGTAAGATGGGCAACGAAGCGGGCTGTGAGATCCTGGACGTAAAGGGCAATATGGCTCATATCACCTCCGGTTCCGTAGAGGGATATGTCAGTCTGGATTATCTGATCACCGGACCGGAAGCAGTGGAATATGCCTCCACGGTTGTCAAAGAGTTAGCCACTGTGAATGCCGACGGACTCAAGCTTCGTGAGGACAAGAGTCTGGATGCGCCTGTTTACAACATGGTTGCTTACGGCGAGCAGCTTGAAGTATTTGAGAAGAGCGATGACTGGATCGGCGTCAAATATGACGGAAAACAGCTTTATGTAGCGGCTGAATATGTCAGTGTCGGAACCCAGTTAAAAACAGCCCTGAACATGACGGAATTTCTGTATGGCGAAGGTGTTTCGGATGTCAGGATGGAGCTTTGCGAATATGCGAAACAGTTTGTGGGCAATCCTTACGTGTGGGGCGGTACTTCCCTGACGAAAGGCGCCGATTGTTCCGGATTTGTATTGTCGGTATATGCCAAGTATGGTATCTCATTGCCGCATTCCTCCAGAGCCCAGGCTAATTGCGGGACAAGGATCAGCATGAGCGAGGCAAGACCCGGAGACCTGGTATTCTATGCCAAAGGTAACAGGATCAATCATGTGGGTATCTACATTGGTGGTGGTCAGATCGTAAATGCCAGCTCACCCAAGACCGGTATCCGTATTGCAAATGCATATTACAGGAAACCTGTAGCGGTTGTCAGGATCCTGCAGGATTAAGGAACTGTTTGTAACAGATCCTAAACAAAGGAATAGCGTGGAAATGAATGTACGGGAGGCAACAGCCTCCCGTTTTTTCTTCTCCGGGGAATTTGCATATTTTTGTTTAAATTAGTATAATATGAAATTAGGGTCAAAAGTCCAAACCCACTTCATAACAGTAAAAAAGAGAAAGCAGGAGAGTATAGTATGGCGATCAGGGATGATGTGATCAAAATGAAGCAGGTATCACCCTATATGGCGGTATCGGATGAGAAGATCAGAAACGGAGCGCTTCTGGCGGTGGCAGATGCATTGAAGGCTCATCAGGATGAGATCTTTGCGGAAAACAAAAAGGATCTGGAGTTAGCTAAGGCGAATGATATAGCGCCTGCCATTGCAGCCAGACTTAAATTCGATGAAAAAAAACTTAAGGATGTCGTCAGCGGCATCAGACAGTTGACAAAACTGGCAGATCCCATCGGCAGGGTGACACTGAAAAGAGAGCTGGATGAAAATCTGACCCTGACCAGAGTGAGCACACCCATCGGTGTCATCGGTGTAATCTTTGAAGCCAGACCGGATGCCATGGTACAGATTGCTTCGCTTTGCATTAAGAGTGGAAATTGCGCGATCCTGAAGGGCGGTAGGGAAACAGCCAATACCAATCGTATCCTGTTTCGCTATATTGAGGAGGCGGTGACGGCTGCGGGCTGTCCTGAGGGATGTCTGCTGCTGGCTGAGACCCACAGCGAGATTGATGAGCTGTTATCCTGTGATAAAGAGGTGGATCTGCTGATTCCCCGCGGCTCCAATGCTTTTGTGAGATATATCATGGAGCATACCAGGATTCCCGTGATGGGGCATGCGGACGGCATCTGCCATATCTATGTGGACAAGGCTGCCGATCAGGATAAGGCCATTAAGATCATCCTTGATGCCAAGACCCAGTACACGGCTGCGTGCAACGCCGTGGAGACTCTGCTGGTGCACAGGGATATTGCGGATGTCTTTCTGCCCAGACTCTATGATGCCCTGAAGGCCGAAAAGATCAAGCTGAGAGGAACCAGAGAGGCAGGCGCGATTCTTAAAAAATATCAGGCAGAGGAAAATGCTTTTGAAGAGATTGAAGTGGATGAGTTTAAAGAATACCTCGCACTGATCGTGTCCGTTGCGGTGGTGGAGGATGAAGATGCGGCGATCGCACATATTAACCGCTACGGTTCTCATCATACGGATGCCGTCATCACAGAGGATGATGCAGCGGCGGAGAGGTTTATGCAGCTGGTGGATTCCGCAGGCGTATACAGAAACTGCTCCACGCGGTTTGCAGACGGTTTTCGCTATGGCTTCGGTGCAGAAGTGGGAATCAGCACAGGGAAACTTCATGCCAGAGGACCGGTGGGACTTGAAGGACTTGTGACCTATAAATACAGGCTTTGCGGAGACGGACAGATCGTGGGGGATTATGCCACGGGCAAGGCGGAGTTTCATTTCAGGGATATCATGTAATAGTAATAGATTGGAAAGGAACAGATCAATGAATCCGAGAGACAGGATCAGAGAAAAACAGAGGATCGTGGTTAAGGTGGGCTCATCCTCACTGACCCACGCAGAGACAGGAGGACTGGATTATACCAAGCTGGAGGTACTGGTACGGGAGCTGTGCGACATCAACAATCAGCAAAAGGAAGTGATACTGGTATCCAGCGGCGCCATTTCCGTGGGAAAAAGAGTTTTGCGCGTCGATCAGAGCGAAAGCCGGATCGCGGTCAAGCAGGCATGTGCAGCGGTGGGACAGGCCAGACTGATGATGACATATCAGAAGCTTTTTGCGGAATATAACCATGTGGCAGCGCAGATTTTGATGACCAAAAATACCATTATTGATGATCTGAACCGCTTCAATGCCAGAAATACATTTAATGAGCTTTTGACACTTGGGGCGATACCGATCGTGAATGAAAACGATACCATTGCCACCTACGAGATCGAGTTCGGGGATAATGATTCCCTCTCGGCTATCGTGGCCTCTTTGGTAGGGGCGGATCTTTTGATCCTGCTGTCGGATATTGACGGTCTGTATACCGATGATCCGCGCACCAATCCCAATGCGGAATTTATTCCCTATGTGGAGAAGCTGGATGATTCGATCATGGAAATGGGGAAAGAGACCACCGGTTCCAGTGTGGGCACAGGCGGCATGAATACCAAGCTGCAGGCTGCCAAGATTGCCACCTGCTCAGGGGCGGACATGATCATTGCCAATGCATCGGATATGCGGATCCTGCACAGGATCATGGATGGCAGAGAGATCGGTACGATGTTTGCGGCGCATGAGGATGAAGGATTTGATCTGTTATCCTTTGTGGAGAATATTAATCAGTAGAGACTACGGGAGAGAGAATGGAAGAGGACAGAATCAACAGGATCAATGAGCTCTATCACAAGTCTCAGGATGTGGGACTGACTGAGGAGGAAAAAAAGGAACAAAAACTGCTGCGAGAGGAGTATCTTGCGGCAGTGAGAGGGAATCTTCGAAGGCAGCTCAACAATATCGATATGATCGAAAAAGATGGCAGTATTTCAAACCTGGGTGAAAAATACGGTAACAGGGAGAAATAGTATAGTGGATCGGGAGAGTATCATAGCCGAAAAAAGAAAACTGCGAAGGCAGATCCTTACCATCAGGGATCAGATGCCTGAGGAAGACAGATACAGGGAAAGCGAAGAGATCAGACGCAGGCTCAGGGGCGTGAAAGAATACAGCATGAGCGGAAAATTGTTAGCATATGCTAACTTTGGCTCGGAGCTTTTCACAGAGGGAATCATAGAGGATGCGCTGGCAGATGGAAAAGAAGTTTATCTGCCCAGAGTCATGGGGGAACAGATGCGGTTTTACCGCATCTGTTCTGTAAGTGAACTGGTAAAGGGCTATAAAGGCATCCGGGAGCCGGAGCCATCGGAGGATAAGGCGCTGGGATTTTTGGATGGAGAAAAGGCTTTTATGCTGCTGCCGGGAGTCGTGTTTGACAAAAAGGGAGGACGCATCGGATACGGGAAAGGCTTTTATGACAGGTTTTTACAAAAATACCATGAGAAGCTGACGGTCTGCGGAGCGGCACTCGGTTGCCAGATTCTGGATCAGGGAACGGTTCCCATGGAGGAGACTGATTTCCCTTTAGAATATCTTTTATTTGCTAAGGGGTGTCTGAATTTTGGCGCTTCACACACTCTTTAGAGAATAGAATTTTCATAAGACGGAGAATGTAAATGAATAAGGATACAGTGAATGAAAATATTGATCCTGAATGGGGGGATGATGACCAGAAACCCTATCTGGAGCATGGGAAAAAGCTGGTAAAGGAGCTTGCCGAAAAGCTGGGAAGACAGCCTACCTGCTGTGTGGTGACGTTCGGGTGTCAGATGAATGCAAGAGATTCCGAAAAGCTGCTGGGAGTGCTTCTGGATATGGGATATGCCGACAACGGTGAGGATGAAAATGCGGATTTTGTGGTTTATAACACCTGTACGGTCCGTGATCATGCCAATCAGCGCGTGTACGGCAGACTGGGCGCTTTGCAGGGCTATAAGCGGCAAAATGCCGACATGAAGATCGCACTTTGCGGATGTATGATGCAGGAAGAGGCGGTCATTGACAGGATCAGAAAGAGTTACCGGTTTGTGGATCTGTTGTTCGGTACCCACAATCTTTATACCTTTCCCCAACTGGTCTGCGATATGCTCGAATCGGACCGGATGATCATCAGTGTGTGGAAAAAAGAGCACGGTATCGTTGAAGAACTGCCGGTTTCAAGAAAGTATCCCTTTAAATCGGGGGTCAATATCATGTTCGGCTGCAACAACTTCTGCAGTTATTGCATCGTGCCTTATGTCAGAGGCAGGGAGCGGAGCAGGAATGCCAAGGACATCCTGATGGAGGTGGAGCGCCTTGCCGCAGATGGTGTCAAAGAGGTGATGCTGCTGGGTCAGAATGTGAATTCTTACGGCAATGATCTGGAGGATGGGTTGACCTTTCCGCAACTGCTGCGCGAGATCGAAAAGGTGGAGGGGATCGAGAGAATCCGGTTTATGTCCTCTCATCCAAAGGATCTGTCGGACGATCTGATCGAAGTCATGGCACAGAGCAAAAAGATCTGCCGGCATCTTCATCTTGCAATGCAGTCCGGTTCCACGCGCATCTTAAAAAGCATGAACCGCCACTATACCAAAGAAGATTATCTGCGCCTTGCCGAAAAGCTCAGAGATCGTATCCCCGATCTGGCATTGACCACAGATATCATCGTGGGATTTCCGGGTGAGGAAAGAAGTGACGTGGAGGAAACCGTCGATGTGATCAGGCGGGCGGAATTTGACAATGCCTTTACCTTTATCTATTCTATCCGCACAGGGACTCCGGCGGCCAAAATGGAACAGGTGGACAGGCAGACGGCAGGGGAGCATTTTGATATCGTGCTGAAGGCGGTACAGGAAACTGCCAGAAAGAGAGCGGGACGCCTGACCGGAAGGGTTTGTGATGTGCTGGTTGAGGAAGTAAATGATCATGATCCGTCTTTGCTGACGGGGCGGCTTTCCAACAATGTCATTGTACATTTTCCCGGAGATCCGTCGCTGATCGGGCAGATCGTGGATGTGCGCCTGAACGAATGCAAAGGGTTCTATTACCTTGGAAGTATGGTATAAAACGGGAAGCGAAAATAATACAGAAGCGAGGAAGGTTAGATGGCGGAAGAAAAACTGTCGCCGATGATGCAGAAATATCTGGAGACCAAGGCGGAATACCCGGATTGTATCCTGTTTTACAGACTGGGAGATTTCTATGAAATGTTCTTTGAAGATGCCAAGACCGTTTCAAGGGAACTGGAACTGACTCTGACGGGAAAAAGCTGCGGCATGGAAGAAAGGGCTCCGATGTGCGGCGTTCCGTACCATGCCGTGGATTCCTATCTGCCAAGGCTGGTGGAAAGAGGCTACAAGGTGGCGATCTGCGAACAGGTGGAGGATCCCAAACTGGCAAAGGGTCTGGTCAAAAGAGAAGTTACCAGGATCGTGACGCCGGGGACAAATCTTAATATCCTTTCACTTGAGGAAGGTCGCAACAACTATCTGATGTGTATCACCTATATGGACGATACCGTGGGGCTGTCGGCCTGCGATGCCCTGACAGGAGACTTTTATATTACGGAATTGTCGGGGATGAAAAATCTGATGGATGAGATCATGAAATACTCTCCATCGGAGATCATTTGCAATGAGAGCTTTCTGATGTCCGCTTTTCCGGTGGATGAGCTCAGAAACAGGCACCATATTCAGGTGGGCAGTCTGGAAAACCGCTATTTTGATGAGCATGGTGCCGAGGATATTCTGAAAAAACATTTTTCGGTCAGTTCCATGACAGCTCTCGGAATCGGTGATTTTCCCGCCGGAATCATTTCAAGCGGGGCGATCCTGACGTATCTGACGGAAACGCAGAAAAGCGATCTTTCCCATATCACCGGTCTTGTGCCGTATCTTGCCAGTAAATACATGCTGCTGGACAGCTTTACCCGCAGAAATCTGGAAATCACCGAGACCATGCGGGAAAAGCAAAAGAGGGGATCACTTTTGTGGGTCCTGGACAAAACGGGGACGGCCATGGGTTCCAGACTGCTGCGTTCCTTTTTGGAGCAGCCGCTGATCGATGAAGATGAGATCACAGACAGGCTGGATGCGGTAGAGGAATTGAACAACCATATGGTTGACAGGGATGAGATGCGGGAATATCTGGCGCCCATCTATGATCTGGAAAGACTGCTGGGCAAGATCAGCTATGGAACCGTCAATCCCAGGGATATGATCGCCTTCAAGACCTCGCTGGCCATGCTGGAGCCGCTCCATATGGTGTTGTCGGGATTTGGCTGCAGACTGCTGAAAAATATCCTGGAGGATATGGATACCCTCAATGACATCAAAGAATTGATCGAAGAGGCCATTGTGGATGAACCGCCGCTGGCAGTCAAGGAGGGCGGTATCATCAAAGAGGGATTTTCGGAGGAAGCGGACAGGCTGCGCCGCGCCAAAAGCGAAGGCAGACAATGGCTGGCGGAGCTTGAGACGGAGGAGAAGGAACGGACCGGGATCAAGAATCTCAGGATCAAATATAACAAAGTATTCGGTTATTATATCGAGGTGACCAATTCCAATCTGGGACAGGTTCCGGATGATTACATCCGTAAGCAGACGCTGACCAATGCGGAACGGTTTACCACAGACAGGCTCAAGGAGATGGAGAATACCATTCTGAACGCGGAGGACAAGCTCTACAATCTGGAATATGAGCTTTTTGTTTCCGTCAGGGAGACCATTGCAAAAAGCGTGGAGCGGATACAGAAAACAGCCAAGGCAGTGGCTGCGCTGGATGTTTTCACCTCCCTGGCTTATGTGGCGGAAACGAAGCATTATGTAAGACCCGTGATCGATCAGAAGGGTGTGATTGATATCAAAGAGGGCAGACATCCTGTGGTGGAAAATATGATGGATGGAGAATTGTTCATCTCCAATGACACCTATCTGGACAGCGGCAGGAATCTGATCTCCATTATAACCGGTCCCAATATGGCGGGAAAATCCACCTATATGAGGCAGACAGCCCTGATCGTGCTGATGGCTCAGATCGGCAGCTTTGTTCCGGCGAAAAGCGCCCATATCGGTATCGTGGATCGTATTTTTACCAGAGTGGGTGCCTCGGATGATCTTGCCAGTGGACAGTCCACTTTTATGGTGGAGATGAATGAAGTGGCTAATATTCTCAGAAATGCCACCTCCAAAAGCCTTTTGATCCTGGATGAGATCGGACGGGGAACCTCCACCTATGACGGACTTTCCATAGCGTGGGCGGTAGTGGAGCACATCTCCAACAAAAGACTTCTGGGAGCCAGGACGCTGTTTGCAACCCACTATCATGAACTGACGGAACTGGAAGGTAAGATCGATAATGTCAATAATTACTGCATTGCAGTTAAAGAAAAAGGTGATGATATCGTTTTTCTGCGCAAGATCGTCAGGGGAGGCGCAGATAAGAGCTATGGAATTCAGGTGGCCAAGCTGGCCGGTGTGCCGGATATGGTCATCGACAGGGCAAAAGAGCTGGTCAGCCAGTTGATCGGATCGGATATCACGCAGAACATTCAGAACATTGCTGCGGCTTCCGCTCCTTCGGAACGGGCGACGAAAAAATCCCGACGTTATCAGAAGTATGATGAAGTGGATCTGGGTCAGTTGTCTTTGTTTGATACGACAACAGATGAAGACGTGATCAGGGAACTGTCGGAAGTGGAGATTTCCACCATGACACCGCTGGACGCCATGAATACGCTTTACAGACTGCAGAATATGGTCAGAAACAGATGGAGTCATTAAAAAAATACAAAAACATATTGACACACTTGGTAAATAGGTATATAGTGTGTTTCAGAGAGCGAAAGGAAGTACAATGATGATACGTTTATCTGCTTTTCAACTGAATCAGACAGATGATACACGTTTTTGTTGCTGTTGCAATTTTCGGGCATGTTCCATGGTCGATGCTTTTTGGTGCCGGTGCAGCAGACAAAACGGTTTAGTATGACACGATCCGAAAAGCAAGGTATGGGAAACAGTAAGCCCGAATGTCTCAGGATGTTCGGGCTTTAACTATGAGCAAAAAAAGGAGGAACATTATGAGCTTACACAAAAATTCATTGCTGATCCACGGTGGTATTGACGGAGATGAGAAGACAGGCGCGGTCAATGTGCCGGTTTATCAGACGTCCACCTTTAAGCAGGATGGTCTGGGAAAGGACAGGGGCTGGGAGTATTCCCGTACAGGCAATCCGACCAGGGCTGCGCTTGAAAAACTGGTGGCGGAGCTTGAACAGGGAAAGTACGGACTTGCTTTTGCTTCCGGTCTGGCTGCCATAGATACGGTACTTTCTCTTTTTGGCAGAGGAGATAAGCTGATCATCAGTGACAATATCTACGGCGGAACCTTCAGGATACTGGAACAGGTCTTCACCCGTTTCGGCATTGAATATGTGATCGTTGACAGTTCTGATACATCACAGATTGTGGATGCTTTGGATGATACCGTAAAGGCTATTTATATCGAGACGCCGGCCAATCCCCTTTTGACCGTTACGGATATCGAAGCGGTGGCCGAGATCGCAAAGAGGGAGAATAAGCTTCTGATCGTGGATAATACGTTTCTGACGCCCTATCTGCAGCGGCCACTGACACTGGGAGCGGATATCGTGATCCACAGCGGTACAAAATATCTGGGAGGTCATTCCGATACTGTTTCCGGATTTGTAGTGGTCAAGGATGAAGAACTGGCACAGCGTCTTTATTTTTTGCAGAATTCCATCGGCGGTGTACTGGCTCCATGGGACAGCTTTTTGATGATCCGCGGTATCAAAACTCTGGGCGTTAGAATGGACAGACATGTGGCAAATGCGCAGAAGATAGCCGGGTGGCTGACACAGAGCGGCTTTGTCAGCAAAGTTTATTATCCCGGTCTTGAAAGCGATGCCGGTTATGAAGTGCAGAAAAAGCAGGCGGATGGTCCGGGAGCCATGATCTCGTTTGTACTGGATCAGAAGTATGATTATCGGACCTTCTTTAAGAAACTAAAGATCATTACGCTGGCGGAAAGCCTGGGTGGTGTGGAATCACTGGTTTGCCATCCGGCTACCATGACACATGCTGCCATTCCGGCGGAGATCAGACATAAGGTGGGGATCGCGGATGAACTGATCCGTCTTTCCGTTGGTATTGAGGATGCTGATGATCTTATTGAAGATCTGAAGCAGGCGATTGAAGCGTCAAAAAAATAATGCATACGTAAATTGCGAAGAGGAAAAATGGAAGGAGCACATTATGGACGTATATATGAGTGTCAGAGATATGATCGGTCATACCCCGATACTGAAGCTGAACCATATGGAAAACAAAAAAGAAGTAGGCATTTATGCCAAGCTTGAGCTGATGAATCCGGCAGGAAGCGTCAAGGACAGAGTTGGGGCTTATATGGTAGAGGATGCCATCAGGTCCGGGCGTCTTAAAAAAGGCGGTGCGATCATTGATGCGACGGCAGGCAATACCGGTATCGGTATCATGGTGGCAGCACTCAATCAGGGATTCAGGGTCATTTTTGTGGTACCCGACAAGTTTTCTGCCGAAAAACAAATGATCATGCGGGCTTTGGGCGCAGAGATCGTAAATACATCCCGTGAAGAAGGGATGCTGGGAGCGGATCGAAAGGCTGAGGAGTTGAAGGCACAGATTCCCGGAGCCATTTCTCTGTCGCAGTTCAAAAATCCGGCAAATCCCAGGGCGCACTATGAAACAACGGGGCCCGAGATCTGGCAGCAGATGGACGGTAAAGTTGATTATCTGGTGGCCGGTGCAGGCAGTGGCGGAACTTTTTCCGGTATCATGAAATATTTAAAGGAGCAGAATCCTTCCGTACAGGGCGTTCTGGCGGATCCATACGGTTCCATCATTGGCGGCGGCGAGCATGCGGACTATGATATCGAGGGGATCGGTAACGATTTTATTGCGGATACAATGGATGTCAGCCTTGTGGATCAGGTGATCAAGATCAGAGATGAGGAGGCATTTGAAGCCTCGAGGCAACTGGCGGCGGCAGAGGGTATTCTGGCAGGATCGTCCTCCGGTGCTGCACTGGCTGCGGCGCTGAAGCTGTCTGAGAGGATCGATGGAGGCAATATCGTGGTGGTTTTCCCCGACAGAGGCGATCGATATCTGAGTAAGGGATTGTATGGGCTTTGATATAGATAAATTTTATTACAAACTATAGATTTAAAGTAAGTTACAATACCTGCCGGATGAGTTATAATCTTTGCGAGAGATGAGAGGACATAGGAAATGCAGCATGTATTTCAACTGGATAAGGTTTCCAAAACCTACAAAAATGACAGTGGTGAATTTGAGGCATTAAAGGATGTAACCCTCAGCGTGGAAGAAGGAGAGATCTTCGGCATTATCGGCATGAGCGGTGCGGGCAAATCCACACTGGTCAGAACACTGAACAGGCTGGAGGAAGTTACAAGCGGGACGGTTTCTTTTTACGGACAGGATCTTGCAGGGCTCAAACCGAAAGAACTCAGAAAGGTGAGACGTTCCATCTCCATGATCTTCCAGAGCTTTAATCTTTTGCAGCAGAGAAGCGTCATCGAAAATGTGATGCAGCCGCTCAGGATCGCCAAGCTGCCCGCCGCAGAGCGCAGGGAAAAGGCGATGGAGATGCTCAGGATCGTGGGGCTGGAGGATAAAAAAGACGCCTATCCTTCCAGACTTTCGGGCGGACAGAGACAGAGAGTTGCTATCGCAAGGGCGCTTGCTTCCGATCCGAAGGTACTGCTCTGTGATGAGGCCACCAGCGCACTGGACCCCAAGATCACGGGCGAGATTTTAGAGCTTTTGCAAAAGATCAACCGCGAGAGAAAACTGACCATTGTCATCATCACACATGAGATGAGTGTGGTGGAAAAAATCTGCGACAGGGTGGCCATTATCGACCAGGGTGTACTGGCTGAGGTGGGAGAGGTGAAAGAGGTCTTTAGCAATCCCGGCTCCGAAGCAGCCAAAAAGCTGGTATTTCCCAGCAATCCCTTTGATCCGACAGAGCCGGACGCAAAACTCATACGCCTGGTATTTGACGGACAGTCGGCAGGAGAACCCTTTATCGCCAATATGGTAAAAGAGACCGGCATAGCCGTAACGATCCTGAGCGCCAACACCAGAAGCGTGGGCGGTATAGGATACGGACAGATTGTGTTGGAGCTGCCGAAAGATGAGCACGACAGACAGGTGGTTACAGAGTTCTTCAGATCACGGGGTCTTGTCATTTCGGAGGTGACACCATGAGCGCATATATCATAGAGACGATTCAGAGAGGTATATTGGAGACATTGGAGATGACCTTTTGTGCATCTCTTCTGGCATACATTTTCGGGCTGCCCATAGGAGTTGCTCTGTATGCCACAGCTAAAGGAAGGCTGCTGGAGAACAGACTGGTGCAGCTGGTGCTGGGAACCCTGGTCAATATCTGCAGATCGCTTCCCTTCCTGATCCTGCTGGTACTGCTGATCCCGTTTACCAGACTGGTGACAGGATCTTCCATCGGAACGGTGGCATCCATCGTACCTTTGACAGTAGGAGCGATTCCCATTGTTGCAAGAATGGTTGAATCCTCTCTTTGCGAGGTGCAGCCGGGGATCATCGAAGCGGCAAGTGCAATGGGAGCTTCGCCAATCTATATCATCCTTCATTTTATCCTGCCGGAAGCAACTCCGTCATTACTTTTGGGAGCTGCCATCAATATTGCGACTGTGCTTGGCTATTCGGCCATGGCGGGTGTCATCGGCGGCGGCGGTCTGGGTGCCATCGCCCTGCAGTACGGCTACTACAGATATCAGAAGGATGTGCTCTGGACCACGGTAGCAATTCTGGTCATCATGGTCATGCTGATTCAGGAAATTGGCGGACTGATCGCAAAAAAAGTAAGAAAATGATCTGAAATGCTGTATCAAAAAACGATACGGCTTTGAAGATAAAGTTAGCAACTGCTAACAATTTGCCAAACAAAGGAGGAGAATATTATGAAAAAGAAAATTTTGGCAACGTTACTTTCGACAGCTTTACTGGCATCTCTGACAGCATGCGGCGGCGCTGCAGGCGGCAGCAATGCACAGGAGGCAGATGAGACTGCTGCGCAGGAGACGGCAGCAGAGAGTGAAGAAGCTGAAGCAGAGAGCGAAGAGGCTGACAGCGCTGAGGCTGAGAGCGAAGAGACTGAGCAGCAGGCAGAGGATGAAAGCGTGGAGGGCGCTGTGATCAAGGTTGGCGCCAATATCACACCTCATGCGGAAATACTGGAGGAGGCAAAGCCCCTTCTGGAAGAGAAAGGTATTACACTTGAGATCGTACAGCTTGAGGATTCCATTACACCGAATACCGGTGTGATCGAGGGTAGCCTGGATGCCAATTATTTCCAGCATCTGCCCTATCTGGAGCAGTTTAATGAGGAAAACGGATCTGATCTTGTTTCCATCGGTGCCATTCACTATGAGCCCTTCGGAATCTATGCAGGCAAAACAGATGATCTCAGCAAGCTGCCTGACGGCGCGCTCGTAGCGGTTCCCAATAATGTAACCAATGAAGCAAGAGCATTGCTTCTCCTGGCACAGGAAGGTCTGCTGACCCTGAAGGATGATGCAGGCATCAATGCAACCATAGAGGATATAACCGAAAATCCGAAGAACATCCAGTTTAAAGAGCTGGCTCCCGAGCAGCTTGTAGCAGCTCTTCCTGATGTGGATGTGGCAGTCATCAACGGCAACTATGCCATCGAGGGTGGTCTGCATGTCAGCGGTGCACTCGCTGTAGAAGCAAATGACGGTCTTGCAGCATCCACCTATGGCAATATCATTGCAACAAGCCCTGACAAAAAGGATGATCCTGCACTGAAGGCTTTGGTTGAAGTACTGCAGGGACCTGAGATCAAGAGCTTTATCGAAGGAAAATATGACGGCGCGGTTGTACCGCTCAACTAAAAAATCAAGTTTCAGGCGGGGTATAGGCCCCGCCTGAGATATTCGATTCATGAGGATATGCAGGGATTTTGCAAGGGAATATGAGGAGTTTAAACAGTCCTGGCGGGAGCTGAGGGGGTCCTGACAGCGACAGCGCTAAGGCGCAGGGATCCGGATGGGAATTTGACAGCTGATGTCGAACCGAATCCGGCCCGCAAGACTTGCAAGCGGGTCTTGACAGAGAGAAAAAAGGATCATAAAACGAGAGAGAAGAGAGAGAAGGAAGGAGCGACATGATAGGATTTGAATACTATAATCCCGCCAAGATCGTCTTTGGGGAAGGCAGTGAGAAAAAACTTGCGGACCTTCTGAAGGACAATGGGGTAAGCAGTCTGATGCTGGTTTACAGCGGTGATTTCATCAAGACTTTGGGAATTTATGATGTGGTACTGGATGCGGTAAAAAAGCTGGGTATTGATTTTTGCGAGAGCGCAGAGGTGGTACCCAACCCTGATGTTGCATTGGTACGGAAGCTTGTGGCGGAAGGAAAGGAAAAAAATGTGGACTTTGTGCTTGCAGTAGGCGGCGGAAGCTCCATTGACACCGCCAAGGCAATTGCCCTCGGCATTCCCTATGAGGGAGATGTGTGGGATTTCTTTGAAAAAGGAGTCAGTGCCGAAAGCGTTCTTCCGGTTGGCGTGATCGCTACCACGGCCTCCAGCGGTTCCGAAACCTCTAACGCCGCCATTATTTCCAATGGCGAATGGAAGCTGGGCTATGAGGATGACAGGATCATCCCCCGTTTTGCGATCATGAACCCCGTTTATGCGGCCGGACTTCCGAGATACCAGACCTTTGTGGGAATCGCGGATGTAGCCTCCCATCTTCTGGAGCGCTATTTTTCGGATGAAAAACATTCGGATGTAACGGATTATCTCATTGAAGGAGCTCTTCGCGCTCTGCTGCTCAATGCCGGAAGATTGCTTAAGGACGAGCATGATATCAATGCCAGAGCCGAGATTCAATGGCTGGCAAGCGTGGCACACAACAACTTTCTGGATGCGGGCAGGAGTGCTGATTGGGGCTCTCACAGAATAGAGCATGAGCTCTCGGCCCAGTATAATATCGTCCACGGAGAGGGCATGGCCGTGGTCATGCCGGCATGGATCAGATATGTGGCAGAAATAAAGCCATGGCGTCCGGCGCTTCTGGCAACACGGGTTTTTTATAAAGATGCTTACGACTATACCGAAAAAGAGAGAGCGCTGGCACTGGCGGACGAGCTGGAGAGCTTTTTCAAAAAAATAGGTGTCAGGACGCGGCTTTCCGAGCTTGGTATCGGAGATGAGAATTTTGAGAGAATGGCACAAAGGGCTACGAGAAACGGTCCGGTGGGTCATTATGAAAAACTGGATGAGGAGGCCTTTATAAAGGTGCTCAGACTCGCACTGTAGGAGCCGGACTGACCTACTATGGTAGCTTTTCGGGTCTGCCGTTTGATGAGACGGTAATCCCGATGGAAAGTTATAAAACATCATAAAACAAAGGAGAGAGAAAATGGCAAGGATTAAACTTCTGGAGCAAAATGAAACAAGCGGCGCTGAAAGAGAGCGCTACGATGAGCTGGCGGGCAGAAATGCCGTAACCAACATGAAAAGAGGCCTTTTGAACGATGCGGCCACTTATGATGCTTATATGGCATGGTATACCTCATGGAACAGACTGGTAGAGGTGATCGGTGAAAAGGATGCGATTCTTTACGCACATGCTATTTCCACCACCAATTCCTGCCAGTTGTGCTCTTTGTTCTTTATCAGTGATGTCAAGGGGCTGGGACTTGATCCGGCCAATCTTGTATATGACGAAAAGGAACAACTGCTGACAGATCTGGGACGTGCCATCGTCAAAGATCCCACAGATGTCAGTGATGAGCTTTTTGACAAACTCAAGGCCATTTATACCGATGCAGAGCTGGTAGTAATCGTTGGTTTTGCAGGACAGATGATCGCAACCAACAACTTTAACTCCGTATTCAAGATTGATGTGGATCAGAGACTTCTGCCTCTGGTAGGTGAGTTCAAGCCGGCGACCTGGAGAAAAGGAATCGAAAAATAAAACGGATTTAAAATCCGGTTCATGGGGGCTGTCGCATCTAATAATGCGGCAGCCTCTTTTTTCTCAAAAAATGGCGAGGTGCTCTTGACTTGTGCTTTGATTTGGTTTAACATAACAATTGTTATGACTTAAGCAGGCAGTGGGGAGAAGTAAATGGCTAGAAAAATCAGTATCACGCAGGATATGATCAAAGAAGCGGCATTTGAGCTGACAAGATCGGAAGGAATCGAATCGGTGACAGCCAGACGGCTGGCGGATAAGGCCGGTTGTTCCACCCAGCCCATTTTCCGTGTCTATGAAAAGATGGAGCAGCTTCATGAAGAAGTGTTTCAGATGGCAGTTGATTATTTTTCGGAATTCTATGAAACGGGAAAACAAAAAGAAAAGGTTTCCGATAAACCATTTGTACAATTTGGTGTGCTGTATATAGAATTTGCGCTGAAAGAGCCCAGACTTTTTACAATGCTCTTTTTATCCACGAACCGTTACGGAAGGACTTTGTATGAGCTTTTGAACGGTTCGACGGGAGCTTTTGTCAGGGAAATGAACCGTGCCAGGGCAGAGGGCGCCAAGGATCCCGGAGATTTATTTATGAAGATGTGGATCTTTATTCATGGCGCAGCATGTATGACCATAACGGGAGATTACGATCTGCCGAAGGAGGAAACCATACGGCTTTTGGAAGAATCTTATGAAAAGTGTGCATCGTAATGATGGCGAGAGGGACTGGTATTCCCTGGAAACGGGATGATGAAGCGGGGGGATTGGCTGATGGCTGATACAGAGCGGATACAGGATGCCGAAGGGCTCGGGAACAGTACTGATCAAACTGAAAAGCGCGATCTGATCAGTATCATGAATGAAAAATATCCGAAAATGAGCAAAAATCATAAAAAGATCGCGTCTTATATCGTGGATCATTATGAGACTGCCGTTTTTATGACAGCGTCCAAGCTGGGCGATCAGCTCGGGATCAGTGAATCTACAGTGGTAAGATTTGCCTCGGGACTTGGTTTTGACGGTTATCCGGAGTTCCAGAAGGAACTG
Source organism: uncultured Lachnospiraceae bacterium (assembly GCA_905236705.1). Lineage (GTDB taxonomy): Bacteria > Bacillota > Clostridia > Lachnospirales > Lachnospiraceae > RGIG7926. The sequence goes on along the minus strand of CAJOOZ010000037.1, from coordinate 31,916 downwards.
GAAAGCTGGGTGCAGGGTCAGTGGAACAGCGTGCATCGCATCGGTGTCCAGTACAGAGGGTCTTCCCAGTCCGAGATTCTCGATTCCGTTCTCAGGTCCGATATGGACAAGATTGCGGACACTATCCGGAACCTGGATGAGAAAGCCTTTGAGACGGCGGTGGATGCCATATTGTCCGCACAGCATGTCTATGTCATCGGCCTTCGAAGCTGTGAACCTTTGGCCAATTTTCTGAGCTTTTATCTTTCCATGATCCGCGGGGATGTGATCCGTCTGCAGACGACTTCCATGAGTGAACTCTTTGAGCAGATGATAAGAATCGGACCCGAAGATGTGATCATCGGGATCAGCTTTCCCAGATATTCCATGCGTACACTGAAGGCGCTGGAATTTGCCAATGACAGAAACGCCAAGGTTATTACGCTGACCGATACCGTACATTCCCCCATGAACCTGTATTCTTCCTGCAATCTGCTGGCCAGATCGGATATGGTTTCCATTGTAGATTCCCTGGTGGCGCCTCTGTCCGTGATCAATGCGCTGGTAGTGGCGCTGTGTGTAAAGGCGCCGGAGCAGGCCAGGAAAAGTCTGGAGGAGCTTGAGTATGCATGGGCTAACTATCAGGTATATCTCAATGATGAGATCAATTTCATCGATGATGAACCGATTCTGGATTCTCCTCTTGTAAAGGAACAGAGATAATGATGAGCAAAGATGAAAAAGCAGAGCAGATCATTATCATCGGCGGCGGCGCTGCCGGCATGATGGCTGCCATCGCAGCCGCCGGCAAAGGTCGTCGCGTTTTACTTTTTGAACAAAATGAAAAACTGGGGAAAAAGCTGTATATCACCGGAAAAGGACGTTGCAATCTGACCAATGACTCCGATGTTTCGCAGCATTTATCAGCGGTGGTATCCAACCCCAGGTTTTTATACAGCGCCCAGACGCAGTTTGATGCGCAGGCCACGAAAGATTTTTTTCAGCAGTTGGGACTGCCGTTGAAGACAGAGAGAGGCAACAGGGTATTCCCCGTTTCCGACCATTCCTCCGACGTGATCAAGGCGCTGGAATATGAGTGCAAAAGGCTCGGAGTGGAGATACGGCTGAATACAAAAGTGAAAGAACTGCTCCTGAAAACGGAGGATACGCAGCAAGATTCAGAGGAGCAGAAAGATAAAGCCGTAAACGCGGTTGCCGGCGTGTTGCTGGCAGACGGAAAAAAAGAAATGGGACAGGCTGTGATCATGGCGACAGGAGGTGTTTCCTATCCGTCCACGGGCGCCGACGGAAGCGGTCTGTCTATGGCTCGCAGGGCCGGTCATCATGTTACGGATCTGTATCCGGCACTGGTGCCCCTTTGTACAAAGGAAAAATGGACCGCACAACTGGCCGGTCTGTCCCTTCGAAATATCAGTATTTCGATCAAAAACGGTAATAAAAAGCTGTATGAAGAATTTGGAGAGATGCTTTTTACCCACAGAGGCGTCAGCGGTCCGGTCATTCTGAGCGCCAGCAGTTATATCAGCCATTATCTGACAGAAGCTGCGTCCCTTAGGCTTGAGATCGATCTGAAGCCCGCGCTTGATGAACAAAAGCTGGATCAGCGCCTGATCCGCGAACTGGAACAGGCAGGGATAAAACATATCAGAAATGTATGCGCTACGCTGCTGCCGCACAGTCTGATACCGGTTGTTCTCGATCAGGCCGGTATACCAAAGGACAGGCGCTCCTGCGATATCGGCAAAAAGGAGAGGATGGCACTTTTGCATACCTTAAAGTCATTGACCATGACGATCACGGGTACCGAAGGGTTTGATGCTGCTATCATTACCCGGGGCGGGATCGATACCAGAGAGATCCATCCGGGCACAATGGAGTCGCGGCGTATCAGGGGGCTGTATTTTGCCGGAGAATGCATTGATGTGGACGCACTCACGGGAGGCTTTAATCTGCAGATCGCCTGGGCTACGGGATACAAGGCGGGGCTGTCCGCCGGCTAAACGGTTCCCACGACATTATAAACAGGAGTTAAGATAGAAAGTTAATGGAGGTAACACGGCATGAGCATTAACATTGCGATCGACGGACCGGCGGGAGCCGGAAAAAGCACTATTGCAAAACTGGTTGCAAAGAAGAAGGGTTATATTTATGTAGATACCGGCGCCATGTACAGAGCCATGGCTTTGTATCTGTACAGACAGGGGATTGATGTGCAGGCAGAGGATGCGGCAGAACAGATCGCACGTATCTGCAACCGGCCGCAGATATCCATCCGTTACGAAAACGGTGAGCAGATCGTGCTTCTGGACGGAGAAAATGTCAACGGCCTGATCCGGACGGAGGAGGTCAGCAGGATGGCTTCCATCAGTTCTGCCGTGCCTTTAGTCAGAGCCAGACTGGTGCAGCTTCAGCAGCAGCTTGCAGCCGAAACCGATGTGGTCATGGACGGCAGGGATATCGGTACCGTTGTACTGCCGGGAGCCGATGTCAAAGTGTATCTTACGGCATCCGTGGAGGAACGGGCCAGAAGGCGTTATCAGGAAAACCTCGACAAAGGTCTTGCGTGCAATCTGGAGGAGATTAAGGCGGACATTGCCGAGCGGGATCACAGAGATATGACCAGAGAAACATCCCCGTTAAAGCAGGCTGAGGATGCAGTCATGATCGACTCATCCGATATGACCATCGAACAGGTGGCAGAAGCCATCCTGAAACTGACTGAGGAAATGAGCAGGTAAAAAAGGAGTATTGATTTGGCGGAAGTGATCGTAGCCGAAACCGCAGGATTCTGTTTTGGCGTCAGACGTGCGGTGGATCTGGTCTGTGAAAAAATAGAAGAAAACCGTAACGTTTCGGAAAAAAAGTATATTTTTACCCTCGGGGAGATTATCCATAACGAGACCGTGGTAGAGGATCTGAGAAAAAAAGGTGTGCAGATCCTGGTGTATCGGGAGGGAAAGTTTTATATCAGGCAGAAGGATGAGAGCCTTGAAGTCGTGCCGGATGAAAAGCTGCGGGAGTCGGTGGTGATCATCCGTTCCCATGGTGCTGAAAAACAGGTGGTGAAGGCTTTGGAAAATACCGGAGCTGCGATCGCCGATGCCACCTGCCCTTTTGTCAAAAAGATCCATAATATAGTGGATCAGGAGAGCAGCGAGGGGAAAAAGATCGTCATCATCGGGGATGCGGAACATCCCGAAATACGGGGGATCTGCAGCTATTGCCAAAGTGAACCGGTAGTGCTACAGGAGGAAGAACAGGCAAGGAATATGACATTTCAGCCGGAAGAAAAGCTGTGCGTTGTATCCCAGACGACAGCGAATTATAATAAATTTGACAAATTAGTTGAAATTTTATCGGAAAAAGCGTATAGTATGAATAGTGTGAACACAATCTGCAATGCAACCGCAGAGCGTCAGCAGGAGGCGCGCAGCATCGCATCACAGGTTGAGCTCATGATAGTGATAGGCGGTACTCGCTCTTCCAATTCCCGCAAATTGTTCGAAATCTGCGAGGAGGAATGTGAGAACACTTATTTTATACAGACACTCGATGATTTGCATTTAGACTTACCTAAATCAGTGAAATCGGTGGGTATTACCGCCGGGGCGTCCACCCCAAACAATATTATTGAGGAGGTTCAAAGCTATGTCAGAACAATCTTTTGAACAATTATTGGACGAATCTTTCAAGACAATTCATAATGGAGACGTGGTCGAAGGTACAGTCATCGATGTGAAACCCGAAGAAGCCGTACTGAACATCGGATACAAATCCGACGGCATCCTGAGCCGCAATGAGTATACCAACGATAACAGTGTAGACCTGACCCAAGTCCTGCATGAAGGCGACAAGCTGGAAGTGAAAGTAGTCCGCGTAATGGATACCGAGGGACAGGTAATTGTATCCTACAAGCGACTGGCAGCCGAGAAAGGCAGCAAGAGACTGGAGGAGGCGCTGGAGAGCGGCGAGATCATCAAGGCAAAAGTTACACAGGTCTTGAACGGAGGGCTTTCCGCCGTTGTGGATGAGGTCAGGGTATTCATTCCCGCCAGTCTGGTTTCCAATGTATATGAAAAAGATCTGACCAAGTATGCAGATCAGGAGATAGAATTCAGGATCACGGAGTACAACCCCAGAAAACGTCGTTGCATCGGTGATCGCAAGCAGATTCTGGTTGAACGCAAGGCGCAGGCCATGAAGGAGCTGTTCGAGCGGATTCATGTGGGCGATGTAGTGGAAGGTACCGTAAAAAATATTACGGACTTTGGAGCATTCATCGATCTGGGCGGCGCAGACGGTCTTTTGCATATCAGCGAGATGAGCTGGGGTCATGTTGAGAATCCCAAGAAAGTATTCAAGGTAGGAGAGAAAGTCCGCGCACTGATCAAGGATATCGGCGACAACAAGATCGCGCTGAGCCTGAAGTTTGCGGATACCAATCCCTGGAAAGATGCTGAGGACAAGTTCGCGATCGGCAATGTAGTCACGGGTAAGGTTGCCAGGATGACTGATTTCGGTGCATTCATCGAGCTGGAGCCCGGCGTAGATGCACTTTTGCATGTATCCCAGATCTCTAAAGACAGGATCGGCAAGCCGGCTGATGTTCTTTCGGTTGGGCAGGAGGTTGAGGCCAAGGTGGTTGATTTCAATCCCGAGGATCACAAGATCAGCCTGAGCATGAAAGCTTTGCTGGAGCCGGATAAAGCAGAGGTTGAGCAGGAATCGGATGCAGACGTCGTTTCAGTTGATATCGAAGCAGTGATAGCTGCAGAGGATGCAAAGGCTGAGGAAGGCGAAGCAACTGAGGAATAAATCAGAAAGTATATTGACGGGCGATCTCATTTGGTTTTGATTCATTTGGGGTCGCCTGTTTTTTTTAAAAGCGGGGTAGCATATGACATATGATTATGAATGGTTTAAGAAATCCGTCTATAATATGACCAGGATCGATCTGAACGCATATAAAGAAAGACAGATGAAGCGCAGGATTGATACTTTGATTTCCAAGAATAATATTCAGGGATATGAAAAATATGTCAGCCTTCTGAAGTCGGATAAGGACAAATTTGATGAATTTGTCAATTATCTTACCATCAATGTTTCGGAGTTTTATCGCAATCCGGAACAATGGGAATATATGGATAAAGAAGTGATTCCGGAGCTGATCGGCAAATTCGGCAAGAATCGGCTCAAGATCTGGTCCGCTGCCTGCTCCACAGGAGATGAGCCCTATTCCCTGGTCATGGCTTTTTCCAGACATATGCCTCTGTCCAATATCAGGATCTTTGCAACGGATATCGATAAACAGGTCATTGACAAGGCAAAGACGGGACTTTATAATGCCAAGAGTGTTGCAGGGGTTCCTGCAGATCTGAAAAAAAAATATTTTACGCAGGTGGGTCCGTCATATCAGATATCGGATGAGATCAAAAAGTGTGTCGAGTTCAAACAGCACAATCTGTTAAAAGATCCATATCCAACGGATTGTAATCTGATCGTATGCAGAAATGTTCTAATCTATTTTACCGAGGAGGCCAAGGGCGATATCTTTAAAAAGTTCTACGGCTCTTTGGTGAAGGGCGGATGCCTTTTCATCGGCAGTACCGAACAGATCATTACGTATCGGGAAATCGGATATACCAGAAAAAATTCTTTCTTTTACGGAAAAGAGTGACAGTAAAAACGCCTCATCGCATTTGCTTCGATGGGGCGTTTTTTGACTCAGAAAGGCTATGAAACAGATAATCCAGAACGTGGTCAGCGTATTTTTTGAACTGGTCGGGTCTTTTCTTCAATTCCGGTGTCAGTTCAAAATACAGAAGACTGTCCTCGTAGGAGTGTTTGAAAACAGGCTCAAAAAGAAGCTCCCACTGTGGGAGGAAAGAACCCTCTTTTCGGGTATAACAATCATGAGCCGTGGCCTGTGTACGATGATCCGGCGAGACGTAGGCGGCGACTGATTTATGCAGCGCCATGTCCTCATCCGGCAGATAGTAGTAGTCTTTGTAATTGCCGTAAAAATATTTCAGTTCCCCGGAATAAATGGAAATATCCAGCGTGATCTCATTATCACTGCCCAAAAGGCGGATATTACCTGTGTTGATCGTAAGCTCCCTGGGAAGCGAACTGGTGAGCCTGAGCCGGATCACGAGGGTCTGGTGTATGCTGCCGTCTGGATCTGTCAGTTTTCTGGCAGACACTTTTGTGATCTTGGAGGGCTGAAGGAAAATATCGGCATAGGCGAGCAGGGATAAAAGAGAGAGCATACCGCGCATATCATCGGCATTGTGCAGAAATAAAAGCTCTGCCATGTCCTTGATTCTGGCGTCCAGAGCCGCAAGCTCTTTGCTGTCTGTGTTTTTGATGCCGGACAGCTTTTTGCAGAGGGCATTCTGCGCAACATAATCACGGTAAACATTGATGAGCTGACCGCCGTTATAGGCATCTTCGCGACTGATGGACAGAAATTGTTCCATGGTTTTCTGCTTGAGATTTTCAACGCCCAGAATCCGTTTGTAGGGCATGATGCGTTTGTAGATATCTACGCCATCCATCTTTGAAAAGGGCTCATCGAATCCGAAGGAAAAGCATTTTTGCTTCAGATACGGGATGTCAAAATTATTGCCGTTGTAATGGATGAGAACTTTTTTGCTGCTGCAAAGATTGAGAAAAGCGGAAAGTATCTGTTTTTCATCATTCGCTTCTTCGGCAAAAAACTGAATGATCCTGGGGTTAGCTTCGGAATCGAAATCCACGCAGCCGATCATATAGAGCTGCGAAGAGCGGGCAGCAAAGCCTGTGGTTTCAATGTCCAGAAACAGGATATCCTCCGGCCTGCCCAGAAGCGACAGATCATACCGGATCCTGTCTTTTGACAGGGATTCTGTTATTGTTTTCAATGGATCTGCTCCTTTGTTTAAAAGTAAAAACACGTTTAGATACTAGCATATTTACGGCGCTTTTTCAAGGCTGGCATCTTTTTTGCAACGGCATTAGACAATTTACTTTATTTGCGATAAAATGATATCAGTCAGGAACTTTTCAAAAATAAATTTATAAGGATGCGCACGGATTTGCATATGAAATATGTCAGCATAGCTGACGCAAATCCCGCGCCAAGACTCGCGAGCGAGTCTTGAAGGTAGAAAAGACGAGAACTGGAAAAAGGAAGGATCTGAAGATGGGAGGTAAGCTGACTTTCACAGGCGGAATCCATCCGTATGACGGAAAGGATCTGTCAAAGGATAAGCCGATCAAGGACATCCTGCCAAAGGGCGATCTGGTATATCCCCTGTCCCAGCATATCGGAGCCCCTGCCAAAGCCATCGTCAAAAAAGGCGATAAGGTGCTGACGGGGCAGATGATCGCGGAGGCAGGCGGTTTTGTATCGGCTCCGGTTTATTCCACAGTTTCCGGCACTGTCAAGGCAATAGAGCCCAGACGGGTGGTCACCGGAGATATGGTGATGTCCGTGATCGTGGAAAATGACGGGCAGTATGAGGAAGTGGAGTATGATAAATCCAAACCGCTTGCAAAGCTGCCTAGGGAAGAGATCATAGCCAGAATACAAAAGGCCGGTGTGGTTGGCATGGGTGGAGCAGGTTTTCCGACCCACGTTAAGCTTTCACCAAAGGATCCGGATAAGATCGAATATGTGATCGTGAATTGCGCGGAATGTGAGCCGTATCTGACATCGGACTACAGACGGATGATAGAGGAGCCGCAAAAGGTTGTGGATGGTTTGAAATGCTCGCTTCAGCTTTTTGATCATGCCGAGGGCATTCTGGCGGTTGAGGACAACAAGCCGGATTGCATCAGAATTTTAAAGGAGCTGGTAAAGGACGAGGAGCGGATCACCGTCAAGGCACTGAAGACAAAATATCCGCAGGGTGCCGAAAGACAGCTTATCTACGCTTCTACGGGTCGGGCCATTAATTCTTCCATGCTGCCTGCCGATGCGGGATGCGTGGTCAACAATGTGGATACGGTCTGTGCAATCTACAGCGCGGTTATGGAAAATAAGCCGTTGATGTATCGTATCGTTACCGTTACGGGAGACGCCATTGCGGATCCGCGTAATTTCAGGGTGCGTATCGGCACCAGTTATCAGGAGTTGGTTGAAGAGGCGGGAGGTTTTAAAACAAAGCCTGCCAAGATCATCTCAGGGGGACCTATGATGGGATTTGCCCTGTTCTCTACGGATGTGCCCACAACCAAGACTGCTTCGGCACTTTTATGCCTGACACGGGATGAGGTATCGGAGCTTGAGCCCTCTGCCTGCATCGGATGCGGGCGCTGCGCCGAAATCTGTCCCGGACGTTTGATCCCTGCCAGGATGGCGGATCTGGCCGAGCGTGGAGATATGGAAAGATTTGTTGCGATGGACGGTCTGGAATGTTGTGAATGCGGATGCTGCAGTTACATCTGTCCGGCCAGAAGACAACTGACCCAGGAGATTAAGTCCATGCGCAAGATGGCGCTGGCTGCCAGAAAAAAATAAACAGATCAGACAAAATTAAGATGAGGTAAATTTTCATGGAAGAAAAAGCCAGGGTTTCCTCAAACCCGCATATCAGGAGCAGAGTGACCACCAGCATGATCATGCTGTCTGTTATCGTTGCGCTGATGCCTGCAACGGTATTCGGCATCATAAATTTCGGTTTGCACGCATTGCTTCTGATCGTCGTAACCATGGTGACAACCACGGCCGGTGAGTGGTGCTTTAACAGGCTGCTTCACAGGAAAAATACCATTTCCGATTTTTCGGCTATGCTGACAGGTCTTTTGCTGGCCCTTAATCTGCCTCCTAATGCGCCCTGGTGGATCGGCGTTGTGGGCGGCGCCTTTGCCATTATCGTGGTAAAGATGCTCTTTGGCGGATTGGGACAGAACTTCATGAATCCCGCTCTGGGAGGCAGATGTTTTTTGATGCTTTCTTTTACCAGGATCATGACGGATTTTCAGACAGATACTTATACGGGAGCCACACCGCTGGCGCTGGTGAAGGCCGGAGAAAAAGTCAATATCTACAATATGGTGATCGGAAAAACATCAGGAACCATCGGTGAGACCAGTATGATCGCGCTGGTGGCTGGAGCCTGTTTTCTGATCCTGCTGGGAGTCATCGATCTGAAGATACCGGGCAGCTACATCGTGACCCTTATCATTTTCCTTTTGTTGTTCGGCGGCAGGGGAGCTGATTTCGATTATATCGCAGGCAATCTGGCCGGAGGAGGTCTGATGCTGGGAGCCTTTTTCATGGCGACCGATTACGTGACCAGACCCATAACCAAGTGGGGACAATATCTTTACGGAATCCTGCTGGGAGTTCTGACGGGAATCTTCAGAGTCTTCGGTTCAGGTGCCGAGGGCGTATCCTATGCCATTATTCTTGGCAATCTCTGTGTGCCTCTGATCGAAAAGATCACCTGGCCCAAACCTTTTGGGAAAGGAGGCGAGAGAGGATGAAAAACATGCTGAAGGATGCCGCCATTCTCTTTGCGATCACTTTGATCAGCGGTCTTGTACTGGGGTTTGTCCATAATCTGACCAAAGAGCCTATTGCGGCGCAGGAAGAGCTGAAGAAAAATGAAGCCTATCGGAATGTTTTTTCCGATGCACAGCGTTTCGAAGCATCGGATGTGACCTCGCAGGAGGCCACGCAATTGGTGACGGAGTCCGGATTTGATGCCTCTGTGGAGGAGATGGCAAACGCGTATGATTCTGCAGACAACCTGTTGGGTTATGTGATCACCGTGACAGATCATGAGGGTTACGGCGGAGATATCACCTTTGCCATGGGCGTCAGATTGGATGGCACTTTAGGAGGTGTTTCCATCCTCTCCATATCCGAGACGGCCGGTCTGGGCATGAGAGCGGAGGAGGTGCTGGTGCCGCAGATGCCGGGCAAGAATCTGTCGCAGCAGATCAGCTATACCAAAAGCGGAAACCCATCCGGATCGGAGGTGGATGCCATATCCGGCGCCACCATAACCACCAATGCCTTTGTGAACGGCATCAACGCAGGCAGGATCGTTTTTACGCAGATGTTGCAGGGAAAGGGGGAATCATAAGTGGAAGAGACAAAAAAAGAAACATCCTCTGTTTCCGAGAGACTGTATAACGGACTGATCAGGGAAAATCCCACCTTTGTTCTGACACTGGGTATGTGTCCGACATTGGCGGTTACCACCTCAGCGATCAACGGGCTTGGAATGGGACTTACGACCATGGTTGTGCTGGCTTTGTCCAATGCTTTTATCTCCCTGCTCAGAAAAGTGATCCCTGATAAGGTGAGGATTCCGGCATTCATTGTGATCATCGCTTCTTTTGTGACTGTGATGGAGCTTTTGTTGGAAGCATATCTTCCCAGTCTGTATGATGCCCTGGGGATCTATATTCCGCTGATCGTTGTAAACTGTATCATTCTGGGACGGGCGGAGAGTTTTGCATCCAAAAATCCCGTGATCCTTTCGTTGTTTGACGGAATCGGCATGGGGCTTGGTTTCACCTTTGCACTGACCTGCATCGGCATGGTCAGAGAGCTTCTCGGAAGCGGCAAGCTCTTTGGCGTGACAGTGATGCTCCAAAGCTTTACGCCGGTTTCCATTTTTGTGATGGCGCCGGGAGCTTTCTTTGTTCTGGCACTTCTGACGGCTGTTCAGAATCAGATCAAGCTAAAGGGAGAAGCTAAGGGCAGGGATATGAGCAGGATTGGTTCCGGCTGTCCGGGGGGATGCGATAGCTGCGGGATCGAAGGCTGTGAGAGTCGCAGATTCTATGATCCTGATACTGCCGGCAGTGTGGAAGAAGCGGCAAAGCGGCGCGAGGAACAGAAAGAGAGAACCGCGGCGGAAACAAAACCTAAGGAAACAAAGACGGTAAATCCAAAGGGTGAAGTGAAAGAGCCTGCCAAAGCAGAGGATGAAGAAGAAAAACCGGAGGAAACAAAGCTGGCAAATTCAAAGGGTGAAGCGAAAGAGCCTGCCAAAGCAGAAGCCGAAGAAGGAAAACCGGAGGAAACAAAGCCGGCAAATTCAAAGGATGAAGTGAACGAACCTGCCAAAGCAGAAGCCGAAGAAGAAAAAGAAGAAGAAAAACCGGAGGAAACAAAACCGGAGGAAACAAAGCCGGCAAATTCAAAGGGTGAAGTGAAAGAGCCTGCCAAAGCAGAAGCCGAAGAAGAAAAAGAAGAAGAAAAACCGGAGGAAACAAAACCGGAGGAAACAAAACCGGAGGAAACAAAGCCGGTAAATGCAAAGGGTGAAGTGAAAAAGCCCGCCAAAGAAAAAGCCGGAAAACGAAGGTCTCAAAAAAGAAAAGGGAAAGCGAAAAATACGGTAGCAAAATCCGAAGAACATAAACCGGAGGAGAAAAAAACGGAAGGAGGCGGGGAAACATGACAAATCTGATCTTAATTGCGATCGGTTCGGCGCTGGTCAACAATGTGGTACTGAGTCAGTTCCTCGGCCTGTGTCCTTTTCTGGGAGTATCCAAAAAGGTAAAAACCGCCGGCGGAATGGGAATGGCAGTCATCTTTGTGATCACCATTGCATCACTTGTGGCTGCAGCCATCTACAGGTACATTTTAACGCCGCTGGATCTGACATATCTGCGAACCATCATCTTTATTCTGGTGATCGCCGCACTTGTACAGTTTGTGGAGATGTTCCTGAAAAAATATATGGTCTCTCTGTATGAATCCCTTGGGGTTTACCTGCCGCTGATTACCACCAACTGCGCGGTGCTGGGCGTGGCGCTGACCAATGTACAGAAATCCTACGGGATATTGGAAAGTGTGGTTAACGGTTTTGCAACTGCGGCGGGATTCGCCATTGCCATCATTATTCTGGCCGGGCTCAGAGAAAAAATGGAATATAACGATATTCCGAAGCCTTTCAGGGGAATGCCTATCGTCATGGTCACTGCAGGTCTGATGGCCATCGCGTTTTGCGGTTTTTCCGGCCTGTTCTGAATGAAAAGACTACGGTAACGGCTTTGCGTAGGGAATGAGACCAAGGAGAAATAAAATGAACGTTGCATCAATTCTGATCGCGACCGGAGTGGTTGCGGCCGTAGGCCTTTTGATAGGAATTTTTCTGGGTATTGCGGGAATCAAATTCAAGGTGGAGACCGATGAAAGGGAGGAGGCTGTGCTTGCAGCCCTGCCGGGGAATAACTGCGGCGGCTGCGGTTATCCGGGCTGCTCCGGACTGGCTGCTGCCATAGTGAGCGGACAGGCTCCCGTTGGCGGCTGCCCCGTAGGAGGTCAGAAGGTTGCTGACGTGATCGCTGAGATCATGGGACAGGATGCGGGAGCATCCGTCAGGCAGGTGGCTTTTGTCAAATGCCATGGCAACTGCGAAAATGCGAAAACGGATTATGAATATGTGGGAACAAAGGATTGCCGGATGGCGGTTTTTACGCCCGGCGGCGGTCCTAAGAGCTGTAATGCCGGATGTATGGGCTATGGCAGTTGCGTGGATGTCTGCCCTTTTGATGCGATCCATGTTGACCGGGGTGTGGCTGTGGTGGACAGAGAGGCATGCAAAGCCTGTGGCAAATGTGTGGACATATGTCCCAAGCATCTGATCGAACTGGTGCCCTATGCTGCCGCATATGCGGTTGCGTGTGCCTCCCGCGACAAAGGTCCGCAAGTCATGAAGTCCTGTCAGGTGGGCTGCATCGGATGTATGCTTTGCCAGAAAAACTGCCCAAAGGATGCTGTAACGGTGGAGGATTTCCTGGCGCATATAGTTCAGGAAAAATGTGTCGGTTGCGGGATCTGTGCACAGAAATGTCCGAGAAAGAGTATAGCAAGACTAAATAAATAAAAGATCAAGGAGGAAAAAAATGAAAACAAAGAATGTATGGAACACCTATGGAGCGGCGCAGCTTAAGAATATGGAACGCTTTGCCGCATCCTACAGGAATTTTCTTGACAATGGCAAGACGGAGAGAGAATGTGTGGATCAGATCGTGGAAAGGATCGAAGAGCAGGGCTACCGGGAACTCTCCACAGTCAGAAAAGCAGGCAAAAAATTAAAGGCCGGTGATAAGGTCTATGCCGTTAATATGAACAAATCAGTGATCATGTTTTGTGTGGGCAAGGATGATCTGGAAACGGGGATGAATATCCTGGGTGCGCACATTGATTCGCCCAGAATGGATGTGAAGCAGAATCCTCTTTATCAGAGCGGTGATTTTGTTTATCTGGATACCCATTATTACGGCGGCATCAAAAAATACCAGTGGGTAACGCTCCCTCTGGCGCTTCACGGAGTCGTGGTAAAAAAAGACGGCACAACGGTGCTGATCAATATTGGGGAAGAAGCTGACGATCCCGTATTTTTTGTTTCCGATCTGCTGATTCATCTGGCGGGAGAACAGATGGATAAAAAAGCTGCCAAGGTGATCGAAGGAGAGGCACTGGATATCATCATCGGCAATAAACCCATTAAACTGACAGCGGCGCAGAAAAAGGCTGAGGCGGCAAAAGCGGGGAGTGATCCTGATGAAGAAAAAAAGGATCCTTTTACCAGGGAGATACTTCGTATTCTGAAAGAGCAGTATGACATAGAGGAAGAGGACTTTTTGTCTGCCGAGATCGAAGTGGTTCCTGCGGGAAAATCGAGAGATGCGGGATTTGACAGGAGCATGATCCTGGGATATGGTCATGACGACAGGGTTTGTGCTTTTTCATCCATGGAAGCTATGCTGGCCATTGGATCGCCCAAGCGGACTACCTGCTGTATTCTGGTAGACAAGGAGGAGATCGGTTCGGTGGGCGCCACCGGTATGCGATCCAGATTTTTTGAGAACAGTGTGGCAGAGCTGATGGAGCTTTGCGGCGGTTATCGGGAGCTGCCCATGAGAAGGGCGCTGGCAGCCTCCAGAATGCTTTCTTCGGATGTCAGTGCGGGATTTGATCCCACCTATGCGTCCAGCTTTGAAAAAAAGAATGCCGCATTTCTGGGGCATGGCATGGTGTTTAATAAATTCACGGGCGCCAGAGGAAAATCCGGTTCCAATGATGCCAATGCGGAATACATGGCTCTGATCCGCAGGATCATGGACGAGGGCAAGGTCTGCTATCAGACGGCCGAGCTTGGAAAAGTGGATCTCGGCGGTGGCGGAACTATCGCCTACATTCTGTCCCTGTATGGTATGGACGTTATTGACTGCGGGGTTGCGGTTCTGAACATGCATGCACCCTGGGAGGCTATCTCCAAAGCCGATCTGTATGAGACATTCAGAGGGTATCAGGCCTTTTTGAAGTCGTTATGACCCCGGGGTTCACTTTGCATCCGACCCCCCCTTTCTATGATAAGGATTCGCGGATACTGATTTTGGGGAGTTTTCCGTCAGTAAAATCAAGAGAGCAGATGTTTTTCTATGGGCATCCGCAAAACCGCTTCTGGCAGGGTAAAAAAACAGGCGATAAACATGAGGAATTGACATATGAAAAATGCAGAGCTTTATGAGAGATTGAATCATCTTAGGGATCTAAAATACTGTGATATGCAAAAAAAGATCATTCCCACAGTGCCGCCGGAATCGATCATCGGTGTGCGGACCCCGGAACTCAGGGTGCTTGCAAAGGAGCTTCTGAAAACCGGCGCATATCAGGATTTTTTGAAGCAGCTTCCGCATACATATTTTGAAGAAAACCAGCTGCATGCTTTTATCCTGTCAGAGCTGAAAGACCCGGATATATGTATGGATGAATTGGAAAAATTTCTTCCCTTCGTGGATAACTGGGCGACCTGCGATCAGATGTCCCCGAAGGTTTTCAAAAAGCATAAGCAGATGCTGCTTGGGCATATAGAGGAGTGGATAAAATCCGATCAGACCTACACGGTGAGATTCGGGGTGGGTATGCTGATGGGGCACTTTCTGGATGAGGATTATGATCCCGCGTATCCGGCGATGGTAGCAAGGCTCAGATCCGATGAGTACTATGTTAATATGATGATCGCCTGGTATTTTGCAACAGCACTGGCCAAGCAGTATGATAGTGTGCTACCTTTCATGGAAAAGAGAAAACTGGATGACTGGACCCATAATAAGGCCATTCAAAAGAGTGTGGAAAGCAGAAGGCTCACGGATGCGCAGAAGCAGTATCTGAAGTCATTAAAAGTGAAAAAATGACTCCCAAACCCCGTCCCCAAGGGTCAAAAATGATATGACAAATGCCAGAAGAAAGAAAAACGGACAGCCTTTCAGATAGGATCTGATGTCGGGCTTGGACATATCCATGTGCAGCAATATGGAAAAGGCCAGATAGAACAGGATCACAATACCCCAGGTGGGCAAAGCAGTATTGTAAATGATCCGGATCAGTATTGCTTCTGCGATCAGCCCCATAATAACAGGAGCGCAGGAGGCAAGACAGAGCTGGATGGATCGTGTGAACCAGAAGCCTCTGGGGGTATAAGTGACATAGCCCAAATGCCCATCTTTTTTCTCATACAGCTTGATTTTGTTGACCTTGGCACCTGAGAGAAAAGCGAACAGGGCATGAGACAGCTCATGGTAGTATACTCCCGGAAAAGTCAGGGTGTTCACTACAAACAGGTAAAGGCGGCCGCTTCTGCTTAGGAGCGACAATACTTTTCTGAGTATTGTTGATACGATAAAGCCTGTCGCAGCTCCGACAGCAGGTATCACAGCTACCGCTGCCAGAGCGTACAGGATGCAATAAAGCAGAGTTTCTTTCATTGATAAAAGTCCTGTCGTCGATCGATGTCTTGTTTATCTTTTTATTGTATGGTTATCATTTTGATCCGGTCAGCCTGTGATATTTTCTCTTGCCATATCCATGGCAACACTTTCGTCCAGTTCTTTGGCATCATATTGTTTGCCGTCCTCGTCAATCAGAAAACCGGTCATGTCATCGTTGAAGTGATAACCGAATTCCGAATCGTTGATGAGAATTTTGGTATATTCGGTACCGTCATCCAGTTTGGCGTCTTCTGTTTCATATTCACCAAACCATACTTTGCCCAGCTTGGTGATGATGGCGATGGGAAGACCGTCATTTTTATACAGGGCAAAGGTCAGATCATTTTTGGGATCGGAGATATAAAGACCACCCATGTATACCAGATTCTTTTTGACCTGTTCGAATTCAGCATCGGGATCTTCGGCAGCGTCATTCGTTGAAACATAGCCCAGTACGGTTTCCTCAACCAGCTTCAGTGCATCATTCTCTGCCAGCTCACTGCCGTCATATTTTTGGTCTGCATCGATAAAGATGCCGGTAATTGCATCGTCATTGAAAGAGTACCCATAGGCTGTGCCGCTGAGCTCGAATTTGGTATATTCGGTGCCGTCATCCAGTTTGGCATCCTCGGTCTCAAGAATACCATAGTCCAGAGAATCAGCTTTCTTTACATAGACCAGAAGATTACCGCCTTCATTGTCTCTGTACAGAGCAAACCGCAGGTTATCATCTTTTACATCCAGACCACCCATGTAAACAAAGGACTCCTTGATCTTTTCAAATTCAGCCTTGTCATCTATCACTTCATCCTGTGCGGGAGCACTTTCCGCTTTAGTCTGTTCTGTTGTATCTACTGTTTCAGCTTCTTCAGCCGGCTCAGCTTCCGGCTCGTCAGCAGTCTCTTCTACAGGAGCTTCATCTTCGGTGGCGGGCGTTGTTTCCGTTTCGGTCTTGCCACAGGCTGCCAGCATTGCAACACTCATCAATCCGATCATTAATGCGATAGTTTTTTTCTTCATCTTTCTTCTCCTCCTTGTTTTTAAACCCTTTTCTCTTGTGTATGACCGCAATATATCACTTTGATAAAAAATTATCAAGCAGGAAAAACGTTTTTTTGTGTATTTTTAAAAGAGCAATTTTTGACAAAGACGGGATTCATTCCCGCGAGCAATGAGGAAAATGATCATGCCTGCATGAATCATTTGACGAATGCCGCGAGGGTCAAATACCCCGCCCTCTGGGGCGAACTTGCTATAACACAAATCAGAGCATGCCCCGTAGCTCTGCTACGGGGTATTTGACTTGGAAGAACGGGTATCGATGATCTCATATTTATCCGTGATGAGAATGGCATCCACACCATCCACAGAGCGAATATAATCGGCGGCGGCCTCGCTTCCCATCATCAGGCAGATGGTGGAGAGAGCATCCGCATCCATGGAAGAATCCGTCAGGATCGTTGCCGAATACAGATCTGTTTCGGCCGGCATGCCGGTGGAAGGGTTCAGAATATGATGATACAAGGTGTCCGAGACCGTAAAACAGCGCTCATAGATACCGCTGGTGGCGGCTGATGAATAGGTGGTATCAGCATCGGACAGGCTGATTGTGGTCAGGTATTCATCGGCATCGCCGAAGGGTTTGCGGATACCGACCGAATAGTCGCTCTGATCCGGCTTGGTGCCAAGGGTCTGGACATTGCCTCCCAGATTAATGATAGCCGCAGGGCAGTTTTTGGAGATGAAAAATGCCTTGAGCTGATCGGCGATATACCCCTTGGCAATAAATCCGGGGTCGATTGAAGCATAAGGGTCGGCTATGGAAACCTTATTTCCGGTCAGGTCCACGTTTTGATAATTGACATGCGAAAGAGCTGAGGAGAGCGAATTTTCCGAAGGGATGGTGCCGCCCTGTGGCGTAAAGTCCCACAGATCCTTTACCGGCTTGATGGTGATATCCGCCAGCCCCGAAAAGCTGCGGCAATAAGCCAGTGCGGAGTAAAGCATGGTAGCTGTTTCATCACTGACATGGACACTCTCTCCGCCGGCATGATTGATGCGGTAGATGTCACTGCTTTCAAGATCGGGGGCAAACAATTCATCATAGCGCCGGCATTCTTCCATGGCTTCATCCAGCAGGGCGTTTGCCGCATCGGCATTTTTGGCGGTATCATAAACCGTCAGGGTGACAACGGTATCAAAGTAAAAGCCGGTCTTTGCGTAGGGGATCTTTTCACTGCTGCCACAGGCGGACAGAAAAAAAGCCCCAAACAGACAGGCCGGCATAAGATATTTCAAAAGTTTGCAGCGGCTTACTTTTCGCAAGAGACGGACTCCTTTCACACGATTGGAAATTTCTTGTCGGCGGGGTGGTTATCGTATATACTATACCATATAAAACCGTTTAACGGGGGACAAAAGTGATGCGTCTTTCGGATGATTATAATGAAGATGATAAAAGAGCGGGAATGCCCGTAATATACATGATGCTTGGCGGTGTTGCATTCATCATTGTGGTGATCGTCATTGTGGTGGCGGCCAATGATACAGGCGGCAGAAGACGTTCGCCGGCGGGAGAGCAGACGAGCGAAGAAACAGAGATAGCGGCGGCTTCGGACGGAGACGGGACAGGGATCACAGCGGAAGATCTGGATTTCTGGAATATGTACCGGGAAGATGAGAAACAGGTTTCCGACAACTCCGTGATCACGGACAAATCCTACGAGGAGAGGCTTAAAGAGCTGGAGGAGGAAGAAGCGAAAAAAGCCGAAGAGGAGGATCTGTCCGAGGGAGGTACCAAAACCAAGGTCATCAGACCCGACGGCACCGAGCAGTGGATCATGATCAATGCTTTTCTGGAAAAAAACTCCTATAAGGAAGAAGGGTTTGTCTATGCGGACCCCAATATGAAGTATTTTGCCGATGGAAAAAATGTATCCTATCAGGGATTGATGCTGGATGAAAAGGATCAGGCTGTTGATTTTGCCCTGCTGAAAGAGGACGGTATATCCTTTGTGATGCTCAGGATGGGCTATCGTGGCTATGAGAGCGGCGAGATCACAGAGGATAAGATGTTTGAGGATAATCTGAGTGCGGCTGTCAAGGCAGGGATGATGGTTGGCGTTTATTTTGAGTCGGCGGCCACTACGCAGGAGGAGGCGGTGGAAGAAGCTGAATTTGTGACGGGCAGGCTTGCGAGAATAGAATATGAAAAAAGCAACCCTGCCGGCGCCGGAAATGCGCAGCAAAATACCGCAGCCTACACGCAGAATGCCCAAGGCAATACACAGAATGCGACAAACGGACAGCAGGGTCAGAAGGCGGAGGCAAACGATCAGATGACAGATCCGGGCGTGAATGTTACGGAGGATACAACGCAGCTTAATGCCGGCGCTGATCCGGCTGCGATCCAGGAAGCCATCGATCAGGCCAGTGCACGCACGGCGGAAGCAAATGGCATAGCGCAGCAGGATATGATACCGAATATGGTCAACAGAGATATCGTTTATCCCGTCGCAATCAAAATGGGGCAGGCGCAGAATCATAGCGCCAGAACGGATACGCTGCCCAAAACCATGGTTTCCCTGATCGCCAACTCATTCCTGGATACCGTGACCGGCTCCGGCTACAAGGGAATTGTCTGGGGCGATAAATACTGGCTGCTCAGACGTCTGGATCTGACACAGCTTAACCTGCACACCGAGGTATTGCTTGAGCAGGACGGAAAGCTGCCTGATTATCCTTATACATTTTCCATCTGGCAGTATCAGTCGGACGGCAAGCTTTCCGGTTTGAAAGCGGATGCGCGGATGATGATCAGTTTTGTGGATTATAAGCAGCAGTGAGAACAGAGTTAAGATACGTTGTCAGTCTGTCTGAAATCCGGATGCTGTCGTAGATCTCCGCATAGGTTCGCGGAGCTACGGAGTCGAGATAATTGAGAGGGAAATCCTTGGTGATGCCGTTTTTTTTTGCCAGATCCACGGCTTTGTTGTAGGCAATGGCGGCGGTTTCGGGATCATCAAAGGTGCCCACGGTATGATTTCCGCGAAGGTGCAGAAAGGCTTTGTATTTGTAATTGCCGATATTCCCCTGACGCAGCACGCCGTGGTAGGGATTGATGATCTCGATATTGGAATAACGAAAATCCGTATCATCACCGTTGATAAAACGGTAGTCACGATCTTTGACGGCAAAGGGTCTGATGCCGTATCTGCCGAAAATGGTGACCTGTGAGCCGTAATCCGCCACAAAGAGGTGTCCGCCCCGACGCATAATGCGGTGTCTTGCATAATAGAAGAGATCTTCACGGTCAAAGGTGAGACGCTCGGTTTCAGAGAGATAATAATGAAACAGCCGCTTGCGAATGTAGATGGGAGTGGCAAAATACAGGCCGTTATCCCTGAGATTAAGCAGCATTACGATCTTGGAATAAGAAAGAACAAAAGAAGAGGCGATGCTTTCCAGCCGGTCTATGGTCAGATCTCCGGTAGCGGGGTCGTCTGACAGGATACGCCTGCCTTCCAGATAAGCGCGGTGGGCTTTTGCGCGGCTGGGAAAACTGCCCAGGGAGATGTGTCTGCCATGACTGGTCAGGGAGGCACGGTAGGAAGGCTTGCCGTTTTTCAATTTGGTCTGATATACGCCCGTTTCACTCATGGGCTTATTTTATCATAAAATACCGTGAAGGGGGCGGTCGGTTGACAGTTTTTTTCCTTTTCGGTAAAATGTGTGTGAAAATTATCACGAAATAACAGGAGGACGATGATGCAGGAAATATTATATAGAAGTACCCGCTCGCAGGCTGCGCCCATCAGGGCATCAGAGGCGATCCTGAAGGGGCTGTCCGAGGACGGCGGTCTGTTTGTGCCGACGCAGATACCGAAGCTGGACAAAAGTCCGGCAGAGCTTGCCGGAATGAATTACCGTCAGGTGGCTTATGAGATCATGAAGCTGTATCTGACGGATTTTACTGAGGAAGAATTAAAAAGCTGTATCGACAAAGCCTATGATGACAAATTTGATACAGGCCTGATCGCTCCCTTGAAAAAAGCGGGAGGAGCCTGGTATCTGGAGCTGTTCCACGGCGCTACCATCGCTTTTAAGGATATGGCGTTGTCCATCCTGCCGCATCTGATGATCACCAGTGCCAAAAAGAATAATGTCAAAAACGAGATCGTGATCCTGACTGCTACCAGCGGGGACACGGGAAAGGCTGCGCTGGCAGGTTTTGCGCAGGTTGAAGGTACCCGTATCATTGTCTTTTATCCCAAGGGCGGCGTTTCTGCCGTTCAGGAGAGGCAGATGGTCACCCAGAAGGGAAGCAATACGCATGTCATCGGTATTCATGGCAATTTTGACGATGCCCAGACGGGAGTAAAAAATATCTTTGGTGATCGTAAGCTGGCAAAGCAGATGGATGAGAAAGGCTTTCAGTTTTCCTCGGCCAATTCCATCAATATCGGCCGCCTTGTGCCGCAGATCGTATACTATGTATATGCTTACGCATCATTGCTGGCTGACGGGAGCATTAAGGATGGCGAAAAGATCAATGTCTGCGTCCCCACAGGCAATTTCGGCAATATTCTGGCGGCCTATTATGCCAAGCTCATGGGACTGCCCATTGACAGGCTGATCTGCGCATCCAATCAGAATAAAGTGCTGTATGACTTTTTTGACACGGGTATCTATGACCGCAACAGAGACTTCATTCTGACCAGTTCCCCCTCCATGGATATCCTGATTTCATCCAATCTGGAGAGGCTGATCTTTAAGGTGGCTCGGGGAGAGCAGAAGTGTGCAGCTCTGATGCAGGCATTGTCAAAGGACGGCAAATATGAGATCACGGATGAGATGAAAAAGGATCTGTCCGATTTTTGGGGCGGAACCGCGGATGAGGCGGCCTGCTTTGCAAGGATCAGGGATCTGTATGAAAAAGAGGGCTATATCATTGACACGCATACGGCAGTTGCCTCGGCTGTATATGATGACTATGTCAGACGGACGCACGATGAGACCAAAACGGTGATCGCTTCCACGGCAAGCCCCTACAAATTCAGCCGGAGCGTGATGACTGCCATTGATGAAAAATATGCTGACGGAGAGGATTTTGCATTGATCGAAGAGCTGTCGCGCCTGAGCGGGGTCGCGATACCCCCTGCGATAGAAGAGATCCGCACCGCACCCGTCGTACACAAAACGGAATGCGATACAGACGGGATGAAGCAGGCGGTCTGCAACTGGCTTGGAATCTGAATGTATTTTTTTGTGTTCGCCTATTGAATTTTTTATAAAAAAAAACTAAAATATCAACATATATTTCACTATTCTATCAAACCGTAAAGGAGGAGAGAAACGTTGAAAAGAAAGTTTGTCAAAGTTGCAACGGCTGTGATTCTTTCGGCAAGTATGCTGTTTGAAAGCGCAGCACCGATCCTGGCTGAAGAGACGGTCAGCGGAAACGATGCGGTCACAATAGCAGAGGATGCAGTGGCGGCCGATCAGGTGGAGCAGCAGGCTGATGAGGAGCTGGCTGCAGAGAGTGTCAGCGAAGATTCAACACCCAAGGAAGAAGAACCCCCGGTAGAAGAACCCAAGGTAAGTGCTCCGGCTAATGTCAGTGCAATCGAGAAGCAGGATGGAAGCAGTGATAAGGATAAGCCGGTCCAGAAGACCATTGTCCTGAGCTGGACACCTGTTTCGGGAGCAAGCGGTTATCGTATCGAGAGCAGTACCAACAATAAGAATTTTGTGTTTTTATGGGATATTAAAGATGGAAAAGCGTCCTCCATGGATGTTATAGCAACGAATGAAAAAATGCCCGTCAACATTGCTTCAAGCTATAGCTTCAGGATCCAGGCATATGTGGAAAAGGACGGTAAGACTTATTACAGCGGTTACTCCAATGCAACGGCTGCCATTACACCGGGCAGGAGCGAAGCAGAGTGGAATCTGACTGCCACGGCCAAAGATTATAAGAGCGTTGAGCTGTCCTGGAAGCCGGCTATCGGTATAACAGGCTACAAGGTGCTCATATCCAATTCGGAAACCGGTACGTTCCAGCAGCTTACCACAACCACAACTCCCAGCGCCGTGATCACAAAGGATGCGGCCGGTAAGGCGCTGAACCAGTCAAAGACCTATTACTTCAAGGTTCAGGCTTATTTAAGTGATACACCGGAGAGAACGAGTACTTTATCCGCAGCAGCCGGGGTGAAGCCTGTTCTTGCGGCTCCCAAATTAAAAACAGTCAAGGGAACTGCGGGCAAGATAACAATAACATGGAAAAAGGTTCCCGGTGCTACAGGCTATGAAGTATATCGTTCCAAGAAAAAGAACAAATTAGGCAGTGTAATAGCAGGCGGCAAAAAGAAGACCAAACTGAATACTGTTACCAAGCTTAAAAAACTGAAGTATGTTGATAAAAACGGAGCCATTGGCCAGGATTACTGGTACAGCGTACGTGCCTACAGAACCATCGGCGGCAAGAGATATTATTCCGAGCGCAGCTCGTGGCCGTGGGCAATGTCTACTGTTCTGGCCAGACCTACGATCGATGCAAACAACAGCGGTTGTGTTAAACCTGGTTACGTTACATTATCCTGGAAAAAGGTAAATAAGGCAAAGGGCTACTTTATCGAGTATTCCGACAAGAAAGATAAGGGATACAAGAGGGTGCTGACCGTTAAGGGCGGCAATAGTACCAGTGCGGATATTCCGCAGGATGTCCTCGGCGCCAAGTATTATTACAGAGTACAGGCTTATACCAAAGAGACCAAGAAGAAAACCTGGTCGTATACGAGTGAGCCGATCCAGCTGACCTACGATTTTTACTGCTATCCCAATGAGACTTATCAGCAGAGATGCCAGAGAGTATTCGGCAAAGATTCTTATACGGCGTATGCAAACAAGGATCTGGCAGATAAAGCAATGAAAGATGTTACTGTGAAACTCTCGGCTCTTGATGCCAAGAAAAAAGTTTATGTTGATTCAAACAAGACATTCAAGGTCAACAAAAATGTACAGCCTACCGTACAGAATATCATCAATGAGATTCAGGCTGCCAATATCAAGATCCTGAAGGTATCCGGCTACAACTTCGATTCAACCTATCAGGAAGACAGAGAAGGCATAGCAGTGACCATCGAGGTTCTGAACCCTGTTACCGGCCAAACAGCTGCTCCCGGCAGCGATCAGTACAATGCTGTAACCAATATCATGGGCAAATATGGATTTAACAGGTTCAGCAATTACGGTACAACCTATGACATCAACAAATATGTATATGTGAGTATTCACGGCAGATGATAAGAGAGAGAGAACCGAATGGAGGAAAAAGTAACATGAAGAACTATTTTGATCTAACAGGGAAGGTTGCTCTTGTCATTGGAGCATCATCCGGATTGGGACGTCAGTTTGCAAAGGCGCTTGCCAATCAGGGAGCTTCCGTCGCCGTAGCGGCGCGTCGGGTCGAAAAACTGAAAGAGACCAAGGCTCAGGTCGAGGAACTGGGTGCTGAATGTATCGATATTCCTTGTGATGTAACAGATGAACAGTCTATCATTGACTGCATTGCGGCGGTTGTTGACAGGTTTGGAAGGCTTGATATCCTGTGTAATAATGCCGGCATCATTGTATGGGATGATCTGCTCCATTCTACGACTGAGGGCTGGCATCGCGCAATGGAAACGAATGTAACGGGCGCTTATATTGCCAGCCGCGAAGCTGCGCGTATCATGGAAAAGCAGGGCAGTGGACGCATTATCAATACTGCTTCCATTGCCTCACATGGAGGAGAGGCAGGGTCGGTTTCCTATTATTCGAGCAAGGCGGCAATCGCCAATCTGACCCGTGCGCTGGCTTGTGAGCTTTCTCCACTGGGTATCAATGTAAATGCCATTGCTCCCGGCGTTTTTGCCACGGAGCTCACTGCCAGCTCGATTGACAGTCCCATGGCAGAAGCGCAAAAGGCATCATTGCCGATGCGTCGCTTTGGACGTGAAGGTGAACTGGATGGTATTCTGATTTATCTTGCTTCGGATGCTTCCAGCTTCTGTACGGGTCAGGTAATCTATGTAGATGGTGGACAGACCTGTAAAATGTAGTAAAATGAAGCATAAGAAAAAGACCATGCACGAGTGCATGGTCTTTTTTTTAACTCAGTTGACAATCAGTTGACTATCGCTCGGAAAGCATTTTGTAGGACTTATCTTCGTGAATCGGCTTGTAGGCAGGACGTATGATCTTGCCGTTGTTGGCCAGCTCTTCCATACGGTGAGCGGACCAGCCGACGATCCTGGCAATGGCAAAGAGAGGAGTGAACAGCTGCTCGGGGATCCCCAGCATCTTGTACACAAAGCCGGAGTAGAAGTCCACATTAATGGAAACGCCTTTGTAGATATGCCTTTCTTCACCGATGACGACAGGAGCAAGACGTTCTACCATGGAGTAGAGGGCGAATTCTTTTTCCAGACCCTTTTCCTTGGAGAGCTTTTCCACATAGCTCTTGAACAATACAGCTCTCGGGTCGGAGGTGGAATAAACCGCATGACCGACACCGTAGATCAGACCGGCGTGGTCAAAGGCCTCTTTATTCAAAAGTCTTCTCAGATAATCGGAAACCTCTTCTTCATCAGTCCAGTCACTGACCTCCGCCATCATCTCTTCGAACATCCGCACCACTTTGATATTGGCACCGCCGTGTCTGGGTCCCTTCAGGGAACCGATGGCAGCCGCAATGACGGAATAGGTATCCGTCAGGGAGCTTGTCACCACATGAGTGGTAAAGGTGGAGTTGTTACCACCGCCGTGTTCCATATGAAGTACCAGCGCAATGTCCAGAATTTTGGCCTCGAGTGGTGTGAATGAGGAGTCGGGACGAAGAATGTGCAGGATCGTCTCGGCTGCCGACATGCTGGCAACGGGCTGATGGATATACAGACTTTTTCCGTCGTGATAGTGTGAATAAGCCTGATAACCGTAAATGGAAAGCAGCGGGAATAGGCTGATCAGCTGCAGGGACTGACGCAGTACATTGGGCAGGGAAGTATCATCGGCCCTGTCATCATAGGAATACAGGGTCAGCACACTTCTGGCCAGGGTGTTCATCATATCCTGGGACGGCGCCTTCATAATGATATCCCGCACAAAACTGGTGGGAAGCGAACGGTAGTAACCGAGAAGCTGTCTGAACTTCTTCAGTTCGTCTTCATCGGGAAGGCAGTCAAACAAGAGCAGATAAGTCACCTCCTCGAAACCAAAGCGATCATCCCTGGAAAAACCTGCCACGAGATCCTCAACATTATATCCTCTGTAAAAAAGCTTGCCGGGGATCGGTACCTGTTCTCCGTTTACAATTTTATTGGCACGTACATCAGAAATGGTCGTAAGACCTGCGAGTACACCTTTTCCGTTCAGGTCACGAAGTCCTCTTTTTACATCATACTTGGTAAAAAGGTCTGTTTCGATCATATCGGCTTCTTTAGACAGAGAAGAAAGCTTTACGATATCATCAGTGATCATGGAAAATTCATTGTTTTCTGACATTCTGTTTTCCTTTCCTAAATTGCGTTATTACATTAATACACCCTATCATAACATGAAAGAAAGTATGGACGCAAGAGATTTTTGTTAACATAACAAACATTCAGAGTTCGTTCACAGTTTCTTATAAAAATATTAACACCGGAAAATATGGATTTTTATCTGCCCGGCGAGTATAATCATTTGAGAAAAATACGGTAAAGGGTGTGAAAAAATGGATGTAAAAGACATATTGAAAAAGATCGATCATACAGCGCTTAAGGCTGTGACAACATGGGAGGATATCCAAAAGCTCTGCGAAGAAGCCATTGAATTCGGTACGGCCTCTGTTTGTATCCCGCCTTCCTATGTTGAGAGGGTGCACAAGGTGTACGGCGACAGACTCAGGATCTGTACCGTGATCGGTTTTCCTCTCGGATACCAGACTACGGCCGTGAAGCTGGCTGAGACCAGGGAGGCGCTCGAAAACGGCGCGGACGAGATTGATATGGTCATCAATATAGGAGATGTGAAAAACGGTGATATCGCAAGAGTGGAGCGGGAGATCACGGCCATTAAGCATGAGTGCAACAGCCATATCCTCAAGGTGATCGTGGAGACCTGCTATCTGACGGATCAGGAGAAAAAAGAGCTGTGCCGGTCCGTGACCAATGCCGGTGCGGATTTCATCAAGACATCCACGGGATTCGGGACCGCCGGTGCCACAAAAGAGGATATCATGCTTTTCAGATACCATATCGGATCGGCGGTCAGGATCAAAGCGGCAGGCGGCATCAATACCAGAGAAGATATGGAAACCCTGATAGATGCAGGAGCGGACAGGCTGGGGTCCTCACGTGGCGTGAGCGTTCTGGCGCAGGATCTTGAAAAAGAGCAAGAGGTTCAATGGCACTGATCGCTTCAGAGCCCCGATGACTCGGAAACGGCAAAAAATAACAAGCATAACAATATTTATTCCTTGACTTTATCCAATGGAAAATCTATACTATTCAAGTGAGAGTGAACGCCTGATTGACCGGATTGGTTCAAGGGTTCGGGCGCTTTACAACGTAAATAAAATAAACAGAAAAGGAGTTAGAAGATGGCAGCAATTGATTTAACCAAGTATGGTATCACAGGTGCAACGGAAATCGTGTACAACCCCTCTTATGAGACGTTGTATGAAGAGGAGAGTAAGAGCGAGCTGACAGGCTATGACAAGGGTCAGTTAACAGAGCTTGATGCAGTTAATGTAATGACCGGTATCTACACCGGACGTTCTCCTAAAGACAAATTCATCGTTGATGATGAGAAATCTCATGACACAGTATGGTGGACCAGTGAGGAGTATCCCAACGATAACCATCGTGCAACCAAGGAAGCATGGGATGCCTGCAAGAAGCTTGCAGTAGAGGAGCTCTCCAACAAGAGACTTTTCGTAGTAGATGCTTTCTGCGGCGCTAACAAGGATACCCGCCTTGCAGTTCGTTTCATTATGGAAGTGGCCTGGCAGGCACATTTCGTAAAGAATATGTTCATCCAGCCTTCCGCTGATGAGCTGGCTTCCTTCGAGCCGGATTTCGTTGTTTACAACGCTTCCAAGGCCAAGGTTTCCAACTATGCTGAGCTTGGTCTGAATTCCGAGACCGCAGTTCTGTTCAATGTAACCTCCAAGGAGCAGGTTATCCTGAACACCTGGTACGGCGGCGAGATGAAGAAGGGTCTGTTCTCCATGATGAACTACTTCCTTCCTCTGGATGGCATGGCTTCCATGCACTGCTCCGCCAACACCGATATGGAAGGTAAGCACACCGCTATCTTCTTCGGTCTGTCCGGAACCGGTAAGACCACCCTTTCCACCGATCCCAAGAGACTCCTCATCGGTGATGATGAGCACGGCTGGGATGACAACGGCGTATTCAACTTCGAGGGTGGCTGCTATGCCAAGGTTATCAACCTCTCCAAGGAGAATGAGCCTGATATCTATGGCGCGATCAAGAGAGATGCGCTTCTTGAGAATGTTACCGTTGATGATGCCGGCAAGATCGACTTCGCTGACAAGAGCGTAACCGAGAATACCCGTGTATCTTATCCTATTGAGCATATCAAGAATATTGCCAAGAATGTAAACGGCGTTTCTTCAGGTCCTGCAGCAGACAACGTAATCTTCCTGTCTGCAGATGCATTTGGTGTACTGCCTCCTGTTTCCATCCTGACTCCGGAGCAGACCCAGTACTATTTCCTGAGCGGATTTACCGCCAAGCTGGCAGGTACCGAGAGAGGTATCACCGAGCCTACTCCCACCTTCTCTGCATGCTTCGGACAGGCATTCCTGGAGCTGCATCCTACCAAGTACGGTGAGGAGCTGGTTAAGAAGATGGAAAAGAGCGGCGCCAAGGCTTACCTGGTTAATACAGGCTGGAATGGCACCGGCAAGAGAATCTCTATTCCGGATACCCGTGGTATCATCGATGCAATCTTAAACGGTGATATCAAGAATGCACCTACCAAGAAGATCCCTTACTTCGATTTCGAAGTACCTACCGAGCTGCCCGGCGTTTCCACAGAGATCCTTGATCCTCGTGATACATATGCAGACGCTTCCGAGTGGGAGGAGAAGGCAAAGGATCTGGCCGGCAGATTCATCAAGAACTTCAAGAAGTATGAGACCAATGATGCCGGCAAGGCGCTGGTAGCAGCAGGTCCCCAGCTTTGATCAAAATTACTATAGTGAACGACAAAAATAATTTGTCGTTCACTATAAACTGATTACCGGTGGATCTCGGTATTCCCTTTCTGATCTGACTGCCTGTGTGAACCGGGCGGAAAGATCAGAGACCGCAATATCGTTTTTCATATAGATTTGAGCCAATGGAGGGTTTTCGTAAAACCGTCCGGTTCAGACACGATCCGCAGGTCTCTTGGTTCATATTTATTCCAAGGATGGGACTTCGGATGGTGGAGTTTTAAAAGCAGCCCGCGCATGCAGGGAGGCTTTCATCAGACCGGTTTGAGAAAAAGGAGAAAGTCGCGCGGCTTTCTCCTTTTTTGGTATGACGGGCGCCCTTACAAAAAGAGTTGCGAATACACAGCATATCTTGTATAATGTTCTTAACCTGAATGTCGGTTTCTCATTATTTTGAACCTACAATTACTTTAAACGGGATTCCTATATTGCCTTGTGGATGTCACGCCTTACCTACGTGGTCGGAGGACGGCAGAAGCACAGGTTGCGGTTACCCACCTGGCATGTGTGCTAGGAGTCAAAATATGGGGGCGGTATTCAGGGGTTTCTATGTGTAAAGCGGGTAGTGACATGGTCGCAAAGCTGATTAAGATATTAGAGAACTTTAGTAAAAAGGTCACGGACGATCACATTGGTGCTTATGCCTCAAGCACCGCTTTTTTTACTTTTTTATCCCTGATCCCGATGGTCATGGTTCTGTTGTCTTTTCTTCCCTTTACACCGATCCAGCAGGAAACGCTTTTGAATGCGGCGGCAACAGTGATGCCGGATGAGATGTATGATATCCTTGACAATATCATTCAGGATCTGTACTCCACCTCCGGCGTTGTGTTTTCCATTACACTTGCATTTACCATCTGGTCGGCAGCCAAGGGGACCTTGTCCCTGATGCGTGGACTGAATGTGATCTTTGAGGTGGAAGAACGAAGGAACTATTTTGTGCTGCGTTTTCGGGCGGCGCTGTATACCCTTGCCATGCTTGGGATCATTTTGATTCTTCTGGTGGGCGTTGTCTTTGCGCACCGGATCAGGGATCTTCTGGTGGGGGCGTTTCCGGCCGTTAAACCGATGTTTGATTTTCTGGTTTCCGTCAGACTGATCTTTGTGATAGGGGTTTTGGTCCTGCTCTTTACCACACTTTACACGTATCTTCCCAATGCCAAAAATAAATTTCACTGGGAACTGCCGGGCGCTGTTTTTTCGGCACTGGCCTGGTATTTTTCCTCCTGGATCTTTTCCGTCTATGTCAATCGCGTAATGGGCAGCAATACCTATGGCAGTCTGACCACGGTGGTGGTGGGGATGCTGTGGATGTATCTGATCTTTTATCTGATCCTGCTGGGAGCTGCGCTCAACCGCTTTCTGCTGGAGACGTTTCAAAAGCTGGCTGCCAGGAGAAGGGAAAGACGATGGATGAAAAAACAGGATTCGGGAGAGAGTTAATCATTCACAATCAGTGAAATGTGTGATATACTCGTTAGCGGAAATGGATTCTGCCAAAACGGCAGGAACGATGTATCCGGAACGATTGACGGCGGAGAATCCGGAATCGTTATGAAAGAATGGAGAATACAGGATTTATGAAAGAAAAACTGGAACAGATCAAAGAGGAGGCACTGGCGCAGATCAGAGCCAGTAAGACACCGGAGCAGTTGAACGAGGTCAGGGTCAGCCAGCTGGGAAAAAAGGGTGCACTGACCGAGATCTTAAAGGGCATGAAGGATGTAGCGCCTGAGGACAGGCCCAGGATCGGGGCGCTGGTCAATGAGACCAGAAGTGAGATCGAAAAGGTATTGGAAGAGGCCAGAAGCAGGATGGAGGCACATATCAGAGATGCCAGACTGGCCAAGGAAACGATTGATGTCACCCTGCCTGCGGAGAATATGAATGTAGGTCATGTCCATCCGAATATGCGTGCACTGAAAGAGGTGGAGGACATCTTTATCGGGATGGGCTATGAAGTTGTGGAAGGTCCGGAAGTGGAGCGCGATTATTACAATTTTGAGGCTCTGAACATACCGGCCGATCATCCGGCCAAGGATGAGCAGGATACTTTCTACATCAACGGCGATATCCTGCTGCGGACCCAGACGTCTTCCACGCAGGTTCATGAGATGGAAAAAGGCAAACTGCCGATCCGTATGATCGCTCCCGGCAGGGTATTCCGTTCCGACGAGGTGGATGCGACACATTCCCCCTCCTTCCATCAGGTTGAAGGTCTGGTCATTGATAAACATATTACCTTTGCCGACCTGAAGGGTACGCTGTCCGTCTTTGCCAAAGAGCTGTTCGGTGAGGATACCAGGGTGAAATTCAGACCTCATCATTTCCCGTTTACCGAGCCCAGTGCGGAAGTGGATGTATCCTGTTTCAAATGCGGAGGCAAAGGCTGCCGTTTCTGTAAGGGCGAGGGCTGGATCGAGATTCTCGGATGCGGTATGGTTCATCCCCATGTGCTGGAAATGAGCAACATCGATCCGAATGAGTATTCGGGTTTTGCATTTGGCGTCGGATTGGAGAGGATCGCGCTGCTGAAGTACGAAATCGACGATATGCGCCTGCTCTATGAGAATGATATAAGATTTCTGAAACAGTTTTGAGTCCTGAGCGAAGAAAACCAAGCGACGCGAAGCGGCATTTGGTTTTCTCGCGGACTCAAACGAGCAAACAGTCTGCGAAGCAGACGGTAGAGCGCGAAGCGCGGGTTTGCGAGTGTTTGCACCCCAACCCCACGCAGACGGTAGAGCGCGAAGCGCGGGTTTGCGAGTGATATCTCAGACAGAGATGACCCCCGCCTCTAAGCAAAGCGTAGGCGGGGCAGGAAACTTGTCTCAGACGGGGTTCAATCTCCGTCTGAGATATACGCTCCGCGAGGATGCGCAGGGATTTGCATATGAAATATGTCAGCATAGCTGACGCAAAT
>CAJOOZ010000036.1 GCA_905236705.1 uncultured Lachnospiraceae bacterium | reverse complement strand
GTCAGAAGGAGGTGTACCATTATGCCCTTAACATCATCTATGGAGGACTATTTAGAGGCAGTTTTAATAGTAGCTAAAAAACAAATTTAGGACAAGAAACAGCCAAGAAAATCTATGAGCGTCACTGTTTTTTACTGAACAGCTTATCGCCGCAGGTGTTGACCCCAAGACTGCGGAGGCCGACGCCTGCCGGATTGAACACAACATCAGCGACGAAAGTTTCTCACGGCTGAAAGAGACAGCAACAGACCAAGCCCTATGTTGCAAAAAACGGGGGAATCTATTATAATAAACAGGTTAACATATTCTTGAGGAGCAGGTGCCACTATGTATAGTTTTGAAAGCAGGATCAGATTTTCCGAGACGGGGCGCGACCATAGGCTGACGATCCCCATGCTGCTGAACTATTTTCAGGACTGCTCCACGCAGCAGTCCGAGGATCTGGGTGTCGGCATGGAATACCTTGAGCAAAGAGATGCTGCCTGGGTGCTGAATTTCTGGCAGGTGGATATCATCAGACGTCCCCTGCTCGGCGAGAAGGTGATTATAGGTACACAACCCTATGAGTTTAAAGGAGTACTGGGGTTCCGTAATTATATCATGACGGATGAAAAGGGCGAAAAGTTAGCACTGGCTAATACGATCTATACCCTTTTGAACATGAAAAAGCATGTGCCCTGCAGACCCGATGATAAGATCAGGGAAGCTTATGTTCTCGGAGAAAAGCTTGAAATGGAATATCTGCCCCGCAAGATCGTTTTTTCAGAGGAAGGCGAGAGTGCAGAGCCCATCGCGGTTGCACGGCACCACATTGATTCCAACGGCCATGTCAACAATGTGCAATATGTGGATATGGCTGTAGATCTGTTGCCGGCTGGCTTTGCGGCGGACAGGATCACGGCAAGCTATCATATTTCGGCTATGCCGGGGGATGTGATCTATCCCCGGATCCACAGCCATGAGGATCAGTTCGGGGTGGATCTGAGAAGAGAGGACCAAGAGAGCTTCTGCAGGATAAATTTTTTTGACAGAAGCAATCTGCGATAAAGGATAGAAAATGGAATTTGGAAAAGAAAACACCATGGTCTGCGTGCGAAAATGCGACTTCGGAGTCTATCTGGCAGAGCATTCAGGAGCACAGACCGAGGTTCTACTGCCAAAAAAATGGGTGCCTTCGGATCTGGAAACAGGAGATCCGATCACGGTATTTCTGTATAAAGATTCCGAGGACAGGCCTGTAGCCACTACTGTAAAGCCACAGATAACACTGGGGCATATCGCACGCCTTCGTGTATCTGCCCTGACCGGGATCGGAGCTTTTCTGGATTGGGGGCTGGAAAAGGAGCTGCTGCTTCCTTTTCGCGAGCAGACAGGAGAGGTGAAACAGTCGGATGAAGTATTGGTCGCACTGTATCTGGACAAATCCGAAAGGCTTTGCGCCACCATGAAGTTATATCCCTATCTGAGCTGCAGAACACCGTATGTGACAGGGGATGAAGTGACGGGAACGGTGTACGAATGTAGCAGGAATTTCGGCATATTTGTGGCGGTGGATGATAAATATTCCGCATTGATCCCCAGGCGGGAGCTCTCAGGGGAGGAGCCTGCCGTTGGCAGCAGGATCACGGCGCGGATCAGCAGAGTACACGAAGACGGCAAGATGGATCTGGATCTTCGAAAAAAAGCATATCTTCAGATCGATGAAGACAGTACGGGATTGTTGCACCTGATCGAAGAAAACGGGGGACGGCTTTTGGTACATGACAAGTCTTCGCCCGAAGAGATCCGGCAGGTGACGGGAATGAGCAAAAATGCGTTTAAACGTGCGGTAGGACATTTGTACAAGGACAGGCTGATCGAGCTGGAATCAGATGGAATCAGAATGAGGAAGTAGTATGCGCACATTTCAAGTACTTGGCATTACTCTGACGGATTATTCCGTGCGCGAAGCCATGCGAAAAGTAGAAGAATACCTGAAAGACGGCAAGGTGAGCACGATCTGCTATATCACAACCGGTGGTATACTCGAGGCGGAGAATCACCCCGAGACCAAGTCTTTTCTGGAAAATATGAATCTGACGGTCGCTGCGGACGCAGAGTTTTTGAAAGCGGCGGATATACTGACCAGAGGACGCCAGAGAGAGATCGAAAACAGTGATTTTATGCGAATTTTTCTCAATCGTGTCGCAAGGGACAGACTAAAGGTGTGCCTGATTTCAGATTCGCAGGATGCGGCGGACAAGCTTGAACAGGGACTGAAGAGCTATCAGGGCGGTCTTCAGGTGATCGGCAGGTTCACCGCAATTGATGCGGAGAGCGAGGAGACGGAAACGCTGATCAATGATATCAATGTGCTGGCTCCCGAGATCATCATTTCCAACCTCAGTTACCCTCTCAGGGAGGCTTTTTTTGAGCAGCATCATATGAAGCTGCATGCCGAAGTGTGGCTG
Organism: uncultured Lachnospiraceae bacterium; assembly: GCA_905236705.1. Lineage (GTDB taxonomy): Bacteria > Bacillota > Clostridia > Lachnospirales > Lachnospiraceae > RGIG7926. Next base: position 7,154 of record CAJOOZ010000036.1, on the reverse strand, counting down.
ATCCTGAACAACAATATGGTCATTGAATCCCGCAGCCTGAGCCTTTTGGAAAGGATGAAAAAGGGTCTTACCCGAAAGGCGCTGGCCAGGAGTGTGGATCAGTATCGCAAGGATCAATTGAAATCAGATACCAAAGAAATAGATACAGATGCGGTCAATAAAGCGATCGAAGGTGAAAATCCACAAAAATAAGTGTATTTTTAGTGGATTTTTATGTGATTATGTTTTAATATAATGCTTGGGATAGTCATATCGCAATAAAATAAATTTAAAATTTGTGCAACATTTCCAAGTTTAATTTCGCTTACCGCTACAGAAACAGGGGTTTCGAAATTACCTGTAACAGGGGACTATGTAAGGAGAACGGGTTATGATTTCAAACCAGATACTTCAGACCACGCTGGACGGTCTGAAGGCTATTTCCCGTGTGGATTTTGCTGTTATCGACACGGACGGAAATCCGGTTGTCAGTACCTCTGCGTCGGATCGGGGATACATTGCGGGAGTGGTGGAGTTTGTCAAATCGCCCGCAGACAGCCAGGAGGTCGCCAGATACCAGTATTTCAAGATCTATGAAGAATCCAATGTAGAGTACGTGCTCGTCGCTTTTGGCTCCGGCGAGGACGTCTACATGGTGGGCAAGATGGCCTGCTTTCAGATACAGAACCTGATGGTGGCTTACAAGGAGAGATTTGACAAGGACAATTTTGTCAAGAATCTGCTGCTGGATAATCTGCTGCTGGTGGATATCTACAGCCGTTCAAAAAAGCTGAGGATCAAAATGGAGGCGCCCCGCTGTGTCATGGTGGTCGAGGCCGGTCAGCATAAGGAATACAACACGGTGGAGGCTATCAGGGAATTTATCTCGGGCGGTACCCGTGATTTTGTGACAGCGGTGGATGAAAACTGCGTGATCGTTGTCCGTGAACTTTTGGAAAATAACGTTAAGGATGAGATGGACAAGCTGGCAGGGATCGTGATCGCCGGATTGGAAAAACAGGGCGCCGGCAGGATTCATGTGGCATACGGTACGCCGGTTGGAGAGTTGAAAGAGGTCAGCCGTTCCTATAAAGAGGCCAGGATGTCACTGGAGGTGGGCAAGATCTTTTTTGAGGAGAAGCAGCTGATCTCCTATACGACGCTGGGAATCGGCAGATTGATCTATCAGCTTCCCATGCCCCTGTGCAAGATGTTTATCAAGGAGATCTTTGAAGATAGTCAGCCGGACGATTTTGACGAAGAGACGCTGGTGACCATCAACAAGTTCTTTGAGAACAGTCTGAATGTCTCCGAGACCTCCAGACAGCTTTTTATCCACAGAAATACACTAGTGTACCGATTGGAGAAGCTGTATAAGAGCACGGGGCTCGATCTGCGTAACTTTGATGATGCGATTACCTTCAAGATTGCCATGATGGTGGTCCGTTATATGAAATATATGGAAACAATGGAGTATTAAAAGGAGAGGAAAAATGATAACGCTCGATCATGTAAGCAAGACATATTCAACGGGAGCACCGGCGCTCAATGATGTCAGTCTGCATATTGATCCCGGTGAGTTTGTGTTTATCGTGGGTGACAGCGGTTCAGGCAAGTCGACCCTGATCAAATTGTTGCTCAGGGAGCTTTTGCCAACCTCCGGCACGATAGAGGTCAACGGTATTGATGTTGCGGCTCTCAAGCATCGTCAGATCCCTATGTACCGCAGAAAGCTCGGGGTGGTATTTCAGGATTTCCGTCTTCTGAAGGACAGGAACGTCTATGAAAATGTGGCATTTGCCCAAAGGATCGTTCAGACACCCGGTAAGGAGATCAAAAAGAATGTGCCTTCCATCCTGTCAACGGTAGGTCTGGCGGGAAAATACAAAGCCAAACCCAAGCAGCTGTCCGGCGGCGAGCAGCAGAGAGTTGCGCTGGCCCGCGCGCTGGTGAATAATCCGCCGATCCTGTTGGCCGATGAGCCCACCGGTAATCTGGATCCCAACAATTCCTGGGAGATCATGAAGCTGTTTGAGGAGATCAATGAGGCCGGTACAACGGTTCTGGTGGTGACCCATAACAGAGAGATCGTTAACACAATGAAAAAGAGAGTGATCGCAATGAATAAGGGCGTGATCATCAGCGATGAGAAAGAAGGGACTTACGTCGATGAGATTTAGTACATTTTTTTATACGTTAAGGCAGGGTATTGCCAATATTTTCAGAAATAAATGGTACTCGCTGGCGTCTATTGCCACCATCAGTTCCTGTCTTTTGATGTTCGGTGTATTCTATTCCGTGGTTGCCAATTTTCAATATATTGTAAAAATGGCGCAGGAAGGTGTATCCGTGACGGTGTTTTTTGACGAAGGTCTCTCTGATCAGAGGATCGCCGAAATCGGAGATATCATTACCCAGAGGGCGGAAGTTTCCAGGATCAATTATGTTTCCGCGGATGAAGCCTGGGAGAGTTTTAAGGATGATTATCTTGGAGAATATGCGGATGGCTTCGGGGATGATAATCCTATTGCCGATTCGTCCAACTATGAGGTCTATCTGAATGATGTTTCCAGACAGGATGACCTGGTACGTTATCTGGAAGGTGTGGACGGCGTCCGCGAGGTCAATCATTCGGAGATCACGGCCAATACCTTATCCGGCATGAACAGGCTGGTCAGCTATGTGTCACTGGGCATTATCCTGATCCTGCTGGCGGTTTCCATCTTCCTGATCAGCAATACCGTAACCATCGGTATCTCTGTCAGAAAAGAAGAGATTGGTATTATGAAATATGTGGGCGCCACAGACTTCTTTGTCAGATCCCCCTTTGTCTTTGAGGGTATCATGATCGGGATCCTGGGCTGTGTCCTGCCGTTGATCACGATTTACTTTATCTACAATCTGGTGATAGAGTATCTTTCCGAACGTTTTACCATGCTGTCACAGCTATTGAAGTTTTTGACGGTGGAGCAGGTCTTTCAGGTGTTGATACCGGTCTCTCTGGCCATTGGCATCGGCATTGGTTTTATCGGCAGTTTTTCAACCGTGAGAAAACATATTCGTGTATAAGGAGCAACGGATGAAGAAACCTCTTTCGCAGATCAAAAGACGATATGCGGCGATATGCATGGCTGCCTTTCTGGCAGTCCTGTCTCCCCTTGCGGTCCTGGCGGATGAAGATACGGCCACCATTGACGTAAACAATCCGGTTTCGCAGGAAATGGAAACGCCGGAGGAACCTGCGACTACCACGCCGCAGCCGACCACCCCTGCCGCCGGGGCATCCCAGGCCAGACAGCCTTCGGCTGCCCTGCAGGCTGCAAACAAGGCGGTTCAGGAGGGCAATGCTGCAGTCGAGGGAGCCAAAAACGAAAAGGGCAGGATCGAGAACAGTCTGGAAAAGGCAGAAGATATCAAGAATGATCTGGTCAGGGATCGAAACGAACTGAATGAGACGGTGAAAGACCTGGATGGAAAGATTCAGGATGTGACCACCAGTCTGGATGATGTGACTTTGCTTCTGGAGAAAAAAGAAAGCGAGCTTCAGGAAATCTCCGCACGGCTGATCCAGACCCGGCAGGATGCTGCAGATCAGTATGAAAACATGAAGATCCGGATCAAATTCATGTATGAAAAGGGGACGATGGACTTTGTCCAGATCCTGCTGGGAGCCGGTTCTTTTTCCGAGATGCTGAATAAGGCGGAGTATATAGAAGAACTTTCGGCCTATGACAGAGCCATGCTGGAGCAGTACGAGCAGACCAAAACGGAGCTGACGGAGCTTGAGGACGAGCTGGGGGTTCAGCAGCAGGCGCTGGTTGTGACCAAGAGCCAGGTCGAAGAGAAAAAGCAGGAAATCGAGGGGCTGATGAGCGAAAAGAGCAAACAGCTCGAAGAGTATAACAGTGAGATCAAAAACAAAGAGGCTGCCATAGCCGAGTATGAGGATATGATCAAGGAGCAGGATGCTGCCATACGGGAACTGGAAAAGATAGCCGAGGAAGCCAGAAAGCGGCAGCAGGCAGCTCTGGCAGCGGAGAACAGCGTTTCCGGTAACAGCGCTGTTAAATACAGCGGAGGCAGGTTCAGCTGGCCGGCGCCGAGTTACACCAGAATCTCCGATGATTACGGCAGCCGTATCCATCCCACGCTGGGGGTGGAGAAATTCCATAACGGTATTGATATGGCCGCCCCTTCCGGTTCGCCGATCCTGGCAGCCGCCGATGGAGAAGTCATTGCGGCGGATTACAGCGCCACGATGGGAAATTATGTCATGATCGACCATGGCAGCGGCATTTATACGATCTATATGCATTCTTCCGCTTTGTATGTATCGGCGGGGAATAAAGTCAAAAAAGGCGATCAGATCGCAGCGGTAGGAAGTACCGGAAGGTCCACGGGACCGCATTTGCATTTTTCGGTGCGCGTAAACGGAGGCTATGTGAGCCCCTGGAACTATCTCAAATGATATCTCAAATGAGGTGATGACTTCCTGAGGAGCTATTACTCTGGCCATTAAAAGTTGCCACCATCTGCTTGTCGACATTTAATGGTCAGAGTAATAAAACAGGAGGAAGCAAACGGGAATGAAAATGAACGAAGAGGAACTGGAGATCAAACAGGATCAGGAGGCATCCGGAAAGCAGCCCGAAGAGCAGCCCGAAGAGCAACCGGTCAAAAAGAAGCGCGGCATTTCACTTTTTACGGCAGGGCTTCTCATAGGAATCTTTTTAAGCTGGCTGTGCATGCTGATCCTGTTCAGGGTGCAGGGCAGACAGATGCCGTATCTTGTGAATGGCAGAAGTACGGACAAGAACAGCGTGCTGTCCAAGGAAGTTCAGAGCAAGATCCGTCTGCTGGAAGGAAGCATCGACCAGAATTTCATCGGAGAAGTCAGTGATGAGGATCTGGCCACAGGCATTTACAAAGGAATGGTGGATGCGACCAATGACCGATATTCCGAGTATTATACCAAAGAAGAAATGGAAAAGGTTCAGGAATCGGCAACGGGCGTTTTTTACGGAATCGGTGCTTATGTGGGCATAGATGCGGATACCAACTATCCCAAACTGACCGGGATCATGGAGGATACGCCTGCCGAAAAGGCCGGACTGAAGGCGGAGGACATTATCGTTGAAGTAGACGGAGAAGAAGTCCGCGGCATGGAGCTAAACGATGTGGTATCCAAGATCAAAGGCCCCCGCGGCACGGATGTGGAGCTTACCATTTTCCGGCAGGGAGAAAAGGATTATCTTCACATCACGGTAACCCGTGATAAAGTCGAATCTCCCACGGTTACGCTTGAGATGCTGGATGGAGATATTGCCTATATCGTCATCAGACAGTTTGAAACAGTAACCGTTGGACAGTTTAAAGAAAAGCTGCAGGAGGCGAAGGATCAGAATGCAAAAGGGATCCTTCTGGATCTGAGAGGAAATCCGGGCGGAACGCTGGATTCGGTGGTACAGATCGCCAGAGAGCTACTGCCTGAGGGACTGATCGTATATACCGAGGATAAATACGGCAACCGGAACGAATATAAATGTGACGGCAGCAAAAAGATCACCATTCCGCTGGTGGTACTTGTCAATGAGAACAGTGCTTCGGCTGCCGAGATCCTGTCGGGTGCCATCAAAGATTACGGGATCGGTACGCTGGTGGGTAAGACCACATTCGGAAAAGGGATCGTTCAGAAGGTATTTTCCATCAATGACGGAACGGCGGTCAAACTGACCATCAGCCATTACTATACCCCCAAGGGAAATGATATCCATGAAGTGGGAGTGGAGCCGGATATCGAGGTGGATCTGGATGTCGAAAAATATGTGGATGACGGAATAGATACACAGTACGATAAGGCTCTGTCGGTGCTGAAGGACAAGATAAAAAAAGGAGAAGCCGATAAATGAAACAGGCTTATTTGATCACGGCATACAAAGATTTCGACCAGCTCTATGAGCTGGCGAAATTTTTTTCACGAACTGCCTACGTATTGATCCATGTGGATGTGAAGAGCAGGAGCATTAAGGATGCCGATATAGCGCGCCTAAACAGTCTTGACGGCTGCGAAGCCTTCAGCAGTCAAAGCATCCGATGGGGCAGTTTTCATCATGTGGAAGCGATTACCGAACTGATGATGAGGGCTCTGATGAAGGAGGATGTGGGTTATATCCATCTTCTTACGGGAGAGGATTTTCCGCTCTTTTCGGCAGAGGAGCTCGATGAGAGATTTCTGGGGGATGACCATATCTATATGAGCTATATTCCGCCCGAGGAACTGCCCAGGGAGGTCAGGGTACGTTATCGCTACAAAAATATCATGGCGAATCAGAATCTGAAAAACAAGGCGCTTTGGCAGATACAGAACCTGGCGGGGAAACTGCAGGAGAAAAGGGGCTGGGTGAGAGATTCCATCGGGCCGTTTCCTGAGACGGCTGTTTATAAAGGCCTGGTGTATATCTCCATGCCCAGAGAAGCGGCTGCTTATGTGATCCGCTTTATCGCAAGAGAAGGGGCATCCTTCTGGGAGGATCTGAAATCCTGTCAGGTGCCGGAGGAATTTTTCTTCCAGACGATCTTTATGAATCATGACGGGTGGAAAGAGAAGATCGTGAACAAAGAACTGCGTTATATGGATTGGAGCAGGGGCGACGGATCATCGCCGGCTTATCTTGTAAAAGAGGATCTGGAGAACATATTGAAGGCCCGGGGGGAAGGATGCTGCTTTGCCAGAAAATTCCATCCGCGTCAGTCGAAAGAGCTTCGGGCGGAGCTTCGAAACCTGATCGGCATAAAACAGTTGCATAAAACACGGTATCTGTGGTAGAGTAGATACGGATGAAAAAAGGGGCATTGGCGCAGTTGGGAGCGCGCCACACTGGCAGTGTGGAGGTCACGGGTTCAAGTCCCGTATGCTCCATGTAACAGAGAGGGGCAGGCGGAAGGATCGCCTGCCCCCGACTCTTTTCAGACGCTTCTGTTGCGGACATTGATGTATCGGATAGTGATTTTTCGGGCATCGATGTGGGAACGGAAATCTACGAAAGAGGGAGCAGAGTCATGAACTTCAAGCTGCATTCGGATTACAAACCCACCGGCGATCAGCCGCAGGCAATTGAGGAGCTGGTCAGGGGTTTTAAAGAGGGGAATCAGTTTGAGACGCTGCTGGGTGTGAC
>CAJOOZ010000035.1 GCA_905236705.1 uncultured Lachnospiraceae bacterium | reverse complement strand
GATTGCGAAGGTAAGACCCTGCTCCATAGCGATGGGATGGATCAGCTCGATGGTCATCTCTACGTTATCACCGGGCATGCACATCTCAGTACCGTCAGGCAGGTTGCAGACACCGGTAATATCGGTGGTTCTGAAGTAGAACTGAGGACGATAGTTGTTGAAGAAAGGTGTATGACGACCACCCTCGTCCTTGGTCAGTACGTATACCTGAGCAGTAAATTTCTTGTGGCAGGTAACAGTTCCGGGCTTAGCCAGAACCTGACCTCTCTCAATATCGGTTCTGTTGATACCACGAAGCAGTGCACCGATGTTATCACCGGCCTGAGCCTCATCAAGAAGCTTACGGAACATCTCGATACCGGTTACAACAGTCTTCTGGGTCTCTTCCTTAACACCGATGATCTCGACTTCATCAGACATATGAAGAGTACCACGCTCTACTCTACCGGTAGCAACGGTACCACGACCGGTAATGGAGAATACATCCTCGACAGGCATCAGGAAAGGCTTGTCGGTATCACGCTGAGGATCAGGAATGTAGGAATCTACAGTATCCATCAGCTCCATGATCTTGTCGCCCCACTCACCTGAAGGATCCTCAAGAGCCTTCAGAGCGGAACCCTGGATGATCGGGCAATCGGTGAACTCATACTCTTCAAGCTGCTCGGTGATCTCCATCTCAACCAGCTCAAGAAGCTCAGGATCGTCAACCATATCGCACTTGTTCATGAATACGATGATGTAAGGAACACCTACCTGACGGGACAGAAGGATGTGCTCCTTGGTCTGTGCCATAACACCGTCGGTAGCAGCTACTACAAGGATAGCGCCGTCCATCTGAGCAGCACCGGTGATCATGTTCTTAACGTAGTCAGCATGTCCGGGGCAGTCAACGTGAGCGTAATGTCTCTTATCGGTCTCATACTCAACGTGTGCGGTAGAAATCGTGATACCACGCTCTCTCTCTTCGGGAGCCTTATCAATATTCTCGAAATCGGTAGCGGTGTTACCTGCTACTCTCTCTGCAAGAACCTTGGTGATTGCAGCGGTAAGAGTGGTTTTACCATGGTCAACGTGACCGATGGTACCGATGTTACAATGCGGTTTTGTTCTTTCGAATTTAGCCTTTGCCATTTCAAAAGTCCTCCTTTATTAATCTTCTTTTTGTTTTTGGTTTCGATGCCGGACCGGCGAAAAGCCCGTCCGACACTCGGCTATCTCCCATTATATAAAAGAATTGCCGATTTTTCAAGCCACTTTTACAAGCAGCGCTGTTTTTTGTATTCTTTCGATCTTATTTGTTCTGATTTGCCAGAACCTTCTCCTGAACAGACTTGGGAACCTGCTCATATTTTTCAAAGAACATAGAGTAGTTTCCGCGTCCCTGCGTCCTGGAACGAAGGTCGGTAGAGTAACCGAACATTTCAGCCAGCGGCACAAAGCCTCTTACCATCTTGCCACCGCCGATATCGTCCATACCTTCGATGCGTCCGCGGCGGGAATTGATATCACCGATAACATCGCCCATATATTCCTCGGGCATGGTCACCTCGACACGCATGATAGGCTCAAGCAGAACCGGATCAGCCTTCTTCATGGCTTCCTTGAATGCCATGGAACCGGCAATATGGAATGCCATTTCGGAGGAATCGACCTCATGATAGGAACCGTCATATACGTTGGCATGTACGCCCAGTACGGGGAATCCGCCCAGGATACCTGCCTGTGCAGCCTCTTCAATACCCTCGCCGACCGCAGGGATGTACTCCTTGGGGATGGCGCCGCCCACTACGGAAGACTCGAACTTGAAGGTCTCCTCGCCGTTGGGATCCATGGGCTCAAATTTAACCTTGCAGTGACCGTACTGTCCACGACCACCGGACTGCTTGGCATATTTGTATTCCTGATCGATGGGTTTGGTAAAGGTCTCCTTGTAGGCAACCTGAGGCGCGCCTACATTGGCTTCTACATGGAACTCACGCAGAAGTCTGTCCACGATGATCTCCAGATGGAGCTCACCCATACCGGCGATAATGGTCTGCCCCGTTTCCTCATCTGTGTGTGCACGGAACGTAGGATCCTCTTCTGCCAGTTTGGCAAGTGCTTCACCCAGTTTGCCCTGACCTGCTTTGGTCTTGGGCTCAATCGCCAGTTCGATAACCGGCTCGGGGAATTCCATAGACTCCAGGATAACCGGATGCTGATCATCACAGATGGTATCACCGGTGGTCGTAAACTTGAAGCCTACGGCTGCAGCGATATCACCGGAATACACCTTATCCAGCTCCGAACGCTTGTTGGCGTGCATCTGCAGGATACGACCTACACGTTCCTTTTTGTCCTTGGTTGCATTCAAAACATAGGAACCTGAGTTCATGGTTCCGGAATAAACACGGAAAAATGCCAGTTTTCCAACAAAAGGATCAGCCATGATCTTGAATGCAAGAGCCGAGAAAGGCTCTTCATCGGATGAATGACGCTCTACCTCATTCCCTTCCAGATCGGTACCCTTGATCGCAGGGATATCAACAGGAGAAGGCATGAACTCCAGAATCGCATCCAGAAGCTTCTGTACACCCTTGTTACGATATGCACTGCCGCAGCATACGGGAACAGCGGTGCATTCACAGGTGGCCTTTCTGAGCGTCTCTTTCATCTGCTCTACGGTAGGTTCTTCACCCTCCAGATACATCATGGTCAGATCATCGTCCAGCTCGCAGATCTTCTCTACCAGCTCGGCACGATAAAGTTCAGCGTCATCCTTCATGTCGTCAGGGATATCAACGATGGAAATATCATCACCCTTATCATCATTATAGATATACGCCTTCATTTCAAACAGATCGATAATGCCCTTAAAGTCATCTTCTTTTCCGATAGGAAGCTGAAGGACGATGGCATTTTTGCCCAGACGGTTACGAATCTGCTCAACAGCTCCGTAAAAATCTGCTCCCAGTATGTCCATCTTGTTGATAAAAGCCATACGGGGTACATTGTAAGTATCAGCCTGACGCCATACATTCTCGGACTGGGGCTCTACGCCGCCCTTTGCGCAGAAGACGCCGACAGCGCCGTCCAGCACACGCAGAGAACGCTCAACCTCTACCGTAAAGTCCACGTGTCCGGGGGTATCGATGATATTGATACGATGCTCCGGAGCGCCCGGCTTGGGTTTGCAGTTCTCCTCTAACGTCCAATGACAAGTAGTGGCCGCTGATGTGATGGTAATACCTCTCTCCTGCTCCTGTTCCATCCAGTCCATGGTAGCAGTACCTTCGTGGGTATCACCGATCTTGTAATTGATACCAGTATAGTACAGGATACGCTCGGTCAATGTAGTCTTACCTGCATCGATATGAGCCATGATCCCGATATTTCTGGTTCGCTCAAGCGGATATTCTCTTCCAGCCAAAGGTATTACCTCCTTTTAGAATCTGTAATGTGCAAAGGCCTTGTTGGACTCTGCCATCTTGTGCATATCTTCTTTTCTCTTAACTGCGGATCCTGTATTATTGGATGCATCCAGGATCTCATTTGCAAGACGCTCCTCCATGGTCTTCTCAGATCTCTTGCGTGAGAACATGACAAGCCAGCGCAGGCCGAGCGCCTGACGGCGGTCAGGCCGAACCTCGATCGGCACCTGATAGGTGGCACCACCGATACGTCTTGCCTTAACCTCCAGTGAAGGCTGGATGTTGTTCATTGCAGCCTCGAATACCTCAAGAGCCGGCTTGCCTGATTTTTCTTCCACTCTGGCAAATGCTCCGTATACGATCTTCTGGGCTACGCCCTTTTTGCCGTCCAGCATCACATTGTTGATCAGCTTGGTTACGATCTTATCGTTATACAGAGGATCCGCAAGCACGTCTCTTTTTTGAATATGTCCTTTACGTGGCACGTTTCTTCCCTCCTTATTTAAAAGAAATAGATCATAGGTACTCACATACTAAGTCAATGTGTTCGTGCTGAAATTGCTTTATCACAATAAATGTGAAATTGGAATACCAACACTATACTTAGTCTTTAAGTTGCTATGTACGGCTTATTTGGAAGCCTTGGGTTTCTTGGCGCCGTACTTGGAACGGGCCTGCTTGCGGTTCGCAACACCTGCTGTATCCAGGGTACCGCGGATTACGTGATATCTGGTACCGGGCAGGTCCTTTACTCTTCCGCCTCTTACCAGAACAACGCTATGCTCCTGAAGGTTGTGACCTTCACCGGGAATATAGCTTGTTACCTCGATACCGTTGGAAAGACGAACTCTGGCAATTTTACGAAGAGCGGAGTTCGGCTTTTTCGGGGTAGCCGTCTTGACAGCGGTACATACGCCACGCTTCTGGGGTGAAGGTACATCTGTAGCCTTCTTGTGCAGAGAATTGTATCCTTTCTGCAATGCGGGAGCTGTGGACTTCTTAACCGATGTCTGGCGTCCTTTACGAACTAACTGGTTAAATGTTGGCATTCTTTTTCACCTCGTTTCTTTTTATTGTCGAGCCTGTTTGCACACCAAAAAAAGGCGCAAAAATAGGCACGCTCATATAGTATATGGGTTTTAAATCTGTTTGTCAAGTAAAAAAGGACCTTTTCTGCCATGAGAAAAGGTCCCTGCGTTTCGTTTGCCGTCTTATTCTTCGCTGACTGTTTCCACCTCGACAGCCTCTTCGGTGATCCCGGCTTCTTCGGGAACTTCTGTAATTTCTATAACACTCTCATCCGTTGCAAGAGCCCCATCTTCATTTCCTTCGGTGCTCTCTCCGTCCTCACCCAGCGTGATCACATCGCTCATCTTGTAATCCGTTGAAAGAACCACGTTGCGATATCTCTTCATGCCGGTACCGGCAGGAATCAGCTTACCGATGATGACGTTCTCCTTCAGACCGATCAGAGGATCTACCTTGCCTTTGATGGCCGCTTCGGTCAGAACCTTGGTGGTCTCCTGGAAGGATGCCGCCGACAGGAATGAATTGGTAGCCAGCGCAGCTTTGGTAATACCCAGCATAACCTGAACGCCCTCAGCCGGCTGCTTGCCCTCTTCGATCAGCTTTTCATTTACATCATCCAGATCCAGTACATCTACCATGGTGCCGGGCAGCAATTCGGAATCCCCAGCGGACTCGATCCTGGTCTTCTTCAGCATCTGACGTACAATGACCTCGATATGCTTGTCTGCGATATCAACACCCTGCAGACGGTATACGCGCTGCACCTCGCGGATCATATAATCCTGTACTGCGCGGATACCCTTGATCTTCAGAAGATCGTGAGGATTGACACTACCCTCTGTCAGCTCGTCGCCGGCCTCCAGATGTGCGCCGTCCAGTATCTTGATCCTGGAACCGTAAGGGATCAGGTAAGCCTTGCTCTCTCCGGTCTCGGGGTCCGTGATCACGATCTCGCGTTTTTTCTTGGTATCCTTGATGCTGGCAACTCCGCCAAACTCGGCTATGATAGCCAGACCCTTGGGCTTACGCGCTTCAAAAAGCTCCTCAACACGGGGAAGACCCTGTGTAATATTGTTACCTGCCACACCACCGGTATGGAAGGTTCTCATGGTCAACTGTGTACCGGGCTCGCCGATGGACTGTGCTGCAATGATACCGACAGCTTCACCCACCTGAACGGCCTCGCCTGTTGCCATATTGGCACCGTAGCATTTTGCACAGATACCGTTGTGACAGCGGCATCCCAGGATTGTACGGATCTTGACCGCCGTTACAGGCTCTCCTTTTGCATCCACACCATGCTCGATGATCCTTCTGGCTCTGGTAGGTGTGATCATGTGATTCGGTTTCACGATGATCTCGCCCTTGTCATCACGGATCTCTTCACAGGAAACACGACCCGTGATACGATCCTGCAGCCCTTCAATGGTCTCCTTGCCGTCCATAAACGCCCGGACTGTCATGCCCGGAATTTCTTTTCTGCCGATACTGCAGTCTTTTTCACGGATGATCAGCTCCTGCGAAACATCAACCATACGTCTGGTCAGGTAACCGGAGTCTGCTGTACGTAGCGCTGTATCGGACAGACCCTTGCGGGCGCCGTGAGCTGACATGAAGTATTCCATCACGTCCAGACCCTCACGGAAATTGGATTTGATGGGCAGCTCAATGGTACGGCCGGTAGTATCAGCCATCAGTCCGCGCATGCCGGCAAGCTGTTTGATCTGCTGGTTGGAACCACGGGCTCCGGAATCTGCCATCATAAAAATATTGTTATAAGTATCAAGACCGTCGATCAATTCCTTGGTCAGCGCCTTATCGGTATCTTCCCATGTCTCGATAACGGCACGGTAACGCTCTTCTTCGGTGATCAGACCTCTGTTGAACTGGGCAGTGATCATATCAACGGTATCCTGTGCTTCCTCAAGCATCTTTGCCTTACGGGAAGGAACCGTCATATCGGAAACGGAAACCGTCATGGCCGCTTTGGTGGAATATTTATAACCAATGGCCTTTACCTGATCCAGTACCTCTGCGGTAGTGGTAGCGCCGTGAATATTGATAACCCGCTCCAGAATCTTCTTCAGATCACCCTTTTTCACCAGATGATCAATCTCAAGCTTCATCTCATTTTCGGGTATACTTCTGTCCACAAAGCCAAGATCCTGGGGAATGATCTCATTGAACAGGAAACGACCGAGAGTAGATACCAGGATCGTACTCTTTTTCTCTCCGTCCGGCGTTTCCTTTTCTACCCTGACACGGATTGGCGTCTGAAGCTTGATCGCTCCGTTCTCATAGGCCAAAAGCGCTTCATTCACGCTCTTATAGGAGCCCTTGACATACTGTTCCAGGTCATCCTCCGGAATATTGATAGACATTTCGTTTTCATCCTTGAGTGGTACCCCGTTCTCGTCCTCAACACGGATCTGTGTCAGATAATAAATACCCAGCACCATATCCTGAGAAGGCACTGCCACAGGACCGCCGTCCGAAGGCTTTAACAGGTTATTGGGCGAGAGCAGAAGGAATCTGCACTCTGCCTGAGCCTCAACCGACAGGGGAAGATGCACTGCCATCTGGTCACCGTCGAAGTCGGCATTGAAGGCCGCACATACGAGGGGATGAAGCTTGATCGCCTTACCTTCTACCAGAATAGGCTCAAATGCCTGGATACCCAGTCTGTGAAGTGTAGGAGCGCGGTTCAGCATAACCGGATGCTCGCGGATCACATCCTCCAGAACATCCCAAACCTGTCCGTCCAGTTTTTCAACCAGCTTTTTGGCGTTCTTAACATTCTGCGAAATGCCTCTGCCCACCAATTCCTTCATCACGAAGGGTTTAAACAGCTCAATGGCCATTTCCTTCGGCAGACCACACTGATAGATCTTCAGCTCGGGGCCTACCACGATAACGGAACGACCGGAGTAATCCACACGTTTACCCAAAAGGTTCTGGCGGAAACGACCGCCCTTACCCTTTAACATATCGGACAGAGACTTGAGCGCCCTGTTGCCGGGTCCGGTAACGGGACGGCCTCTTCTGCCGTTATCGATCAACGCATCTACCGCTTCCTGCAGCATACGTTTTTCGTTTCTGACAATGATCTCGGGAGCCTTCAGCTCCATCAGTCTGTTCAGTCGGTTATTTCTGTTGATGATCCTTCTGTAAAGGTCATTCAGATCACTGGTGGCAAAACGCCCGCCGTCCAACTGAACCATAGGTCTCAGATCGGGCGGAATCACGGGGATCACATCCATGATCATCCATTCCGGACGGTTGCCGCTTTCGCGGAAAGCCTCGATCACTTCAAGTCGCTTGATCAGACGGGCTCTTTTTTGTCCGTTGGCATCAAGCAGTTCCGCCTTCATCTCCTCCGAATCCTTGTCCAGATCTATTTCGCTCAGCAGCTCTTTGATAGCCTCTGCTCCCATGGAAGCACGGAATGCGCCGTAGCCGTATTTTTCTCTCGCTTCCTGGCATTCTTTCTCAGACAGGATCTGCATTTTTTCCAGATCGGTCTCACCGGGATCGAGTACGATATAAGAAGCAAAATACAAAACCTTTTCCAATACTCTGGGAGAGATATCAAGCAACAGACCCATGCGGGACGGAATCCCTTTGAAATACCAGATGTGGGAAACCGGAGCAGCCAGTTCGATATGGCCCATCCTCTCTCTGCGGACGCTGGATTTGGTCACCTCAACACCGCATCTGTCGCAGATCACGCCCTTATAACGTCCCTTTTTGTATTTACCGCAGTGGCATTCCCAGTCTTTGGACGGGCCGAAGATCCTCTCGCAGAAAAGTCCTTCTCTCTCAGGCTTCAAAGTACGGTAGTTAATGGTCTCGGGCTTGGTTACCTCGCCATGGGACCACTCCCTTATTTTTTTCGGTGACGCCAGACCGATCTTGATCTTGTCAAAGCTCACCGGTTCATAACTATCATTTCTTGTATCAGACATTGCAGCTCTCCTTCCGACTTATGTCGATTGAATGACAACTTAGAAATCTTCTTCTCCGTCAAATCCGTCCTGGGAAACATCAGCGAATTCTTCATCCTCCGCAACCACCAGTTCTTCCGAATCTTCATCAAAAGTCTGGATGCTGGAGCCGCTGGCTCTGAATTCTCTCTCCGCATCATAACCGCCGCGGTTGCTGCCCTCCATATCATCCCGCAGATTACTGCCGGGTGTGGAATAATCCAGATTCTCTTTCAGCTCGATCTCATTTTCATTTTCATCAAGCACTTTTACATCCAATCCAAGGGACTGAAGCTCTTTGAGGAGCACCTTGAAGGACTCCGGAATACCGGGCTCCGGAATATTCTCACCCTTGATAATGGCTTCATATGTCTTGACACGGCCAACCACATCATCGGACTTCACGGTCAGGATCTCCTGCAAAGTGTATGAAGCGCCATACGCCTCCAGAGCCCAAACCTCCATCTCGCCGAAACGCTGGCCACCGAACTGTGCCTTGCCGCCCAGCGGCTGCTGGGTAACGAGGGAATACGGGCCTGTAGAACGGGCATGGATCTTGTCGTCTACCAGGTGGTGCAGCTTCAGATAATGCATGTGACCAATGGTAACCGGCGAATCAAAATATTCACCCGTCCGGCCGTCACGCAGCCTTACTTTACCGTCTCTGGAAATCGGTACGCCCTTCCACAGTTCCCTGTGATCTCTGTTTTCATAGAGATAATCAAGCACTTCGGGAAGCAGCTCCTCTCCATGTTTTTTCTTGAATTCATCCCACTCCAGATTAACATAGTCATTGGCCAGATCCAGCGTATCCATGATATCGCTCTCGCGGGCACCGTCAAATACGGGCGTTGAAACATGGAAGCCCAGCGCCTTGGCTGCCAGAGAAAGGTGAATCTCAAGCACCTGCCCGATGTTCATACGGGAAGGCACGCCCAGAGGATTCAGCACAATATCCAGCGGTCGTCCGTTCGGCAGATAAGGCATATCCTCCACCGGAAGCACGCGGGAAACCACACCCTTGTTACCATGACGGCCGGCCATTTTATCGCCGACGGAAATCTTTCTCTTTTGTGCAATGTAAATGCGAACCGCCTGATTCACACCGGGAGACAGCTCATCGCCGTTCTCTCTGGTAAATACCTTGGCATCCACTACGATACCGTATTCGCCGTGGGGTACCTTCAGGGAAGTATCTCTGACTTCTCTGGCTTTATCTCCGAAGATGGCTCTCAAAAGCCTCTCCTCGGCTGTCATTTCCGTCTCGCCCTTGGGTGTTACCTTACCGACCAGGATATCACCCGCTCTGACTTCGGCGCCAATCCTGATGATACCTCTTTCATCCAGATCCTTCAGTGCATCATCACCCACGCCGGGAACATCCCTGGTGATCTCTTCCGGTCCCAGTTTGGTATCCCTGGCTTCCGACTCATATTCCTCAATATGAATGGATGTATATACATCCTCCTGTACCAGTCTCTCTGACAAAAGTACCGCATCCTCGTAGTTGTAGCCTTCCCAGGTCATGAAACCGATGAGCGGGTTTTTGCCCAGAGCCAGCTCGCCGCCTTCCGTGGAAGGTCCGTCAGCGATCACTTCGCCGGCTTCCACATGCTCGCCTTTTACCACGATGGGCTTCTGGTTGTAGCAGTTGGACTGGTTGGAACGTGCAAACTTGGTCAGTTTATATTCAACTTTTTCTCCCGCATCCGTAGTCATTGAGATTTTCTGGGAGGATACGGAATCGATCGTACCACTCTCCTTTGCAACCACGCAGACACCGGAGTCGACAGCAGTCTTGGCTTCCATACCGGTACCCACAACAGGCGCTTCGGTGAACAGAAGCGGCACGGCCTGACGCTGCATGTTGGATCCCATCAGTGCACGGTTTGCATCATCGTTCTGCAAAAACGGAATCAGCGCTGTTGCGACCGAGAAGATCATCTTGGGAGATACGTCCATGTAATCGATCTTTTTGCGGGGATATTCCTGTGTCTCCTCGCGGAAACGACCGGCTACCGAGCTGCGCTTGAAGTGTCCCTCTTCATCCAGCGGTTCGGATGCCTGTGCGATATAGTAGTTATCTTCTTCATCAGCGGTCATATAAACCACTTCATCGGTTACCCGGGGATTCTCCGGATCGGATTTGTCCACCTTGCGGTAAGGTGCCTCCACAAAACCGTATTCATTGATCCTCGCATAAGAAGCAAGGGAGTTGATCAGACCGATGTTGGGACCTTCGGGGGTCTCGATGGGACACATTCTTCCGTAATGGGAATAGTGTACATCACGCACCTCAAATCCTGCGCGGTCTCTGGAAAGACCGCCGGGACCCAGCGCGGAAAGACGTCTCTTGTGGGTCAGCTCACCCAGCGGGTTGTTCTGATCCATGAACTGTGACAGCTGGGAGGAACCGAAAAATTCCTTGACCGCAGCCTGAACCGGTTTGATATTGATCAGGGAAGTGGGGGTTACTTCATCGGCGTTATGTGTCTGCATACGCTCCCGAACAACCCTCTCCAGTCTGGTCATACCAACCCTGTACTGATTCTGCAAAAGCTCGCCGACCGCACGGA
Organism: uncultured Lachnospiraceae bacterium; assembly: GCA_905236705.1. Taxonomy (GTDB): domain Bacteria; phylum Bacillota; class Clostridia; order Lachnospirales; family Lachnospiraceae; genus RGIG7926. The sequence continues at coordinate 13,602 of CAJOOZ010000035.1, read as the reverse complement.
TACGACGGTTGCCCAAATGATCGATATCGTCCTTGTTGCCAAGGCCGTATTCAAGATGCATATTGTAATTGATGGAAGCCAGAATATCCTCTTTTGTGATATGCTTGGGAATCAGGCTCTGAACACTGCGGGAGATCACTTCCGTCAGTTGTTCGCCCTTGTCGGCATACTCCTGGAGGATCTCCTGCAATACCGGGAAATAAACCAGCTCGGTTATGCCCAGCTCTTTGGGATCGCAATCCACATAGGTGGTCAGATCCACCATCATATTGGACAGAACCTTGATATTGCGCTCCTCGCCCTCGATCCACACTGCGGGAACAGCCGCATTCTGTATGGTATCGGCCAGCTCCGCAGTCACTTCCGTACCTGCGCTGGCGATCACTTCGCCTGTGAAGGGGGATACAACATCCTCCGCCAGCGTTTTGAATCGTATCCTGTTTCTGAGTAACAGTTTTTTATTGAATTTATAACGGCCCACCTTGGCCAGATCATATCTGCGCGCATCAAAGAACATGGCCTTGATCAGGCTCTCTGCGCTTTCCACGCTCAGAGGCTCTCCCGGACGTATCTTTTTATACAATTCCAGCAAACCCTCTTCATAGCTGCCTTCCGGATTTCTCTCGGTAACCGTGGGATCCTTGGCCAGCGATGCCATAATCTTGGGTTCCTCTCCGAACAGCTCTATGATCTCTTTATTGGTGCCGATACCCAGCGCACGCAAAAATACAGTGACCGGAACTTTTCTGGTCCTGTCCACACGAACGCTGAAGACATCATTGGCATCTGTCTCATATTCCAGCCAGGCGCCGCGATTGGGGATCACGGTACAGGAAAACAGCTCTTTTCCCAGTTTATCATGTGTGATCGCATAATAGATACCGGGAGAACGAACCAACTGGGAAACAATGACACGTTCCGCTCCGTTGATCACAAAAGTACCCGTCTCTGTCATCAAAGGAAGATCGCCCATGAAGATCTTGATCTCCTCAAAGGAACCGTTTTCCTTGTTGTAGAGGCGGACCGTAACCCGCAGAGGGGCGGAATAAGTTGCATCCCGTTCCTTACATTTCTCGATGGAATACTTGATCTCGTCCTTGCATAATTCGTACTTGACGAATTCCAGACTCAAGTGATCGCTGTAATCTTCAATGGGAGAAATGTCTTTGAAGACTTCCTTCAGACCTTCCTCGAGAAACCAGTTGTAGGATTCCTTCTGGACCTCGATCAGGTCAGGCATCTGCAGAACTTCCTTTTGCCGGGAATAGCTCATACGAGTGTGCTTACCGGAAGCGACAGGTCGAATACGATTCTTTTCCATGGAATTTTCACCTCGCTGTTTTTAGTCAGATGCGGCCTTAATTTTAGGCATAGTAATACCCTATATCCGCAAATGTGCACCATCCATTGTACTACAAGCAATTTTTTAAGTCAATCAAAAAATAAAAATTGGTCGTCTTTCAGTCATATAATCTGATCACGTCGTCCGCGCCGCCGGAGGTTACCGTAAAGAACATCTCTCCGCTCTGCTGCTTTCCGTCCAGATAAAAGCTTCCGTACAGATAGGCCTCCACGGGGAGGTCGTATCCTCCCAGCGTAAGGGCGTTCTCGCCGTCCGTTTCCATGCACTCCACCGAAAGGCTGAACTTTTCTCCCTCTGCCGGCTCTACCGCCGGAAAGCTCACGGTAAATTCGTCAACCCTGGTCATAGCGCGCGAATCATATCTCTGCCTGAACACCTCCCCCGATCTTTCGGACGTGATCGCAATATCATAGATGCCCCCGCCGGAGGAAGTCATATCCTCCTTGCCGATCCAGAAAGAGACCGTATCAAAAGAGCGTGAAGCCGTAAAGGTCTGTTCCGCTTTTTTTGCCCCCTTCATGGAAATCATGCGATCCAGCTTTTTCTGGGTCACCACCGGTTTGACGGATGTCCCATCCGATATCCCCGATAAAGACAGGACTACGACCGCCGCCAGACAGACGCAAAAGGCTGCCGCTGCCGCAAGGTGCTTCTTTTTGCCATGAAGCCTTAAGATACATCCTTTTGCCGCATTGCCGAGTACATCCAATGCCTCTGCAGACATCATCCAGAACACAGTCAGAAATCCGACGCTGTAATACGGAAAGGTCTCCCACAGCATATAGAAACAGAATCCTCCCACCAGCGCGATCTGCAAAAACGCCTCAAATCCCGCGCCATAGGATTGGTCACGCCTTCTTTTGAACAGCAGGGCCAATCTGATCAGTACCCCCGCCAGCACACACAGGAGCATGGTAAGGTGATAGACCTGTTCCCAGTAAAACATGATCTGATGATCCGGTGTCCACAGCAGATCGGACAGCCTGTCATAGCGGTGAAACAACGGATAATAAGAGTGGTTTCCGTAGGACCAGTTGTGCGTCGTCTTCCGCATGGCCAGCGCAGCCGTTCCGCCGACGCCCAGCTCCTTCAGCCGTCTGAAATACTCCGCTTTGGTCGCCGCGGCTTTTTCCTCCTTTGTCTCAAAAGAAGAGGTATATGCCAGATCCGCATCGTTATACTCTCCGTTCCCCTGCGCAGCCATCATCAGCCAGTGGGTCACGGGAAAGCGGGCATCTTCATCATAATCCGGATTCAGTTTTTGATAGGAAACATTTAATATGATCAGCATACAGGTAAGGCCGGCAGCCGCGCAGGCAAACGTCCGAATCGGCGCCGCAGGCCTTTTAAACAGAGTAAACAACACTGTCGCCAGGATAAAAAGAAGCACAGTCATCCTCAGCTGCATCCCAAATGCCGCAAAGGCCCCAAAGAGGAAACAAAGCACCGGATTTCTCTTTTTTTCCCAAATCAGATATAACAGATAGCAATATAGTGAAATAAAAAACAAAGACAGATTGGTGGTATAGTAATATCCCGCCCAGAGATACATTCCCGGACAGAGCAATGCAAACAGCAAAGTCCGCCGGGCCGCATTTTGCGAGACGGTCTTTTTGACCAGCAGGATCGCAAAAACCAGCGCCAGGTCCATCGCCACCATATCGATCAGGCTGAAATAGATCGTATATGCGCTCATGGGGATCCGGCATATCCGTGCGATCTCAACCAGGATCACGGTCAAAAGCAGAAAGCAGTTCTGATGCCCCACCTGATTGAAATAGATCACGTCGAACCAGCTCTTTTCCCCTGTTACGATACTGATAGCGCTGGTCAGCACACTGGTATTATCCCACCAGATCTGAAGGGGATACCGCAGCACCAAAAACACCTGCATCAGAAAAGCGCATATGCACAAACAGAGCAGCACCTTTCTTTGTCCGGCGTCATGCAGTTTTTCGAGAAACGTGAAAAGAAGCAGCAAAAGAAACAAAAAAAGTCCGATTCCCGCTGCCAGAACCAAAACCCTGCGTCCAAGCGACCAGATTGCCGCCAGTTCTCCGTAACTGTCCGGATGCAAAAGCCCGAATACGATCACCACAGACAGCAGAACTGTCAGCATCACAAGGGGTATCGCCATCAGATTTTGGAATTTTCTGCGAAAGGAACCTGACTCCACTGCCGCCTCCGTTTCAAAAGGTTAAGAAAGCCCGGGACTTGCCCGGACTTTCTAAATTTCTGATTTGCCAAGAATCGATTACTTCAATGTAACCTTTGCGCCCTCAGCTTCAAGCTTGGTCTTGATTTCCTCAGCCTCTTCCTTGGAAGCGCCTTCCTTAATTACCTTGGGAGCTGCCTCAACGGTATCCTTAGCTTCCTTCAGTCCAAGACCGGTTACTTCACGAACGACCTTGATAACTTTAACCTTGTTAGCGCCGGCTTCTGTCAGCTCTACATCAAACTCGGTCTTCTCTTCTGCTGCGCCACCGTCTGCGCCGCCTGCTGCTGCTACAACCACGCCTGCTGCTGCGGATACGCCGAACTTCTCTTCGCAAGCTTTAACCAGATCGTTAAGTTCAAGAACGGTCAGCTCTTCGATTGCACTGATGATCTCATCAATAGATAATTTAGCCATTTTCTTTTCCTCCGTTAATTGTCAATTGTCTGATCCCGCTCTTACTCTGCTGCGGGTGCTTCTGCCTCGGCTGCCGGCGCTTCTGCTTCTGCTGCCGGTGCTTCCGTCTCTGCTGCCGGCGCTTCTGCTGCCGGTGCCTCTGCTACCGCTTCACCTGCGCCGCCTTTTTCAGCGAGCTGATTGATGACGCGGGCAAAGTTGGCGATCGGTGACTGGATGCTGCCAAGGAGCTTGGAAAGAAGCTCTTCCTTGCTGGGGATAGTCGCGATGCTGGCGATACCGGCTGCATCATACTGCACACCTTCCACAACACCGCCTTTGATCTCAAGCGCCTCTGCTTCTTTTGCAAATTTGCCAAGCACACGGGCCGGTGCCGTTGCGTCTGTCGTAGAGATTGCCGCTGCACTGGGTCCCTCTAACAGGGATGAGAGGCACTCAAAATCCGTACCCTTAAACGCGAAATTCATCATGGTGTTTTTGTATACCTTGTAGGTTACACCGTTTTCGCGGCACAGGCGACGAAGTCTGGTATCCTGCTCAACCGTCAGTCCTCTGTAATCTACCAGAACCACTGACTGCGCATCCTTGACCGCTGCCGCGATCTCGTCTACGACCGGTTGTTTCAATTCAACCTTTGCCATGTCTTTACCTCCTTATATGATGTTCTGCCGATATATCACCCCGGTTCACCTGCCCATGTGGCGGCATTTCATGATCGGAGTAATAGGAGTAATGAAAAAGCCCTCCCCGAAAACAGGGACGGCAATCGCAAATCTATCTCATATCATTACGAATCCTGATCTCCTCGGCAGGCGTTGTCTGCTTACGTCCCGTGGGACACCTGCTGTCTTCGGCATAGTCTTTCGACCTCGAATAATGTAACACAGGTAAATGCGCATGTCAAGGGTTTTCTGCAGTTTCCTGCCAGGTCAGATATCCCTCCGCATCCAGGGACACTCCATCACGGGAGATGCTGTTCAGATAATCGATGATGCGCTGCCTGTCAGCCCCCTCCAGATGGTCCGTTCTGCAGTCATGCTGAAGTGCCGGTATCATCTGAACGCTAAGCAGCTTCCCGTCTTCTACCACAACCTTCAAAAGCGCCGTATCCACTGTCTTGGAATTGAACCAGTAATTACCCAGACTGTATATGACAGGAACCCCGTCCACCTGTCCAAGTCCCTGCAGGCAATGAGGATGAGCGCCCACCACCAGGTCGGCTCCTGCCCCGATAAAGCCCGCCGCCTGTTCGGTCTGGTAAGCATCCAGCACATCCGTATTCTCGTCTCCCCAGTGAATGAAAACTGTCAGAAAATCGCACTGCCCGTCCGCCTGTCTGACAGCTTCCAGAAATCGTTCGTATTCATCCGGCGTAAAAGAACGCATCACGCCGGCGCGGGACTCGGTCGCCCCTCTGGTATCCGGAGAATAAGTTCTCTCGATCTGGGTCGCCGCCAGAAATCCCAGCTTCATGCCGCTTTTTTCCACAATGACAGGAGCGGACGCCTCCGCCAGATTTCTTCCGCCGCCCGCATATTGTATTCCTTCCGCCCGCAGGACATCAAGCGTGTCAAGAAAAGCCTCCTCCCCATAGTCAAAAGCATGGTTATTGGCAATACCCGCGATGTCCACTCCCATATCGGTCAGTATCTTCACATTTTCCGGTCTGCTCCGGAAGGTATAAGCTTTGTCCGCCAGCGGCACCCCTCCGGACGAATATGGAAATTCGTTGTTGATCATGCAGATATCACTGTCACGCATTTCGGTGAGCAGCGTATCATCAATACACTTACCGATATCACCGCCCCTCTGTCTGTAAGCTCCCATATTGGCAAAGGGATCATGAAAACAGATATCTCCCGTAAACGTCATCACCACCTGCCCGCCGGCCGGCTGCACATCGGTCTCGATCTCACTAAGAGATGCAGCCTCCTCTTCTTCCCCGCTTTGGCGTGCATCCGCATCCGTAATCTCAGACAGCAACGCTTCCTGCTGCCCGTCCGCTCTCATGCCGGCCTTATCACTTCCCGTTTCCGGCCGCTTCTTAGCGCCATCCGAAACACCTTCCTGCATAGCAGCATTCTCATTTTCCGCCATTTCGGAATCCGTCTTTTCCCGTTGCAGGCGCGCATAGTACACCATACACAACCCTCCGAGCAGGAGCACGGAACACAAAACAAAGATAAATAACAGAACCGGATGGTTTTTCTTTTTCATGAAAGCCTCTTAAATTTCTATCGGTGTTCCTTTCATCATACAGGAAAAGAGGCAGGTCCGCAAGGGAACCTGCCTCTCATTGTTTTTTCTTTTAAACCGCTTTGATGGTGCTGACCTTGACGCCGGGGCCCATGGTCGTGGCCAGTGTGATAGAACGAAGATACTGACCTTTCAGAGTGCTGGGCTTGGCTTTGTTGATCGCTTCCATCAGTGCATTGAAGTTCTCAACCAGCTTGCTTTCATCAAAGGAAGCCTTACCGATCGGGCAATGGATGATGTTAGCCTTGTCAAGTCTGTACTCGATCTTACCGGCTTTGATATCGGCGATCGCTTTGGCGACATCCATCGTAACCGTACCGGCTTTCGGGTTGGGCATCAGGCCTTTGGGACCGAGCACCTTACCGAGACGACCTACAACGCCCATCATGTCGGGAGTTGCTACAACCACATCAAAATCAAGCCATCCGTCATTCTGGATCTTGGGGATCAGCTCCTCGCCGCCTACATGATCGGCTCCTGCCGCTTCAGCCTCAGCGATCTTGTCGCCCTTTGCGAATACCAGAACGCGTACTGTTTTACCTGTTCCGTTAGGCAGTACAACCGCACCACGGATCTGCTGATCTGCATGACGTCCGTCGCAGCCTGTACGGATATGTACTTCAACCGTCTCATCAAACTTTGCTGTTGCGGTCTTCTTTACCAGAGCAACTGCATCTGCGGGCTCAAGAAGCTGGGAACGGTCAACCAGCTTGGCAGCCTCGTTATACTTCTTTCCGTGCTTCATCTTTTATCCTCCTTAGTCCTCTACCGTGATACCCATTGATCTGGCGGTACCTGCGATCATACTCATAGCTGCTTCCAGGGATGCTGCATTCAGATCCGGCATTTTCAGTTCAGCGATTTTCTGAACCTCAGCCTTGGAAATGGTTGCAACCTTGGTCTTGTTGGGCACTGCAGAACCGGATTTGATCTTGCAGGCCTTTTTGAGCAACATGGCCGCAGGCGGAGTCTTTGTGATGAAGCTGAAGCTTCTGTCCGCATACACCGTAATGACAACAGGGATGATCATATCACCCTGATCGGCTGTCCGCGCATTGAACTGCTTGGTAAAGTCCACGATGTTAACACCGTGCTGACCCAGAGCAGGTCCAACCGGCGGAGCCGGTGTTGCCTTTCCGGCAGGAATCTGTAACTTGATGTAACCTTCTACTTTCTTTGCCATTTTGGCACCTCCTAAATATTGTGGTAGTGGCGGAAAAAATTCCTCCCACAGCAAAAGGCCTTCCGAAGAATGCCTGTAAGCTCATTACTCAGCGCATCCGTGTGATCTCTGCGAAGCTGATCTCTACCGGTGTTTCGCGCCCGAACATCTCTACATTGATGGTGGCACACTGCTTGCTATAGTCCATTCTCTGAACCACACCGATGGTATCCTTCCACACGCCGGCGACAACAGCGATGGTATCTCCCTCGTCGAAATCGACGGTAACATTTTCCACGTGGATCCCCAGCGGCTTCATCTCCGCTTCGGTAAGAGGAACAGGCTTGGAACCCGGCCCCACAAATCCGGTCACGCCACGGGTATTGCGCACTACATACCAGGTATCGTCATCCATGACCATGTTGATCAGGACATAACCCGGAAACATTTTTTTGGAAACCGTTTTACGGGCTCCGTCTTTTACCTCGACCATATCCTGCATCGGTACCCTGACTTCCAGGATCCTCTCCCCCAGGTTACGGTTGGCAATCGTCTTTTCTATATTTACTTTTACCTTATTCTCATATCCGGAATAGGTATGTACGACATACCAGCTTGCCTCAGCTGCTTGTGATTGTGTATCTGACATACTTACGACTCCTTCTCCTGACAGCCTCAGATCCCGATAATCAGATTGATCGCATACTGCATAACCATATCCAGCACGGCAATGATAGCGCCCAGCACGATCGAAACCACAGTCACGACAACCGCCTGTTTACCGAGTGTCACCTTATCAGGCCAGATGATCTTGGCGAATTCAGCTTTCAGTCCTTTGGCAAAGCCTACCTTTTCTTCATTATCAGCCATTTCTTTACCTCTTATTTGGTTTCCTTATGCAACGTATGTCTCTTGCAGAAACGACAATATTTCTTGGTCTCCATTCTGTCCGGATGCGTCTTTTTATCCTTGGTCAGATTGTAGTTTCTGTTCTTGCACTCTGTACAAGCTAATGTAATCTTGGTACGCATACTGCTCTCCTTTCATTGCTCATCAAAAAAAGAGACTGCTTTCGTCTCTCATGCCTACATAGCATAGCACACGAGACTCCTTTCGTCAAATATTTTTTATTTTATTTTTTCCTTTTTCTTCATCTTGTATGCGTTCGCAAAACAAGGTACAAGATTCTGTGGGTGTCCCTGAATCCCTTTATTTTACGGGATTTTTTTTCACTTTTTTTGATTTTTGGTATTGCACTTCGTTCTTTTTTGTGTTAGTGTAAAGACATAAAAATAGCTTTTTAGCGCCATTTTTATATGCCCACGCCGGGACGTTGACAAGGATATGTCGATCCAGTCCCACAAACAAGGCAAATTTCAGGGAAGAAAGGAGGGCTTCTGATGGCAGGCGTTAATTTTGATGCACTCAACCAGGTCTACAATCACTACCTGGCTGAATACGCACCCCATACCAACAAAGCACAGGACGCACATAAAAAAGACGACCTGAAAAAAGTCTACAATTCCATCGTTAAATTAAATAAAGAATCCCCTCTGGCTATCCTTGATCACAGCGACGAGGCCAAGTCATTTGCCATCTCTCTGAAGGAAAATGCCCGTTCTTTCCAGAATGCCGTTCGCTCCACACAGAGTGATATCGGTGAGAGCGGCGTATTGGATCACAAGATCCCCTATTCCACCAGACCTGAGATCGCAACCGTAAAATATCTGAGAGCACAGGATGGCGGCGACGCCCCTACCTTTGAGCTTGAGGTTGCAAGGCTGGCCAGTCCTCAGGAAAATGTGGGCAATTATCTTCCTTCGGATGATACTATCACTTTGGAGCCTGCCGCTTATTCATTCGACCTTTCCATCAATGATATCGGTTATGAGTTCCAGTTCCAGATCCGCGAGGAGGACACCAACCGCGATATTCAGGATCGCCTGGCCCGCCTGATCACCAATGCGGAGATCGGTGTGGAAGGGCAGGTTCTTGAAGACGGATCGGGCAATTCATCCCTGAAGCTGATTTCGACCCAGACCGGTTCCGCCGGTGATAAGAAACTGATCTTTTCCATCAGCGACGACAACACTTCGCAAAGCAGCGGGATCGTGGATTATCTGGGACTTGACAGAGTGATGAATGAGCCTTCGGATTCCCTGTTTGAGATTAACGGTATCGAAAGACGTACCGCCTCCAACACCTTCACGATCGATAAACAATACGAGATCACTCTCAGGGGTCTTTCCCCTGAACAGGGGATTACCACAGAGATCGGATTGAAGGGTGATGTGGACTCTCTGGCCGAGAATATACACTCTCTGGTCGGCAGCTACAACGAATTTCTGGACAAGACCTTCCGGGTGACAGAGCAGCATACCAAAAGCTCTCTTCTGCACGATCAGCTCAGCTATATGAGCCGGCACTATTCAGACGGCCTGAATGCTATCGGATTAACCTTTGATGACCAGGGTCGTCTCAACATAGATGACGACAGGCTGAAAGAGGCCGCATCGTCGCAGGATGCCCAACAGACCATGGCATCGGTCAAGGACTTCGCCAACTCCATGGTCCGCAAAGCCGGTCAGATTGCACTGAATCCCATGGAATACGTCAACAAAACCATTGTAGCCTACAAGAATCCGGGCAAGAATTTCGCTGATCCCTATACCACAAGTGCCTACAGCGGATTTCTCTTCAACAATTACTGCTGAAACCGCTGACGGCAAAGATTTTTTTGCTCCGGTGTTTCGGCGCCGGAGCTTTTATAATGAAAGACATATCTGTCTCATTCTCATCATTCACTGACGGAAAATTCTCTGTATAGAAATTCCAGATCCATCATTTTATCGTCCACGTAAAAATCCGCATTGGGCTTGGTGAATAACAGCTCATGATATTTAAGCCCCCAGTCACGCATCTGCGCCTCTGTCACCTCTCTCCAGTCAATCCCTGTCACATAGCCTCTTGCCGTATAAAGGACGATCCTGTTGCCCCAGTCATATAATCTGTTGATGATTTGTATCATCTTTTGGTTGGGCATGGCTTTGTCGTAAGCCAGATCCTCCCTGTATACCGCGATAACGCCATCAATATCAAAGACAAACTGCTGTCCGCCACGACGGGCTCTGAGAACCTTGTCCACACGTTCAAAATCCGCTTCCGTGTCCACGTCGTACATTTTCTCCATCTCATAGCCCATGATCTTTTTCCCGGTCATGGAATGGTAATCCCAGATACAGCGGGGTCTGAGCAGATCTACATTTCCGTTTTGGATATACGTATCCGGCAACGCCTGACGCGGCATATTGTAGGCTTCCGGAATATCCTTCATGAGAGGATCAAGCAATCCGTCTTCTCTCAGGTACCACATCTTGTGTGGCACCACCGTATTCTTTTTTACGCTTCTGAGCGAATCAATGCTTTCATCCGAGAGCATTTTTTCGATCATCGCATCTATATCCGCCACATTCCGGAAAGGATAGGTAGGGCGAAGATGCACCACGATATCAGGCTCATAGCCCTCTTCGTCGCGCAGAAACCCCAGCGCATGCGTAAACACATCAATATCCAGGGCTGAATCCGTGGCATACTGCGCCGGTCTTATGAAGGGCACCTCAGCCCCGTACTCACTGCCGATCCGTGCATACTCCTCACTGTCAGTCGTCAGAACGATCCGGTTGATATAGGCCGATGCCCTGGCGTGTTCCACCGAATAAGCCAGCATCGGTTTCCCGTCTATGGGACGGATATTTTTGTCCTTAACACTCTTGGACCCGCTTCTGGCCGTGATCAGCGCCAGGATCTTCTTATCTGTTGTCTCTGCCATGATAGCTCCTTTCCGTTTCGCAATCGTCCGGCGCAGCAAACGCCAACCCCCGGAGAGTTTTGTCTTTTATTATACATCACGATCCCGCTTCCATGATATCGCGCAGCGCGCCTGCCAGGGACAGACTTCTTTGCTTCCATGTATGAAAAGACGCCGTTTCCCTTGCATGGGCCCTGATCCGGTTCATCTCTTCGTCCAAAGATCTGTCAGTCAGAGCCCGGTAAAGATACGCCGCCAGTTCTTCAAGACTCCCGTCCTCCACCCTGCTGCCGGCATCTGCAGAATCCATGACAGAAGGCGTATCATATAAAACGGCGTTTTTGCCGCCCTGCAGGATGCCATCCAGATAACTGTTGGAATCCGTCACACAGACAGCACCGCACAGCATGGAATTAAAGATCCTGTCATGCCCACCCTCATGAAAAGACGGCAGGACATTCAATGAAAACCTGCTTTGGGATAACAGTTGCAGGATGCTGCGGCTGTCCGCATAAGGCATCAATGTGACCCGCTCCGGATGCACAAGCTCCTCCATCAGAGATTCCCAGCCGGAACCGACAATGGTAAGATGCAGACCATCGCCGTTTGACGATTCCCAGTCTGCCAGATAACGGATCACTTCGCCGCGCCGTCTGTATCTGACATAATAATCCAAAAACTGAATATGTCCCAGCGTCTCACGGATCTGGTCTTCACTGACCTCATCCTCCACTTCCTCGATCAGCCGGCGGCGCACGATCTCCTCCAGCCTCTTATCCGGATCCGACAATGCCTCATCCAGCATGGAGTGATAAAATGCGCTGTATTCGGGTCCGTTTCTGCCGATAAAAAGCTCAAACCCTTCGGGCGGAACATAGGTGCCGGCAAACAGAAGGTCTATGGGACGATCCTGCCATTTTACGTCCCCGGCAGCTGCCGGTTCCACATCGGAATACGCCACTCCCCCGCTGGGCAAAAATCCCGAAAGCCGTACCTTTGGAAAATAGCGCTCCATATAGGCTATATGCACGCGGTCGATACAATACTGATAATACCGATCCGCCCGCAGCTGCAATTGCTCCTGTAGAAAATCATGATAATGATATGGATGATCCACGATGATATTGACGCACTTCATCCTATAGCGGTCTACAAGCTGTATACCGCCATCGGAGCCTGCCGGCACAAAACACCCGTCTTTTGAATAGAGACCGGCAAAATTAAAAGTCAGAAATACCGCACCTTCCACGGCAGCTTCCTCTGAATATGCGCCATAATAAAGCGGACGGACATCAAATCCCTCCGCTCTCAGTTCCTTTTCTATCTGTGTCATAAAAAAGGATGTAGTCTCCACATCTCCGTGATAAGTCACGATCACATTATTATCCATATCAGTTCAGCTGCTCATTTTCCAGCGCATCATACAATGCCCTGAATACATAAAAGTCCTCCGGTGTCGTGATCTTGATATTGTAATTCGGTCCAACCACCACCGATACTTTTTTGTCAAACATACGCATCAAAGTACAACTGTCGATGGCATCTGTGATCCCCCCGGCAATGGCCTCCTGCTGCACTGCCAGTATATCCGACAACCAGAAACTCTGGGGTGCCTGCGCTGTCCTGGAGTGCTCGCGGGACGGCACGTCCGTCACCTGTCCCTCATCGTCCACCAGGATCACCGTTTCCTTGGCCAGATTAACGGTAATGGCAGATCCGTATTCCCTGACCGACCGGATATTCTCGTCGATCAGATCCTCTCCGACCAGAGGACGCACGCCGTCATGTATCAAAACGACGTTTCCTTCCTCTCCGTATACCTCGGCGGCTGCCTTAAGACCGTTGTAAATGGACATCTGTCCACTCTCCCCGCCGGGGACGATCCGACCGATCTTGTCCAGACGATAACGGTATTTCAGATCTTCCATATATTCGATCCAGTCATTGATGCAGACCACGATGATACCGTCTATCCTGTCATGATATTGAAATTTCTCAATCGTATGCACAATGATCGGCTTGCCGTGTATCATCAGAAACTGTTTGGGTTTGTCCTTGGTATTCATTCTCCTGCCGCTGCCACCGGCAAAGATCACCGCTATATTCATATACTCTCCCTGTTCTTTCAAAAGGTAGCGCTATTATAGCATATATCAGCCTTTCTTTCCACAACTTTTAAAAATCCGCCACCCCCGCATTACTGCGGGTGATGGCGGCTCTTTTATGCATTCATGATGCTTTGCAAAGTACGCGCGGCTTTTTACTGAATATCTGCGCTTTCGGTCTGCGGTGCGCTGTTTGTGTTCTCTAAAGCTTCTGCGGCCGGAACCGGTGCAGGGGCTGCAGTTTCCGTCTCTGTCTGTTCTGCTGCAGGGGCTGCG
>CAJOOZ010000034.1 GCA_905236705.1 uncultured Lachnospiraceae bacterium | reverse complement strand
TACAACAGAGCTTGAAAAAGATTTCGGTTTCAAGCCAAAAACAACCCTGAGGGAAGGTCTGCGTGTTTTTGCAGAGTGGTATCATGAATTTTATACAATCTCTTAACCCCGATTGTCTTCCCGAATCAGGCTCTCCAGAGTTGCGGCAAGCAGCTCCGGATCCACAGGCTTGCAAAGATGTGCGTTCATGCCCGCCTGCAGGGAACGCTGCACGTCCTCGTCAAAGGCGTTGGCCGTCATGGCGATAATGGGAATCGTCTTTGCGTCCGGCCTGTCAAGCGCCCGTATTTCAGTGGTTGCCTTCAGTCCGTCTTTCACCGGCATTCGCACATCCATTAAGATCGCATCATAATAATGCTCCGGACTTTGCCCGAACATATCCACAACGGCCTGTCCGTCCTCTGCGTGATCCACCTGCATTTGACGCATGCTCAGCAGTTCTTTCATAATCTCCGCATTGATGAACATATCCTCCGCCAAAAGAATATGGCGCCCTGCCAGACTGATCCTCTTTACTTCTTCTTCAACCTCGTGTCTGGATGCCTCGACACGCCTGAATTCCTTCAGCACCTCCGATGCCTGCAGCGGTTTTGACATAAAGCTGTCCACTCCTGCTGCCAGTGCCTCCTCCACCACATCGTCCCAGCTGTATGCCGTCAGAATAATGATTGTGGATTCCTGTTCATAAAGCTCGCGAATCCGGCGGGTTACATCCACGCCACTGAGCTTTGGCATTTTCAAATCCACCAGTATCAGATCGTAGAACTCTCTGCGCGCATGGCAAAGCTCAAGCTGCTTCAGCGCCTCCTGGCCGCTGATGGATGTGTCGGCAACAATCCCCACCTCATCCAGAACCAGTCTTGCGTGTTCGCAGTCAACGGGGTCATCGTCGATGATCAGTACCCTCATATCCTGGGGGTTCACTTCATTGACAGGACGTTCTTTTATGTCGCTGTCCTTCAGTGTTACGCTGACCACAAAGGTGGATCCTACGTTTTTCTCACTTTCCACCTTGATGCTGCCGTTCATCATCTCCACGATATTCTTGGTGATGGCCATGCCCAGACCGGTACTGCCGTATTTATCCGACCTGCCCTCTTCCTCCTGGCTGAAGGCTTCATAGATTCTGGACAGGAATGCCTCGTCCATACCTTTGCCCGTGTCCTTCATGGTAAAACAGAGCGTGGACTTTCCCGCAAATTGTGCCGTCCGCTCCACGGTAAAGGTCACTTTGCCTCCCTTCGGCGTGAATTTTACCGCATTGCCCAGGATGTTGATGATGACCTGCTTGAGCTTGGTATCATCGCCGATATAGTAATCATCCACCTTGCCCTGTATGACGCAGTCGTATGTCAGTCCTTTGTCCCTGCACTGGTCGATGATCATGGTGTTGATCTGTTCGAGCATCTGGCGCAAGGAAAATTCCTCGCTTTTTATGGTCATACGGCCGCTCTCTATCCGGCTCATGTCCAGAATATCATTGATCAGATTCAGCAGATGTTTGGCGCTGGCATCGATTTTCTCCAGATAATTTCTGGTCTTTTCCGGCAGATCCGGATCGCTGAGGGCGATGCGGTCCAGCCCGATGATGGCATTCATGGGGGTGCGGATTTCATGGCTCATGTTGCTCAAAAAGGTGGTTTTGGCGGCATTCGCCTGCTCTGCCCCCTTCAAGGCATTGGCCAGCAGCTCGTTTCGTTCCTGCTGTTCTCTGATCACATCCGTGGTGTCGGATTTCAGCAGGATATAGAATTTTGCCTCGCGGCTGACAACATGGAACACAAAACGCTTATAGCGGATCTCGCCTCTCAGATCACATACGATGTTAGCTTCATAGAAATCCTTCTCATCCAGTTGTCTGACCAGAGTTTCGTATTGCAAAGACTCGGCCATGGCAGCCTTTTCTTCTTCGCTGCCGGACAGAACCGGAATGACCTGCTCTTCAATATATTTTTTATACTGTCCGTTTTTATGCTTTGGAAAAATGCTGCTTCCCTGCATATGTTCGGGATCACCGATCACCACGGAGTAATCCCCGTCTATCAGGGAGGTGATCATATCGTACTGTTCCACAAGAGCCTTGTTCAGAATGGTCTGATTGACCATCTCTTCGTTGTAATCATATTCTGTAAAGAAAGAGATGATATCTCCGGTGGCGGGGTCCTGGCGCATATTTTCCGTGATCTTGACAAAGCACTTGCGACCGTCGCGCCTCTGTGTAAAAAAATAATCCTCGAAGTATTCGATACCGCTGTTAAAGGCTCCGATCAGGCCTTCGGGTGAAATCCGCTGCGCAAACCGTTTCCTATCTGACTCCAGCGGCAGATATTGCTGCCATTCCGCAACGTGATCCACACCGGGGCTGAGATCAAACTCGAAGGTGTCAGAGCCTCTGATGTCCTCCAGGATGTCTCTGGTAAGATTCACCCGCAAAAAGGACAGTGCGCCGACGGCAAGACTCTCCAAATCCGCGCGGGTACTCTCATACATAGCCTCCGCATTTGCCTGGCTCTCTTTGATCTCGGTCACATCCGTATAGTTGCAATAGGCATACTGTACCCCTTCCTCTTCAATAAAGGCATAATGGACATTGACCCAGATCAGATTGCCCTTGACCGTATATTTCCGGATCGTCAGATTGTTCATGCCGCTACGCGTTGCATGATTCCGGAACAGGTAGCCGACTTCCTCCCTGTCATCGGGATGAATGGTACTCATATCGCCGTTCTCACGCCGGATGCATTCCTCCTCGCTGCCCTCCATCATTTCGGCGAACTCCCTGGTACACCAGATGGGTTCATAGGAGCCATTGGGGGCGACACGCATCATGACAGCGTTATTATCCAATGACTGAAACAATTTCTCATAAAATGATTTGTTAAAATTCAGCATCCGGTTTTCCCCTTTTTAACTATACCGTCTTTCGTCAGATTATTTCAACTGATCCTCCGTATAGTAACCGGAATCGATCAGCAGCTCCCTGTAGTTGTTGATATCCGCAAATACCGGCTCGCAAAGGTAAGACGGTACTGTGATCACGTTGTTGTTGTAGGTCGCGGTGTCATTAACATCAACCGGCTGGCTGCTGAGAATCTGCCCCACCATCCTGACAACCCGCCTGGCAAGAGTGCGCGTATCCTTAAAGACGGACATGGACTGTTTGCCAGCGATCATATTCTTGGTGTTCTCAATGTCACAGTCCTGGCCGGTAATAATGGGATATTTGCCGCTATAATTTGCTGCCAGAGCGTTCTCTACACCAAGGGCAGTAGAGTCATTGGAGCAAAGCCATACATCAACATCGGTGCCGTCGGCGTAGCAGGAAGCCAGGATCTCCTCCGCCCTGGCCTGGGCGGTTTCGGCCATCCATCCCGGTGTCGCACACTCCTCAAAACTCGTCCGGCCGGATACCACATTAAGCTTGCCCTCCTCGATGTAGGGCTTTAATACATCATAAGCGCCATTAAAGAAAAAGCCTGCGTTGTTATCGCCCGGATCCCCCGCTGTCATCTCCAGATTGAACGGTCCTTTGGCGTTGTCCAGATCCAGAGCGTCTTTTATGTAAGTACCCTGCACGGTACCCACCATGTAATTGTCAAATGTCGCATAATAAGAAACCGCGTCGGAATCCATCAGCAGTCGGTCATAAGCGATGACCGGAATGCCCGCATTTTTGGCCATATCAAGACCTTCACCCAGGGAGGACCCATCGATCGCCGCGATCACCAGAACGTCACACCCCTCAGAGATCATCTCCTTCACCTGGTTCTGCTGGGTCTGTATATCGCTGGAAGCATACTGCAGATCCACCTCATAGCCTGCTGCCTTCAGTTCACTCTCCATGTTGGAGCCATCCTGGTTCCATCTCTGAAGTTCCTTGGTGGGCATGGAAACGCCTACCTTTTTTCCGTTGGCAAAGGCGGTATCGACTACCGTGGCATCCTCCGCCGCGCCGCTGTCAGCCGCATCCTGGCATCCCGTCAGAAGGGCCGTAGCCATTACCGCGCTTAGAAGTGCGCTGATCATTTTCTTTTTCATTTCAAAATCCTCCCTCTTGGTGCTATTCGTTCAAGACTCGCTTGGGGGTCATCTCTGTCTGAGATATAAATACCTCCGGCAGTAAATCCTGCCGGAGGTCTTCTCTCACTCTTCTCTGTTACATTTGTAAAGCAGATCCTCCCAGCGTTTGTCCACTTCCTGTTGAAACAGCTCAATGAGATGCTCATTGCCCGGCTTGAACAGGTGGGCAAAACGTCCCTGAACCCTTAAAAAGTCTTCAATAGGCAGCTTCTTGCGGGGTGTATAGTTCAGAATCCACTTGCCGTGATCCACTTCAAACAGCGGCCAATAGCAGGTTTCTACCGCCAGACGGCAGATCTCCATCACGTCCTCCATGGGATAGCGCCAGCCTCTCGGGCAGGGCGTGCAGAGATTCAGAAAAGCCGGTCCCTCTGTGTAGATGGCTTTTTCACTCTTACGGTGCAGATCGGAAAAATCCCTGGTCAGGGTGGACTGCGCCACATAGGGCACATAGTGCTCCGCGATAATGGATGCCAGATCCTTGCGATACTGGACTTTCCCGTTGGAATTGATCCCTACCGGCGTTGTAGTGGTATCCGCATACATGGGAGTAGCAGACGAACGCTGAATCCCCGTGTTCATATAAGCGCCGTTATCATAGCAGACATAGACCATATCATGGCCTCTCTCCATGGCGCCCGACAAGGACTGCAGACCGATATCATAGGTACCGCCGTCTCCGCCGAATGTGATAAATTTGTAATTTACATCCTCTTTAAGCCTGCCCTTTTTCTTCAGAACCTTGTAAGCCGTCTCCACGCCTCCCAGAGTGGCTCCGGCATTTTCAAAGGCATTGTGGATATAAGAATCTTCCCAGGAGGTATAAGGATACATATAAGAAGATACCTCCAGACAGCCCGTGGCATTTCCGATCACTGCCTGATCTTCCTTGTGCAGCCCCCGCAGGACGGCTCTGATAGCGATGGTGGCACCGCATCCGGCGCACATTCTGTGCCCGGGGGTCAGACGCTCGGGCTGGGCAAGCATATCTTTTAAACGATAAGTTTGGGTGCTCATAGTGGCTCCTTTACTGAATTGAACTATTCCGATTGGTTCTCAGGCCGATATAGCGGTTGTGCACTACCGGTTTTCCGTCCTCGATCAGACCCTTCAGCTCACCAAAGATCTCTTTGACATGGTCTGTGGTAAAATCTCTTCCGGCCAGACCGTAGGTATAGCAGACCGTCTCGATGAATACTTTGCTTCGATAGAGACCCGCCGTTAACTCACTGCCAAGAGGACCGCAGTTGCCGTTGTAGCTCTCGGTTCTGTCCATGATAGCTACCGCCCTGCAGTTTTTTAATGCTTCAGCAATCTCTTTTTCCGGAAAAGGTCTGAATACCCTGATCTTCAGAAGGCCTGCCCTGATGCCGGCCTCTCTCAGTTCATCCACAGCCTGCTTGGCGGTTCCCGCAGCCGATCCCATAATGACCATGGCATATTCGGCATCCTCCAGCCTGTAGCTTTCAAAATAGCCATAGCTGCGACCGGAGAGCTTTTCAAACCGCTCTGCCACCTCCAGGATCACCTCTCTGGCATTTTCCATTGCTTCCGCCTGGGCTTTTTTGGCCTCCATGGCATAGGCCGAAACGGAATAGGGGCCTACCGCAATGGGCTTGCCGGGATTCAGCAGATATTCCTCGGGATGATATTCTCCCACAAATTTTTTGACCGGCTCATCCGGCAGCAAAAAGATATTCTCCACCGCATGAGATGTGATAAAACCGTCCTGACAGATCATAATGGGCAGATGGACTCTCGGATCCTCCGCGATGGGGAAAGCCTGAATATAGTTGTCATAGACTTCCTGATTGTTTTC
>CAJOOZ010000033.1 GCA_905236705.1 uncultured Lachnospiraceae bacterium | reverse complement strand
TAAGGGGAAAATACATGAGCAAAATTGCGATCATGACCGATTCGAACAGCGGGATCACACAGGACGAAGCAAAAGAGCTGGGCGTGTTTGTCATACCGATGCCGTTTACGGTAGGCGGAAAGGATTATCTGGAGGATATCAATCTGACCCAGGAACAATTTTATGATTTTCTGGAACAGCAATATGATGTGCAGACTTCACAGCCCGCACCGGGGGATGTGACCGGAATGTTCAAACACATTTTGGAAGAATATGATCAGATCGTCCACATTCCCATGTCTTCAGGATTGTCGGGGAGCTGTCAGACCGCATATATGCTGGCAGGAGAGCCGCGTTTCGACGGTAGGGTTTTTGTCGTTGACAACCAGAGGATCTCCGTTACCCAGAGACAGTCCGTGCTGGATGCCATGGCGCTGGCCGCAGCAGGCAAAAGCGGCAGCGAGATTCGGGACATTCTCATGGAGGATAAATTCAACAGCAGTATCTATATCATGTTAGATACGCTGTTTTATCTCAAAAAAGGCGGTCGTATCACGGCATCTGCCGCAGCCATCGGAACTCTTTTAAAGATCAAGCCCGTGCTGCAGATCCAGGGAGAAAAGCTGGATGCCTTTGCCAAAGCCAGAACTTCCCAGCAGGGGAAACACATCATCATAGATGCGGTCAAAAAGGATATCGAACAGCGATTTGGAGGAATGGATGGCGCTCCCGACAGAGTCCGGCTTCAGATTGCCTATACCAAAGACAGAGCAGCGGCGGAAGAATTTAAGGAAGAGGTGATGGCGGCCTTTCCGGGGTTTGAAGAGCCGGTGGTGCAGCCTTTGTCCCTGTCGGTGTCCTGTCATATCGGACCGGGGGCCGTGGCAATGGCCTGTACGAAAAATATCAATTTTTAAAAAATATCTAAACAGAGGTAATTATGGCAGTAAAAGTAGATTATAATGCAGAATCCATCACGGTCCTGGAAGGTCTGAGCGCAGTCCGTGTCCGTCCCGGTATGTATATCGGTTCGGTATCAACCAAGGGACTGAATCATCTGATCTACGAGATCGTTGACAATTCCGTGGATGAACACCTGGCAGGGTATTGCAGTGAGATCAGTGTAACGCTGGAAGCGGACGGCTCCTGTGTGGTATCCGATAACGGACGCGGGATTCCCATTGATCTTCATGAAAAAGGCGTCAGTGCCGAACGACTGGTGTTTACGACCCTGCACGCCGGAGGTAAATTTGATAACAATGCATACAAGACCAGCGGCGGTCTTCACGGTGTCGGTTCTTCCGTTGTAAATGCGCTTTCGACCTGGATGAAAGTCAGGGTCAAAAGAGGCGGCCTAATCTATCAGGATACCTATGAGCGCGGAGAACCTACCACGGAGCTGATTGACGGCCTGCTGCCTGTGGTTGGCAAGGGACGCGGCACCGGTACGGAGATTTCTTTTCTGCCGGATGATACCATCTTTGACCATACCGTATTCAAGGCCGAGGATATCAAAAACAGGCTTCACGAGACTGCCTATCTGAATCCGGAACTGACGATCCGTTTCAGGGATAACAGGGTAAGTCCCGCAGCAGAATGTTCCTTTCATGAGCCGGAGGGTCTGTCCGGTTTTGTCAGCCATATCAACGAGGGCAAAGAAACAGTACATGATATCGTTTTTCTCAAGGGTGAGAGCGAGGGCATTGAAGTGGAGGCCGCTTTTCAGTACACCAATGAGTTTCACGAAAATGTCATGGGCTTTTGCAACAATATCTACAATGCGGAGGGCGGGACCCATATCACAGGTTTCAAGACCATATTTACCACGGTGATCAATTCCTATGCCAGAGAACTGGGCATCCTCAAGGAAAAGGATACCAATTTTACCGGTCCCGATGTCCGCAACGGTATGACGGCGATCATCTCCATCAAGCATCCCGACCCCCGCTTTGAGGGACAGACCAAGACCAAGCTGGACAATCAGGATGCCGCCAAGGTGGTCTCCAAGGTCATCGGAGAGGAAGTGCAGCGCTTTTTTGACCGCAATGTGGAAGTTCTGAAAAATGTGATCTCCTGTGCGGAAAAAGCGGCCAAGATACGCAAGAGCGAGGAAAAAGCCAAGACCAATATGCTGACCAGGCAGAAATTCTCCTTTGACTCCAACGGCAAGCTGGCCAACTGCGAATCCAGAGATGCCAAAAAATGCGAGATCTTTATCGTGGAGGGTGATTCCGCCGGAGGATCTGCCAAAATGGCCAGAAACCGCCAGTATCAGGCGATCATGCCCATTCGCGGCAAGATCCTGAATGTGGAAAAAGCCAGTATCGACAAGGTGCTGGCCAATGCCGAGATCAAAACCATGATCAATGCCTTCGGCTGCGGTTTTTCCGAAGGCTACGGCAATGACTTTGATATCACCAGACTGCGTTATGACAAGATCATTATCATGGCCGATGCGGATGTGGACGGAGCGCATATCTGTACCCTTCTGCTCACTTTATTCTATCGCTTTATGCCGGAACTGATCCAGGAAGGGCATGTTTACATCGCCATGCCACCGCTATATAAAGTAATCCCAAGCAGGGGCGAGGGAGAATATCTGTATGATGATAAAGCACTGGCCAGATATCGCAAGACGCATAAGGGCGGTTTTACGCTTCAGCGCTATAAGGGTCTGGGAGAAATGGATGCGGAGCAGCTTTGGGAGACTACGCTGAATCCCGAAACACGATATCTGAAACAGGTATCCATCGATGACAGTTATATGGCGGACAAGATCACGGAGAAGCTGATGGGCTCAGAGGTTCAGCCGCGTAAAGCATTCATCTACGATCATGCGAAAGAGGCGCTGCTGGATGTGTGATAAATCTTGACAAACAGGAGAATGATGATATGAAGATAGCGATTTTCGCCTCACACGGCGGAACGGATATGCAGGCCATCACTGACGGCTGTAAAAGCGGTGCGATCAACGCCACGGTAGAGGTTCTGATCTGCAATAACGAGGATGCGTATGTATTAAAGCGCGCCGAAGCGGCGGGGATTCCGTCCTATGTGCTAAACCGCAATACCTGCGGCAGCGAGGAGGACATTGCTGAGCGGATTCTGGAGCTGATGGCACAGTATGAGATAGACATGATCTTCCTGGCCGGTTATATGCGCAGGCTTCATCCCGCGGTTTTGGAAAAATACGATAACAGGGTGTTCAACATTCATCCCGCATTATTGCCGAAATACGGTGGCAAAGGTATGTACGGCATCCATGTTCATGAAGCAGTGATCGCAGCAGGAGAAAAGGAAAGCGGCGTGACCATTCACCGCGTCAATGCCCAATATGACAGCGGACAGATCGTCAGACAGACCACGGTTCCCGTTTTGGACGGTGATACGCCGGACACACTGGCCGCCAGAGTGCTGGAGAGAGAGCATGAATTTCTGGTGGAGGTCATTGCGGATATCGCAGACGGAAAGATCGCGCTGGGATAGTAGCAATTTACGCAGTAAATTAGCGGATTCCGAATGTTTGCAGGATTGCGCAAGTTTTGAAAAAACGGAGCAATCCGTGACATAAGTTGAAATAAAAATAGGAAGAGGTTCTCATGAGAGAAGACGGCATCATTCAAACCGAATATTCCGAGGTGATGGAGAAATCCTACATCGACTACGCCATGAGCGTCATCATCGCCAGGGCGCTGCCGGATGTGCGCGACGGCTTAAAGCCCGTGCAGCGGCGTGTTTTATATGACATGCGCGAGCTGGGGATCAAATATGATTCACCCTACAGAAAAAGTGCCCGTATCGTCGGTGATACCATGGGTAAGTATCATCCCCACGGAGATTCTTCCATCTACGATGCTCTCGTGGTCATGGCACAGGATTTCAAAAAAGGAATGCCCCTGGTGGACGGACACGGCAACTTCGGCTCCATCGAGGGCGACGGTGCGGCGGCCATGCGTTACACGGAGGCCAGACTTTGTAAGGTGACACAGGAAGCCTTTCTGGAGGATCTGGACAAAAACGTGGTGGACTTCATGCCCAATTTTGATGAGACGGAAAAAGAGCCCGTTGTGCTACCGGTCAGGATTCCCAATCTGCTCGTCAACGGTGCGGAAGGCATTGCCGTCGGTATGGCAACCTCCATCCCGCCCCACAATCTGGGAGAAGTCATTGATGCCGCCAAGGCATACATGAAGAATGAAAACATCTCAACAGCCCAGCTTATGCGTTATCTCAAGGGCCCCGATTTTCCCACCGGCGGTATCGTCTGCAATGCAGAGGATCTGCCCGATATCTATGAGACAGGTGTGGGCAAACTGAGGCTTCGTGGCAAGGTGGAAATCGAAAAGGGCAAAGGCGGACATATCAATGTGGTTATTACCGAGATCCCCTATACCATGATCGGCTCCGGCATTGCCAAGTTCCTGCAGGATGTGGCCGCTCTTGCGGAGAGCAAAAAAACCAATGATATCGTGGATATCACCAACCAGTCCTCCAAGGACGGTATCCGGATCGTGATCGAGCTGAAAAAGGATTCGGATGCCGACAACTTTATCAATCTTCTGTACAAAAAGACCAAGCTGGAGGACACTTTTGGTGTCAATATGCTGGCGGTGGCTGACGGCAAGCCGGAGACTATGGGACTGAAACAGATCCTAAAGCATGTCACCGATTTTCAGTTTGAACTTGCAGAGCGCAAATATACGACCCTTCTGGAAAAGGAGCGGGAAAAACGCGAGGTTCAGGAAGGTCTGATCAAGGCCACCAGCGTCATTGACCTCATCATTGAGATCCTGCGGGGTTCCAAGGACAGAGCCATGGCCAAAAGATGCCTTACCGAAGGCGATACCACGGGGATCAAGTTTAAATCCAAAGAGAGCAAAATCATGGCCGAACAGCTTCTTTTTACGGAGCGACAGGCCAATGCCATCCTGGAGATGCGTCTTTATAAGCTGATCGGTCTGGAAATCGATGCCCTGATACGGGAACATGATGAGACCATGGCCAATATCTACCGCTATGAGGATATTCTGTCCAGCCGTGAATCCATGACCACTGTGATCATGGAGGATCTGGACCGCTACAAAAAAGAATTTTCAAAAAAACGTCTCACCGCCATCGAGCAGGTGGAACAGACTGTGTATGTGGAAAAGCCGGTAGAAGAGATGGATCTGTACTTCCTGATGGATAAATTCGGCTATGCAAGATGCATCGATCCGGCCACCTTTGAGCGGAACAAAGAAGCCGCCATTACCGAGAATAAATACATCTGCATCTGCAAAAACACGGGACGGATCTGTGTCTTTACGGATATCGGTCAGCTTCATACCATCAAGGTATCGGATATTCCACTGGGGAAATTCAGGGATAAAGGGATCCCCATCGACAATGTCAGCCAATATGATGCTTCCAAAGAGCAGGTTCTCTGTGTGAGCAGCAAGTCCGAACTGAATCTGTACAGACTGATCTTTGTCACCGAAAAAGCCAATATCAAAGTAGTGGACGGCGGAGAATTTGATGTCAGCAAAAAATCCGTTGCAGCCACGAAACTGGCCGACGGCGATGCTTTGGTATCAGTCAGTGTATTAAAGGATTTCAGGGATATGATCCTGCAGTCGGAAAGCGGATTTTTCCTTAAATTTCCCGTGGCGGATATTCCCGAAAAGAAAAAAGGCGCCGTCGGAGTACGGGGCATGAAACTGGAGGCCGGCGACAAGGTGGCAGCCGTATATTATTCCGTCGGCACAGATCCGGCTGTCATCACCTACAAGGAAAAGACCTTTGATTCCGATCGCCTCAAAGAGGCAAAACGCGACGGTAAAGGCACCAAGATCAGGATCTGATATTTTTCGACAGGAAAGGAGGGCGATCCATGCGTGTGATCGCAGGCTCCGCCAGGAGCATTCCCTTAAAGTCCCCGCCGGGGGATCACACCAGACCTACCACGGACAGGATCAAGGAAACCCTGTTCAATATGATACAAAACGAGGTGCCCGGCGCATCTTTTCTGGATCTGTTCGCGGGCAGTGGCGCGATCGGTATCGAAGCCCTCAGCCGTGGAGCCTGTTGGTGCGTATTTGCGGAAAATGACAAAGCCGCCGCGGACTGCATTTCCGAGAATCTGAAAAAGACGAAGCTTGAGGGCAAGACCACCGTTCTTCGGCAGGATGTGTTTGTGGCACTCACGGGCATGGAATATAAATACAACTTTGATATCATCTTCATGGATCCGCCTTACGACATGGATCTGGAGCGAAGAGTGCTGGAATATCTGACGCTTTCGAAAATGATCACGGAAGAGACACTGATCATCTTTGAAGCTTCTCTGGATACAGACCTTTCCTACCTGGAGGATCTGGGATATGATGTGATCAAGGTGAAGCGCTATAAAACCAATGAACATGTGTTTTTGCACAGGAGGGAGCGATGAGTAAAGCAATCTACCCGGGCAGCTTTGACCCCGTGACGATGGGGCACATGGACGTGATCAGGCGTTCGGCCGACATTTTTGACGAACTGGTGATCTGCGTGCTGAACAATGTCAATAAATCTGCATTGTTTTCTATAGAAGAACGTGTTAAAATATTACAGAAAGCGACCCAAGATCTGCCAAACGTAAGGGTGGATCATTTCAGCGGACTTCTGACACAATATGCCAGGCAGCAGCATATTCACGTGGTGGTACGGGGACTGCGCGCGGTAACGGATTTCGAATACGAACTGCAGAATGCGCAGACCAATCGCAAGCTGAGTGACGGTTATCTGGATACCATGTTTTTGACAACTTCTTTGGAGTATGCGTATCTTTCTTCCTCAACGGTCAAGGAGATCGCAAGCTTTGGAGGAGATGTGAGTGATTGTGTTCCTGATTTTGTGGCAGAGCTGTTGTATGCAAAATATAAATGATACCGGATACGGTTATTGATACGGAGGGCAGTATGAGTTCAAAAATAGAGCAGATGATCGATGATATTGAGGATTACATCTTAAGCTGTAAGACCAAGCCTCTGCAGCCGGGCATTCTCCTCGTGAATCGCGAAGACATCCTCGATATGCTTCAGGAGCTTCGCCAGAAGACGCCGGTGGAGATCAGCCGATATCAAAAGGTCATCAGCAACAAGGAAGCAATACTGAATGATGCCAGGGAGCGGGCAGAGCAGTTGATTGAGGAAGCGGCCGTTCATACCAGCGAGCTGGTCAGCGAACACGAGGTAATGCAGCAGGCATACGCTCAGGCGCAGGAGATCGTTGAGATGGCATCGACGCAGGCGCAGGAGATTCTGGAGAAAGCCAGCGAAGAGGCCGGCGCCATGAGGATG
>CAJOOZ010000032.1 GCA_905236705.1 uncultured Lachnospiraceae bacterium | reverse complement strand
GCAGCTCATCGCCCGCAGCCCTGTCCACGCCGCAGTTTTTCAGATAGCCGTAGTTTTCCGCAGTGATCCCTGCACAAACTCCCTTTGTGGCTTTAACATCGGAATAGCTGATGCAGTCCTCGATAAAGGCCCCCCTGCCATTGACACCTGCGATGCCACCCACCAGATTTTCACCGTTGACACTGCCTAAGTTGCGGCAGCCGATGACGCAGGCAGGATAGCCCGCAGGGATCGTCGCATCCCCGTCCCCATCCTGTTCCAAAGCTTCGTCCTGAGGGTATTTTACCTGTATATTTCCCAGAATGCCGCCAACTGGCTCAGAGCCCGCTATTGTGTCTTCATTGACGCCGGCCCTGTTTTCAATGGCTCCGGTCAGGTTATGAAAAATATCCCCACCATCGGCAAGATCACTCAGGACTCCCTCGCTGCTTTCTCCTGCTCCGATGAAGGGCTGCCTGCCGTATTCCGTGAGGGAGGCAAAATCACCGTAGACGTAGCCAAAGACGCCGCCGATCCCGCAATCGGAATCCGCATCGCTATCCCCACCTATGCCGCTGCCACGGGTTGCCGAAACCAGGCCGCCCGTTCTCAGACGGTCATGCTGCTGCACATCCTGCGCCTCATCCGTATCTCTGCCGGTCAGATAAAGTGTTCCTGCCAAAAGTCCCACGCCGCACCCCTGTTTCGGATCCGGTGTCTCCATCGGGAAAAAGGAAGCCTTCAGCCTGCAATCATCATCCAGATAGATCTCCCGCATGGAGCCGAAGTCGCGTCCTGTCAGAATACCGACAGCATGAAGGTTGTCAGAGCAAATAGGAAAGCCGTCGTCATCCGCCATCCCTTTTGCACCGGCCTGGGCTGCGGTCAGAATCTCTCCCCCGGCTCCCCGCAGCACCAAACGGCGGATCAGGCCTCTGTTTTCGGCGATCATGCCAATCTGCGCTGCTTCATTTGTCACTTCTGTCCCTGTTTTAAGCCTCCCTTCGGCATCCCTGGGATATTCCACATAAGAGCCGTTGCCCAGCCTCATATCACAGAAGGAGCATCCATTACCGTCCAGCACACTGTTTTCAGACAAAAACGGCAATGTGGTAAATACCTTTTTATCCTCTGAAGCCTTGGCATAATCCGTGCTTCTGACCTGATAGATCTCGGCTTTGCCAAAATAGATATCATTTCTCAGGGTATAGGTATACTGCCGCCCTCTTTCACTGTCCTCGCGTTTTTTTCTGTTTTCCGCAAAACGGATATTGTACAGATGGCGGTTGTTGCTGATGGAATAGGCTCCTTCGAGCAGTGTCTCACTGCCCACGCCTATTCCGTCCAAAGTCCGGTCCGTGGCAAAAAGATCATTTTCTATATTGGAATCCACATCGGCGCTGCCGCTCAGAACACCGCCTGCATTGGAGCTGACACAAACATTGACCCTGGCATAGATCAGGGTCGCCTCATCCCCCAGAAACCTGGTGATGCTCAGACTATCCGCATCTGCCGTTCCCTTTTTGTCCTGATCCTCCATCTGCGCCAAAGACAAAGAGTCCATCTGCTGATCCAGAAGCAGCGTGATATCTTTGACCCGGTGCGCTTCCTTCTCTCTGTCAGGCGTCCCCACATCCGGCATCATACTGCTTCTGTAGCCTACATAGAAGGGATACTTTCCCATGGGATTGCCTTTTGCATCCATTACCTCCAGGCGCTTTATAAACGGCTCGATATCGGCAGCATCCCTTTTCAGCCGGTCCGGATCGCCCTCTGCCAGATCGGATGGCCTTAGCCTGACGCTGAAGGCCTTGACATAGCCTTTCCTTACATCAGTTTTCTTCGCATCATTTTTCTCCCCCTTATCTGTGGGATCATTCCCTTCATCCGCAGAAGATTGGTCACCTTTCCGGTAAAAATCCACGGTGTACTCGGTATAAAATTCCAGATTTTCCAGTCCCGAGCGGAAATCCAGATGCAGGGTTTCATCGTTGAACAGTCCTGCCTTTACATCAAATTCCTCCGCAGAGGCCTCAAGCCGGGCCACGTTGATCTGATCCGAGGCATAATAGCCCACACAAAAGTCCTCTCTTCTGACTTCCTCTCTGGATCCGTTGTTGATCACATACAGGCCTCTCTCGCTGGTATCCTCATCTCCGGCGCCGTATCTAAAGCCCGCCGCCCAATTGGAATAAAAAACGGAATACACCTTACCTGCCGTGACATCAAACTCAACCGAAACGCTGCCATCGAGGGTCTCCACATCAGACAGATAAGGGCCTATGATACTGTATAAAAGTGCATTTTCTTCATATCCGTCCCCCGACGCTCTCAAAAGATTGCGGTCTGCGCGCAGCGTCACATACAGATGTTCCCTTTCATGCAGATCCGGCTCGTCAGGAACACCGTAGACGCCTTTGTCCGCATCCTCCGCATGAAAAATACGGCGCGTCTCTTCCGTAACGACCGCGCCCTGGCTTCTGCCGGCCTGCATGGCGATCTCCACCATCGTCTCGTCCAGCGTCCCCCTGCTCTCATGGGCAGAAAGGCAGGACTGAGCCCCAAGGTAGATGTATCTGGCGGTTTCTTCATTTCTGACCTGATTAAAATGGCGGATCCATCCCGTAACACCCCAGACCGTGGCACCGAGCAGGATGCTCATTACCATAAGGACCACTACCATCTCCACCATGGTGAAACCGCTTCTGTTGTCTGTCAGTTTCGCTCTTTTCATCCGATTACTTTTTCACCGATGGGCAAACACAACTATCCATCTTTACAATATTACAAATCAGGCTGTTTTTCAAATTTTCCGCCCTTATTTAAGACTTTTTTCAGATTATAACGCGCGCCCTGCGCCTCGCTTTTTTCT
>CAJOOZ010000031.1 GCA_905236705.1 uncultured Lachnospiraceae bacterium | reverse complement strand
GATTGCGGCGATGTTTGCTCAGGCGGGAGGCGGAGACGCAGCGGAAGAGAGCGCACCTGCGGAAGAGAATACAGCGGAGGACGTAGAGGAGCCAGCGCCCGAGGAAGAGAGTGTGGAGGAGGACGAAGAAGAGCCCGCGCCCGCAGAATCAACGGAGGAAGAAAGTGCGCAGGAGAGCGTGCCCGAGATCACACCCGTATCGGATGATCCGAATGCGAAGCTTACACCGGAACAGATTGCGGCAATGTTTGCACAGGCAGGAGGCGGAGACGCAGCGGATGAGAGCGCACCTGCGGAAGAGAATACAGCGGAGGGCGTAGAAGAGCCCGCACCCACAGAATCAGCGGAGGACGAAGAGGAGCCAGCACCCGAGGAGCCGGCCGTGCCCGAGATCACACCCGTATCGGATGATCCGAATGCGAAGCTGACACCGGAGCAGATTGCGGCGATGTTTGCACAGGTAGGAGGCGGAGACGCAGCGGAAGAGAGCGCACCTGCGGAAGAGAATACAGCGGAGAACGTAGAAGAGCCCGCGTCCGCAGAAGAGAGTATAGCGGAGAACGTAGAGGAGCCAGCACCCGCAGAATCAGTGGAGGAAGAGAGCGCGCCCGAGATCATGCCTGTATCGGATGATCCGAATGCCAAGCTGACGCCGGAGCAGATTGCGGCGATGTTTGCACAGGCAGGAGGCGGAGACGCAGCGGAAGAGAGCGCACCTGCGGAAGAGAATACAGCGGAAAACGAAGAAGAGCCCGCGCCCGAGGAAGAGAATACAGCGGAGAACGTAGAAGAGCCCGCACCTGCAGAATCAACGGAGGAAGAAAGCCAGCAGGAGGAAGCTACGGCTGCGGAGGGCGACGCCGCTGCAGAGCAGGAACAATCACAGGAAGAAATGGATGAGGGTATGGCTGATAACGAACAATTGCAGAAGGAGCAGATTGAAAAAGAGCTGAGTGCCCTTGATGATTTGGCAGAGATCGACCCCGATGATCCCGATGCGCTGGACAAGCTTTTGGGGCTGACGGGATCGGATGAGGATACCGATGAGGACGAGGCAGATATAGAGGAGACCATCAGGCAGGCCCGTGAAACGGGCAAAGAGGTGGGCATCGATCCGAAGGATCGCGAGCTGGGCGATCTGCTTGAAGATATAGGAGATGATGATCCTGAATTACAGGAGATAGGAGAGCTGCTGCGCAAATCGGATGACCATGAGCTGGTAGAGGATGAGATGCGTGCCCTGCTGGGTGAGGAGGCAGAGCAAGAGGCAGAGCAGGAGAAAAAACCTGCCGACAGTCCGAAATCTGCCCCCGCAGCCGTGGAAGAGGAAGATACACCTGCAGGGAAAGCGCAGCCTGAAAAAGCGCAGCCGGAAAAAGCACAGAGCAGTGAGAACGAGGAGGAGCCTGAAGAGGGCAAAAAGAAGAAGTCAAAGAAGAAAGGACCGGGTCTGAAGGGTCTGTTTGGAAAGAAGAAAAAAGGAAAAGAGGAAGAGGGCGATGAGTCCGGAGCAGAGCCGGATCCTGAAGAATCGGAAGAGGCTTCATTGAAGGAACTGGCCGAGATGGAAGTGGGCGAATTACCCGTTGAACCTGTCGGAGATGAGGACGGGAAAGATGCGGAAATCAGTCAGGTGCAGCCGATCGATATCTCGGAAGCGGATGCCGAACTGACGGGGGGCGCCGATCTGCCGGAAACGGACGGAATAAAGGAAAAAGAGAGCAGTAAAAAAGCGGCCGGCGAAAAAGAGATCGGAGAAAAAGAAAACAAGGAGAAAGAGAAAAAGCAGGGTCTGTTTGCCAAGTTGTTTGCGGCTCTGACAGAGGAAGCGGAAGAAGAGGAAGAGGAAGAACAGGCACCCGGGAAGAAAAAGCCAAAGAAGTCCAAAAAAGGCAAGGCAAAGGATGCAGATGACAATGAAGCCATTCTGGATGAGCTTGATGCTGAGGACGACGGCAAAAAGAAAAAGCCAAAGAAAGAAAAGAAGAAGGACAAGCCGAAGAAACTGCCGAAACCAAAGAAGGAAAAGAAACCGAAAGCGCCGGAGGGACCGGTTAAGAGACTTCCCAGGAAAATGGTCATCCTGATCTTTGTGATGTGCCTGTCCGGATTGGCATTTATTCTGCTGGTGGCATTTTTGGTACCGCCGCTGTTCCAGATGCAGTCTGCCAGAAAGGCATTTGAGGACAAAGAGTATTACGAGGCATATGAAGGTCTGATCGGTCAGAAATTGTCTGAGGAAGATGAAAAGATGTTCATGAAGTCCCGCATTATCCTGAGACTGCAGCACAAGCTGGAGGCATATCAGCATTATGTCGGACTGGATATGAAGGTGGAAGCCCTTGATGCCTTGATGGCAGGATATGCTCTTTACGATGAGATGGCTGAGGATATCGAGCAGTATGAAGCGGCCGGAGAGGCCGGCATGGTCAGGGAGCAGATTCTGACGATCCTGCTGAATCAGTATCATCTGGATGAGGAGCAGGTGCAGCAGATCTATGCGATGGATGATTATCATTACACGCTTCGCCTTGAAGAGATCACCGGAGCATTGAGTCGCAAAAATGCCAACTACAAAAAAGACGAAGACAGTCAGACGGGAGTGATAAAGCCCATGCCCGAGATACCGGAAGTGCCGGGGGCACAGGAGGCAGAGCCGTCAGATGCACAGGATGGAGCGGGAGACGCGCTGCCACAGGGCTCCGATGATCTGCCTGATCTGCTCCCTGAGGAGGGGATTCAATGATTGCGATCATAGATTATGATGCGGGTAACATCCGCAGTGTGGAAAAAGCAACAGAGGCGCTGGGGTACAGTGCGAAGATCACGCGGGATCCCCACGAGATCCTGCAGGCGGAAAAAGTAATCCTGCCGGGTGTGGGAGCTTTCGGAGATGCCATGGAAAAGCTTCACAAATACGCTCTGACAGACGTGATCGCACAGGTGGCAGAGCAAAACACGCCCTTTCTGGGAATCTGTCTGGGGCTGCAGCTTTTGTTTGAAGAAAGTGAAGAGAGCCCCGGTGTGCGGGGATTGGGACTTTTAAAAGGCAGGATCGTAAGGTTTCCCGAAGACGCAGGTCTGAAGATCCCGCAGATTGGCTGGAACGATCTGCAGTTCCCCCGGAAAGGAAGGCTTTTTGAAGGGGTGAGAGAAAACCCTTATGTATATTTCGTGCATTCCTATTATCTGCAGGCAGAGGATCCGTCCATCGTGACCGCAACCGCAGAGTACGGGGTAAAAATTCATGCTTCCGTTGAAAAGGGAAATCTGTTCGCATGTCAGTTCCACCCCGAGAAAAGTTCCGACGTGGGACTTAAGATCCTCAGAAACTTTCTGGAACTGGATTGAATGATGAATCCGGCAGAGCGCTTGGTGTAAAGGAGCAGCGAAAAATGCACACAAAAAGAATCATTCCCTGCCTGGACGTGAATCGCGGCAGAGTGGTCAAGGGAGTTAATTTTGTAAATCTGATAGACGCGGGCGATCCTGTAGAAGTGGCGGGTATCTATGACAAGGAGGGCGCAGACGAGCTGGTATTTCTGGATATCACAGCATCCTCTGACGGCCGCGATACCGTTGTGGATATGGTGCGCAGAGTTGCTGAGCAGGTGTTCATCCCCTTTACCGTGGGCGGAGGGATCCGCACGGTGGACGATTTCAGGGCGATATTGAGAGAAGGAGCGGACAAGGTTTCCGTCAATTCCGCAGCCATCATGGATCCTGAACTCATCTCGCGGGCGGCGGACAAATTCGGCAGCCAGTGCGTGGTCGTGGCGATCGATGCCAGAAGAAGAGAAGACGGAAGCGGATGGAATATCTACAAAAACGGCGGCCGGATAGATATGGGCATAGATGCCGTGCAGTGGGCTGTCAAAGCGGAAAAAATGGGCGCCGGAGAGATACTTCTGACCAGTATGGACGGAGACGGCACCAAAGCAGGCTATGATATTGAGCTGACAAGAGCCATTTCACAGAGCGTTTCGATCCCCGTGATCGCATCCGGAGGTGCAGGAGAGTGCGAGCATTTTTATGAAGCTCTGACAGACGGATGCGCCGATGCGGCGCTGGCGGCCTCACTCTTTCACTTTAAAGAACTCACGATCCGCGAGGTAAAGGAATATCTGAAAAATAAGGATGTTTCGGTAAGGTTGTAGATCGGCAGCTACCGGAAAAATGTGAATAACGGCAACAATGCTTCCGGTGTTGACGAGGATGAGGACGATGAGGACGACTGAGAATGGCAGCGATCGCGAATGACTGGCTGGAGCCGCTGAGCGGGGAATTTAAAAAAGATTATTATGGGAAGCTGTATCAGAGGGTCAGGCAGGAGTATGCCACGCATCAGGTCTTTCCGCCGGCGGATGAGATCTTCACGGCATTTGAGCTTACGCCGCTTGAGAAAGTCAGGGCGGTGATCATCGGGCAGGATCCCTATCATGATGTGGGTCAGGCGCACGGACTGTGCTTTTCGGTCAGACCCGGTGTGGCCATACCGCCGTCTCTGAGAAATATTTATCAGGAACTCCATGATGATCTGGGATGCAGGATCCCCAATAACGGTTATCTGGAAAAATGGGCCGTTCAGGGTGTTCTGATGCTGAATACCGTTCTGACCGTAAGAGCCCATGAGCCGGGTTCCCATAAAGGGATAGGCTGGGAAGAATATACGGATGCGGTGCTTGGAATACTGAACCGGCAGGATCGCCCCATTGTTTATATCCTCTGGGGCAGCCCTGCACAGCAAAAGGCAAAAATGCTGGACAACCCCAAATGCCTGATCCTGAAATCACCGCACCCCAGTCCCTTGTCTGCATACAGAGGCTTTTTCGGGAGCAGACCCTTCAGCCGGACCAATGCATTTCTGGAAGAAAACGGGCTTGATCCGATTGACTGGCAGATAGAAGATATTGTATTGTAGAAAAGGACTTTTGTAAAAAAAGAAAAACAAAGTAAGGAGTAAAGATGAAAAAAATACCATTCGTAAGCAAAGAACAGATCGAGGAGATCACAAAAACCTACCCGACACCCTTTCATATTTATGACGAGGCGGGTATACGGAAAAATGCCGCTGCAGTCAGGGATGCATTTTCCTGGAATCGTGGATTCAGGGAGTATTTTGCGGTAAAGGCAACGCCCAATCCGAGGCTGATCGGTATTTTGCGTGAATACGGCTGCGGTACGGACTGCTCATCCATGACGGAACTGATGCTCTCCAAAGCAATGGGCATCAGCGGAGAGGAGATCATGTTCTCCTCCAATGATACGCCGGCAGCAGAGTATGTATATGCCGACAGGATCGGAGCGACCATCAATCTGGATGACATTACCCATATCGATTATCTTGAGAAGGCGCTGGGAGGAAGGCTGCCAAAGACTCTGTCCTGTCGCTACAATCCCGGCGGCGTTTTTACCATGAGCAACGGGATCATGGACAACCCCGGGGATGCCAAATTCGGTATGACGACAGAGCAGACCATAGAGGCTTACAGGATCCTGCAAAAGAAAGGGGTGCAGCGGCTGGGAATCCATGCATTTCTGGCCAGCAATACCGTGACCAATGAGTATTATCCGAAGCTGGCGGGACAGCTTTTTGAGCTGGCGGTCAGGATCAAAGAGGAAACGGGAGCTGCGCTTTCCTTTATCAATCTTTCCGGCGGCGTGGGCATACCATATACCGAGGAGGGCGAGCCGAATGATATTGCCGTGATCGGAGAAGGTGTCCGGAAGGAATATGAGAGGATATTGATACCGGCTGGGCTGAATGATGTGGCGATCTATACGGAAATGGGCAGATTTATGCTGGCGCCTTACGGTGGTCTGGTGACACAGGCGATCCATGAAAAGCACACCCATAAGGAATATATCGGAGTCGATGCCAGCGCCGTGAATCTGATGCGGCCGGCTATGTATGGGGCATATCATCATATTACCGTACTCGGAAAAGAGGATGCGCCCGCCGATACCGTAGTGGATGTAACGGGCTCTTTGTGTGAGAACAATGATAAATTTGCCATTGACAGAAAACTGCCCGCAGTTGAAATGGGTGATTATCTCTTTATTCATGATGCCGGAGCGCATGGTTTTTCCATGGGATACAATTATAACGGCAAGCTGAAATCAGCGGAACTTTTGCTGAAAGAAGACGGCAGTGTGGAGCAGATACGCCGGCCGGAGACGCCGATGGATTATTTTGCCACCCTGAGCGACCAAGGCATCTATGAGCGGATTGAGAGAGAAATGCAGGAAGTAAGCGGCATACGGATATCAAATGTGCTTTAAGCCGGCCATAGACATGTTGCGACGAGAGTTTGTCGGAACTTGCAAAGATAGGATAAATGTGATACACTATTGTTTGTTGTCAGGAAGAAATGCAGCAGGCAGGTTTCGACAGCAAACATCGGCCGGCGTGTCGGAATGGCAGACGAGGCAGACTCAAAATCTGTTGTGGGCAACCACGTATGGGTTCAAGTCCCATCGCCGGCATTCTTGGAAGAGCCCCTGATTCTCGGCACCCTAGCCGGTTTCAGGGGTTTTTTAAACCTGTTTTTAACCCTGTTTTTATTTTTTAAGGAGGGGATATTATGCCTTTGCCGAAAGACGAACTGATCGTGAATCAGGCAATTTGGGACGCTTATGAAACTACCAGAAAAATGAATGGTCTTTCGATCCGTTTGGTAGAGACCTACAGGCAGGATTATAAGACACTTATGATTGCCAAAATGGAGGGTCTTGAGGCACAGGGGCGCAAGCAGGAGCTGTTGTACGGACAGTATGGCTTTATGGCTCAGATGGTGGATAATGGCTGGACCGTCGCAGATATGGAATTTATGGCTGAGCTGTACGAGATGGCTCAGAAGAATACGAAGTATGAAAAACAGGGTCAGGATCTTCTGACTCTTTTGAGAGACACGGATTTTAGCACACTGGATGTAAGGGTGCGTCTGTTAAACCGGATCAAGGAATATGTGGATCAGTGCGGGGCAGAATATCCGCGCAGGGATAATGTTCAGAAGCTGCTTGAAAAAGTAGGAAATGCAGAGTTTAATTACGGAGAGTATCCGAAGGATCGCGGCGTTGAATTGAACGCCGAAGCCGCAGGAGCCTTTAATACGAAGGTGATGGTTGAAAAGGGAAAGGAACTGCCCATCAGGGAGGCCCTTTTGATCAATACCAGAGCTTACAATGCTCTGTCCGAGAAAGAAAAACAGGAGATCCGGAGCCGCGGCAAATATGTCATGAGCGATCTGGATGAGGAAAAGATACTGGACGTACCCAAAAATCTCGGACAAAATGCGCGTGGGATAGAGGTGACGAATCGTCAGGCGATCCAGACTGTATACGGGTATGAAGTATATGACAGCATTGATGAAAAACACAGGGGCACGCTGGAAGACAGAACCGTCAAGATCCATAATGCCGTAGGAAACCGTCTGATAAGAGAGGGTACTACCGTGCTCGAATTTGATCTGGCAGGCTCCGGTTATAATACGGTCAGACGTGAGTATGCAGGTCAGCATGGCAAGCTGAATACCAAAACGGAAGTGGGAATATCCCAGATCAGACAACATGACAAAGAGTATGGAGTACCGCTTCGGGATTCGTCCGGCAAGGTTTATAACGGAATACGCAAAATGTCCAAAAAAGTCACCCTGAAGGACGATACGGTCGTGAACAAGATCAGGTACACCATCTCCGGTCCGGGTCTGT
The DNA here is from genome assembly GCA_905236705.1 of uncultured Lachnospiraceae bacterium. Lineage (GTDB taxonomy): Bacteria > Bacillota > Clostridia > Lachnospirales > Lachnospiraceae > RGIG7926. The sequence goes on along the minus strand of CAJOOZ010000031.1, from coordinate 2,854 downwards.
TTAATGTGGGTGATCACAGTATAGAGAACAACAGGGTTTATGTTAAAAATCTCGCCAAGAATGAACTGGTCAAATATTTTGAGGAGTGGGTGAAGGATCCGAGCAAGGCGCATGAGATCAACATCCGTCTCACAGGACACAGCAGGGGCGCCGTGGCTGCGGAGGAGGGAGCCCAGTATATCAACGACTTTTTGAAAGAGTATGCCAAAAAACATAAAGAGGCGGAACCGTTTTTAAAATATATCAGTTTCGATCTCACGCAAAGAGACGCCGTTCCGGGATTCGGAACCTTCTGGAGACTTGGCAAGAAAGATATCCGGAATATTCCCAATATGAAAGCCACGATCTTCTGCTCTATGGCGCAGGATCACGGAGACATGATATTTCCGCTTCAGAATGTCAGAGGTGCAGGCAGGATCATCATCGGCACAACAGAGCATGGTATGGATCTGGGCAGCATCGATCAGTCGCAGTCGCGGTACAAGGAAGACGGCAAGGCGCACAGAGCCGGCTTTTATGATGCCGACACGGGAGAATATTACAGGGGCAGCGGTCTGTCCGAGCTGCCGGATGGAGTTTATATAGCGGATGAGCGCTACAATATCGTGCGTCTGACCAGTTACAGTCAGATCGGCAAACTGATCGATGAAGTATATGCGTCCGCACCGAAGCAGAAGGGACGCGTCGCGTCGATCCACGACATGGTGCGTAACTGGTTTGTCGACAATGAGCTGTCTGTCAGCTTTAAGACCGAAACAGAGCGGGAAAATGCGCAGGATCGGGCTTTTGATGCCATGGGCAGTCTCATGCGATCAGGCGTTTCCAGGGTCAAAGGGGTGCAGAGGGAGATTCAGAAGCTGGACAAGATCCGCATGTCTGCATTGAATCCGGCCGAGATCATACAGCAAAACGAGGCGCTGATAAAAGCATGCAAAAAATATATGAAAAAAACCGCAATACCGGCGGAGGGCGACAGTGCCTACAGGATGAATCTGGTCAGTGACATTATGTCCTTTGCACAGAGAGAGAATAATTATCTGAAAAGAGGACTGGACAAAAATAACCAGGTGCAGCATGAGGGCTATGTAGAGCGCCAACTGGACAGAGAAAGAAAACGTCTGGAACAGGAACAAAGGCTCCGGGAGACATTTGCCGCTGTGGCTGAACATTGCAAGGAAGTGACCGTCAGGCTGGATGCCACCAGGCAGGGCAAGCTGAACAGCGAAGAATATAACAGGTTCTATGCTGCCCTGAAGAGAGGATCGATGCTCAATACAGACTCCAGCGTGAATGATTTTAACAGAGTGACAAAAGAGATTATGTATGCAGCCGTGACATATCATGTCAAACACATGGAGGCGACTTCCAAAGACGGTATCATACGTGACACAGAATCGCAGAACATAGTGAGCTATATGAGTGGGATCAGAAAGGTTACCGGAGAGCTGGGCAGGGGAATTGAGCGAAAAGATAATTCCCTGGATGATGTGATCAGGAATCGTCAAATGAGGATCGGGCATCTGAAAAAACAGCGCGAGGCAAATGAGGGAAAAATAACGCCGCAGCTGGAAGCCGAGAAACGGCTTGATGAAGCGATCCGGATCGAGTCCGCCAGATATAACAGACTGAAAAAGACGCCGGCAGGCAAAAAACAGCTGGGCGTGAACAACAGAGAGCTGTCGGCAGCCAGGCTGGTCTATCTGCAGACGGTGAAAAAGTCCTGCGAAGCAAACGGTTATCAGAATCCGCAAAACGTTATCAAATCGATTTCCGATCAGATCAAAATAAACCAGGTGGCGGAAACCATCAGGCAGCAGAATGGATTTTCCGCTCTGGTCAGGGGAACCAGGCCGGAGAAACTTCTGGAAGAATATAACAAACTGGCGATGGCGCCTAAGGTACGCACACCGGCCAAGGGTCCCACACTTTGAGAGCAGGGAGGTTTTGGCGTTGAGACAGATGAACTGCGCTGAATGTGAGCGAAAGATCTCGGATTTTCTCGGAGACAGACTTAGGGGTCTGGATGTCTACCGGTTTAAAGAGCATACAGATCATTGCCCTTCCTGCAAGGAGGAGCTGACGATTCAGTTTCTTTCGCAGGAGGGAATCGCGCATCTTGAAACAGGTACGTCGTTTCATCTCGAGCAGGAGCTTTCGGGATTTATGGAACGTGCGCTGAATACGCACAGACGAAAGATCAGGATCAGGCTGGGCATGGCAGTATATGAGGCAGTGGCTCTTTTGGTGATCTTCGGAATCTATTTTTACGCGGGGAATTAAAAATGAAAAAACTGGTATTGATAGACGGTCACAGCATTATGCACAGAGCCTTTTACGGCGTTCCCGATCTGACCAATTCCGCAGGGCTGCATACCAATGCGATCTACGGTTTTTTGAATGTTTTATTTAAGCTTCTGGATGAGGAAAAGCCGGATGCGCTGGCCGTGGCTTTTGACCTGCACGCACCCACCTTCCGGCACAAAATGTATGATGCGTACAAGGGCAACAGAAAACCCATGCCGGAGGAACTTAAACAGCAGATACCGGTGATACAGGAAGTTCTGGGCGCCATGGGCATTTTGGTGATGACGCTGGAGGGCTATGAGGCGGACGATATTCTGGGCACCATGGCCAAACGCGGAGCCCGGGCAGGGTATGAGGTGTCCCTGGTTTCGGGTGACAGGGATCTGTTGCAGATCGCCGATGAGCATATTCTCATCAGGATCCCCAAGACCAAGGGCGGCAGAACCGAAGTGGAAGACTGGGATCTGGCAAGGCTGAAGCAGGAGTATCATGCCACGCCGCAGCAGTTTATCGAATTAAAGGCTCTGATGGGAGATTCTTCGGATAATAT
>CAJOOZ010000030.1 GCA_905236705.1 uncultured Lachnospiraceae bacterium | reverse complement strand
TTCTCGCCTCGCATGCCCAGTCGTCGGCCTCGGCACCCCGCACGCCGAATTTGCCAAAGCCGTCCGCCGCAAAAAGTACCTTTTCGGTACTTTCATAGGTCATGATGACCTCGGGCCAGTGTACCATCGGCGCACCGATAAAGGCAAGCTTGTGGCTTCCCAGCTCCAGGGTATCCCCCTCTTTTACGGTAGTGATCTGTCCGGAGAGATCTTTGTCGAAAAACTGCTTTATCATATTCAGAGCGCCGACGCCGGTATAGATCGAAACTTCGGGATATTGATCCAAAAGTGCCAGTACAGAGCCGGAATGATCGGGTTCCATGTGCTGGATCACCAGATAATCCACGGTTTTTTTGCCTTTATCCGCCAGGGCTTTTTTGATATTTTCAAGCCATTCATCCGTGACATCCGCATCCACACTGTCCATCAGACATACCTTGTCATCTGCGATCAGATACGAATTGTATGCCATTCCCTCCGGCAGATCGTATTGATTTTCAAATAAAACGATATCGGGATCATTAACTCCCACATTTAATATGGAGCCCGTTACTTCTTCGTACACTTTAGTATCCTCCTGCTATACAATTTTTATCGGCCGGTTGCGAATCGAGCCTCGCAATTACCTAAAATGAATCTTAGCATAGCCGAATTGATCTGTAAACTGTAAGAACAGATTTTGGAGATGAGGATATTGCTATTTTATTTTAAGGGTTATATAATATTTTTTATAAAAGATTTAGTGGAAGCCTACCGGGCAAAACTCATAGGGGAAGGGGAACAGACTATGGACAAGGTGAGAGCAAATATGAGCAGGGATCAGTTTGCAAGAGCTAACGGAAACATTTTTGTTATGTGTGCTGTATTAACGATCGTGGCGCTGGCAATCAATGTTGCCGAGGATTTGATGAAAAATCCGGGGGCAACGGGAACGGTTGCTGTCAATGTTATTGTTAGTCTTTTATGTTTTGGAATCACATTATTCGGCAGAGTGAAAAAGTCAGAGGAACGTATGGGAAGCATCATGATTCTGCTTGGCGTCACTTTGCAATATATGTTCATGACGATCTATCATGCTTCGTTAAGCTTTTTTCCCTTTGGTTTTGTGGTTTTGTTAGGTTGTATGGTTTTTCTGGATACCATGATCTGTATTGCGGGTAATATTGCTATCATACTGACCTTTATCATTACCTGTATCAGGCTTGCGGTGTCCGGCGGATCTGTGCCAATCGTTGCCGTGCTTTATTTTTTCATGTTCATGGTAGCACTGGGGACCTCCATGAGAGTTGTGAAATTATTGAGAAAGTTTAATAAAGAGAATAATGACAAACTGGCAGAACAGGTTTCGCTGGCAGAACAGCTTGGCGTGGGAATGAATGATGTGGCACAGAACATCACTTCCCTGTTTGAATCAGCCAAGGACGGGATAGATGAACTGAAATCCGTGATCGAAACCAATAATAATGATATGCACAATATTGCAAAGAGCACGGAAGATACTGTACAGGCGGTGAATGTGCAGGCGGAAAAATGTCATGATATTCAGAACCGTACAGAGACAACCGAAATGAAGCGCAATGAGATGGTGGCTGTATCCAATGAGACCAAGAGCGCAGTTACGGATGGTGTTCGGGCCATCGATGAACTGAAAGGAAAAGCGCAGACGGTTACTTCCGCGACGCAGATCACCGAAGAAGCAACCAAAGTGGTGCTGGCCAAGGTGGATGCGGTAAAAGAGATTGTGGGGAGTATCATTTCGATCGCAAGCCAGACCAATCTGCTGGCTTTGAATGCCTCCATTGAGGCAGCAAGAGCAGGAGAGGCGGGCAGAGGTTTCGCGGTTGTGGCTTCGGAGATTCAGAAGCTGTCCGAGGAGACGAACACTTCTTCCCATCAGATCACAGAGATCATAGGTGAGCTCACAAGAGAAGCGGAAAAAGTGATGGAAAGTATTGCCATGACCGTTAAATCCGTGGATGAGCAGAATAAGATGATCGACGTTGCGGAGACCAATTTCAATTCCATCGATGATAATGTTACCAATATGATCGACAAGTTCCAGGAGATTGGATTGGAGATGCAGGATATTGCTAATTCCGCGGCGGAGATCAATGATAATGTAGATAATCTATCCGATATCAGCAAGGATGTATCATCCCTTTCGGAAGAAGGCATGAATGCATCCGGTGTTGCAGTCGAGAAATTTGAGGAGTTTGGCGAGATTCTCGGGAACATATATGAACAGGCCAAGAAATTAAAACAATTTCAGTAAGGAGCTGTAGCAGAACGTATTTTGCTGCAGCTGCTAAGTTCAGGCATGCAGCTTCCACAAGCAGGTGCGAGTCCGTGTCTGCTATGGAAGCTGTACAATGTCTGCAATTCATATGCTGTATTCCGTGACGGAATATCAGCTTTTTTTGGGCTAAACGACAGTTTATCCTGTTGTTTACTATAAATGAGAAGAAACGGAGAGGAACAAAGAAGATGAGAAAAACGAAGATCATTTGTACGATCGGACCGGCGAGCGAAAGCGAGGAAGTATTGACCAAAATGTGCAAATCCGGCATGAATGTGGCAAGACTGAATTTTTCCCACGGGTCTCATGAGGAACATCTCGAGAAGATCAGGATCATTAAGAAGGTCAGAGAGGCTCTGGGATATCCGCTGCCGATCATGCTTGATACCAAAGGTCCGGAATACAGGATCAGGGATTTTAAAAATCACAGGGAAACGTTACAGGACGGGCAGACTTTTACTTTTACCAGCAGAGATGTGCAGGGGGATGATTCCGTTGTATCCGTAAGTTATGCAGGCCTGGCATCGGAATTGCGTAAAGGAGACAGGATTCTTGTCAATAACGGTCTGCTTATCTTTGAGGTAAGAGATCTGACCGAAACGGACGTGGTGTGCGAAGTCATAGCGGGTGGTGAGATTTCGGACCGCAAGAGCATGAATTTCCCGGGGCATGTGTTTGAAGGCGATTTTCTCAGTGAGGATGACAAAGCAGATCTTTTATTCGGTATTGAGAATGATATTGACTTTGTGGCAGCCTCGTTTGTCTCCAACAGAGAAAATGTACGGGAATTGAGGAAATTCCTGGATGATAACGGGGGCGAGGATATAGAGATCATAGCCAAGATCGAGAATCGGGCAGGCGTCGATAATATTGATGCAATCTGCGAGATAGCAGACGGGATCATGGTAGCAAGAGGCGATCTGGGCGTGGAGATTCCTTTTATCGAAGTACCTGCGATACAGAAGTATCTGATCAAAAAGTGCAGGCTTCTCGGAAAAAGAGTGATCACGGCAACGGAAATGCTTGAGTCCATGATACACAATCCCAGACCGACAAGGGCGGAAATATCCGATGTGGCCAATGCTGTTTATGACGGCTCTTCGGCCATCATGCTTTCCGGAGAGTCGGCAGCGGGAAAATATCCGGTGGAATCCGTCAGAAATATGGCGGAGATCGCAGAGTATACAGAGAAAAATATAGATTATGAAAAAAGATTTCACAGAACGGATTATGTTATACAGAATAATGTGGATGCTCTTTCCCACGCAACCTGTGCAATGGCAATCGATACAGGGGCAAAGGGTATCGTGATCAGTTCGATATCGGGAACAACAGTCAGAATGGTAAGCCGTTTCAGGTGTCCGGTGGATATTGTCGGAGTGACAACCTCAACGAAGGCATGGCGCCAGTTGAATCTCAGCTGGGGCGTTATCCCGGTGATGAGCGAGGAATTTGATTCTGTTGACGTTGTGTTCTATCATGCAGCGCGTCAGGCAGAAGAGATCCTGGAGCTTGAGAGCGGGGACAACATCATACTGACCGGTGGACAGACAGGTAAACTGCCGGGCAGTACGAATACCATACGACTGGAAACAATAAAGTAGAGAAAACGGGGAAAGGGAGGCAAGAATATGTACAAAGCATCGGAAACAAGGTATGAGAGCATGCCGTATTTTAACAGCGGCAAAAGCGGGTTAAAGCTGCCGGGGGTTTCTTTTGGTTTATGGCACAACTTTGGTGTCAATGCTACGACAGAGAATATGAAAGAGCTGATCTTTACGGCTTTTGACCATGGCATTACCCATTTTGATCTGGCAAATAACTACGGCCCCGAACCGGGCAGGGCGGAGATCAACTTCGGAAGGATCTTAAGGGAAGATCTGTCGGACTATCGTGATGAGCTGATCATCAGCACCAAGGCAGGATATGAGATGTGGGAGGGTCCTTACGGAGATTGGGGCAGCCGCAAGTATCTGCTTTCAAGTCTGGATCAGAGCCTTAAGCGTATGGGACTGGAGTATGTGGATATCTTTTATCATCATCGTATGGACCCGAACACTCCGCTGGAGGAGACCATGGGCGCTCTGGCGCAGGCTGTACAGTCAGGCAAGGCTTTGTATGTGGGACTGTCCAACTATGACGGCGAGACTCTGAAAAAAGCAACGGCAATCCTGCAGGAGCTGCATTGTCCGTTTATCATTAACCAGAATCGTTACTCCATCTTCGATCGCACGATCGAGAAGAATGGTCTGAAGAATGCGGCAGCGGAGCTCGGTAAAGGGATCATTGCATTCAGTCCGCTGGCACAGGGTCTTTTGACTGATCGGTATCTAAACGGTATACCGGCAGACAGCCGTATCAAAACCGATGCCAGATTCCTGCAGGCAAGCGCACTGACGCAGGAGAAACTGTCACAGATCAGACAGTTGAATGATCTGGCAGCCCGGAGAGGGCAGACGCTTGCGGAGATGGCACTTGCATGGATCCTGAAGGATCATATCGTTACGAGTGTATTGATCGGTGCTTCCAAACCATCCCAGGTACTGGATAATATCAAGGCTTTGGAAAATACCGGCTTTTCACAGGAGGAGCTGGATCTGATCGATCGGATTTCCGTCAGCGAATAGGAAAAAAGGGGGAGATCGTTAGCACATGTATACGATAATTGTTGCGGACGATGAAGAAGAACTGCGCCTGGCGTTGATTGAAAAAGTAGATTGGGAAAGTGTCGGATTCCGCCTCGTCGGTGAGGCAGAAAACGGCGCTGAAGCACTGGAGCTGGTGGAAAAATTTAAACCGGATGTATTATTGACGGACATACAGATGCCCTTTGTAAACGGCATCGAGCTGGCCAGACAGGTCAGGGAGATCCATCCCTCCACACAGATTGCATTTTTAAGCGGCCATGATGACTTTTCCTATGCCCAGCAGGCCATTCAGTACAACATCATCAGCTATATGCTAAAGCCGATCTCCGCTGCGGAGCTGACGGAGGAACTGCTCAAGATCAAGGAGAAGATCGATGAGCAGTTCCGCAGTTTTGCTACCGGAAGTCCGGAGCCCAAGCCGGAAATCGCCATGCCCTTTTTTATGACCCTGCTTCTGGATGAGTTCCAGGTGGAAAACGATCCGAAGCGTGATGCCCAGCTCTTTGAAAAACTGGTGGATATCGGAGTGGTCTCAAAAGACGGCGGGCCTTTTTTGTATACCGTTATGACGGTCAGCATCGTAAACGATGACTCCATGAACGAGACCAGAGAGGAAAATGTCAATGCGCTGAACTCCGTTCTGGAAAAATATTTTAAGTCGGTCAGTTTCTATATCAACGGAAAGATCACATCCATACTCATTTCCACGAAAAGAGGATATGACAAATATCTGCATATCGCAGTAGAGGAAATTTACGAAAAAGTAAAACGAATCATGGGCAGGGATTCCGTGATCGGGATCGGAAGGCTCACGGAGGGATTATCCAATATGCATAAGACCTACGTGGAGTCCGTAAAAGCCATGGATTATTCCGGCAAACAGAAGAAAGGGATCTTTTTTATTGCGGACATGGAACAGTATCGCAACAGTGCACAGCTCATCAGCGAAAAGGCGCTGCAGATCATCAACGCCGGTTATATGAATCCTGATATTTCACTTGTTTCCGTGAGCAATGAGATCGCTATCAGTCCGAACTATTTAAGTGCCCTGATCAAAAAATCCACCGGATGTACCTTTGTGGATCTGTTATCCAAAAAGCGGATCGAAGTTGCTACGGATCTGTTGCTTCATTCCAGCTATAAGGTTCGGGAGATAGCGGAAAAATGCGGGTACAGCGATCAGCATTATTTCAGTTACAGTTTCAAAAAAATAACGGGAATGACTCCCAATACCTGCAGGAGAGGCGCGGCCGAGGGATAAAACCAGATGCAGAAAAGGGAAAAGAAGCAGAAACGAAAATGGAACAAAAGGATTTCGTTGTCTTTTTTTATGACCGGAATGGTTGTGTGCCTTGTGGGTATTGCATGTATCGGCGGTGTGTCGATCTTTGCCAATATGTACCTGGATTCCGTGGAAGAGAATGCTATTACCAACAGTGATCAGGTGGTGTTGCAGGTCGAGAGCATGGTATCTGCTTATCTTGATGACATGGATCAGACGATGGAGAAGGTCTGCCGGAATATGAGCAATTCCAACAGTGAACGGGACGCATATTTTCGGAATCTCATAGCGTTTAGAAATGATGTGGAAGCAATTATGGTTCACAGCGGGAATGGCGAACTGATCGAATACTGGTCTAAAGGATATGAGCTGAAAGAACAGGCGGAGAATAATCTGTCTTATATTCCGTATGAAGGCAACGGATCCTGCATCTCCACGCCGCACGTCCAGAATCTGTTCAGGGATCATTCCCCGTGGGTGGTGACCTTTTCCCGAAAAATTAAAAGAAGCGATGAGGAAACAGTACAGGTTTCCATGGATATCCTGTTTGACGATATTGCAAGCTACGTGGACGGCGCCGGCATCGGGAATCATGGATACTGCTATATTGCGGACAGGGAAGGAAACATTATTTACCATCCGCAACAGCAGCTGATTTATGACGGTCCTGAGAAGGAAGCGAAAGAGAGTATTCCGGATTACAAAGACGGCACGCATACGGAAAACGGAGTGATTTATACTGCCCATACCATGGATAATACGGACTGGCGGATCATAGGTGTCAGCTATGTGGATGAATTGATAGATGCGAGGACAAATGCCATGGCCCGTGCTTTTTTATTTGTGGCGGTGATGGTGATCCTGACGGCGGCACTTGCCGCAACGCTGCTGGCCAAGTTCTTTTCACGCCCGGCGCAGCAGCTGGCAGAAGCCATGAAGAAATTTGAAACGGAAGCGGAAAGCTTTGCGTTCTATCCGGTAAAGGGCTCTGCGGAGATCGATGCCCTGTCGGAGTCCTTCGGACACATGGTACTGCGGATTCAGGAATTGATGGAAAAAGTCCGTAATGAGGAGATTACGCTTCGTAAGGCCGAACTGAATGCGCTGCAGGCGCAGATCAACCCGCATTTTTTGTATAACACACTGGATTCTATTGCCTGGATGTGTGAAATGGGGCGCACCGGGGAAGCAATAGAAATGGTCAATTCCCTTGCGAGACTGTTTCGCATCAGCATCAGCAAGGGTCATGAACTGATCACCATCGACCGGGAACTGAAGCATGCACAAAGCTATCTGAAGATTCAGAAATTCCGTTATAAAAGTCATTTTACCTATGAGTTCCGGGTAGAAGAAGAGTGTCTGAAATATTATTGCAACAAGATAACGCTGCAGCCTCTGATCGAAAATTCCATTGTGCACGGTCTTGATATGTCGGAGGATGGCAGGATCGTGATCGAAGTCGCGCAAGAGGGCGATGATATTAAAATGACGGTCAGTGATAACGGAGTCGGCATGACGCAGGAGCAGTGTCAGGATATTCTGCGCAGCGACAATCAGAAAAAAGGCGGTATCGGCATTAAAAACGTAAATGACCGTATCCGGATCTACTTTGGCGAACAGTACGGCGTATCGATCTTTAGTGAACCGGATGAGGGAACCACGGTGCAGATCCGTATGCCAAAGGTATTGGAGCTGGCCGAAGAAACATAGTCTGAAATAGAAGATTTTGGATCACTTTTGCAAAGAATAGATTGAATTATTTCTAAAAATATTCTAAAATATATATAAAAAACGAAGCGTTTTGCCAAACGGGCAAAAACGGAGAGGCAGCAAATGAGGAAGATATTAAAAAGATACTCAAACTTTATTGACAGCAGGGACTCATTGGATTCCAAGGTGTTTGCGATCATTTTGACTATCGGAGGGCTGATCACGGGCATTTCGACAGTGTTTACTTTTGTCGAAGGAATGGGCCTTATTGCGACACTTTCCACGGGGCTTTGCTGTCTGCTTATCGTTGCGATCGGCTTTGCTTCATATGAGCTTGGGAAAGAGAAACAATGCCATCTGCTCCTGTGTCTTTTTCTGAATTTTATTCTGGTGCCTGTCACGTTCTTTATGTGCGGCGGAGTCAGAAGCGGTATGACTCTCTATTTTTTGACCTGTCTTTATATCATTGTTCCGAGCGTTATCGATAACCGTCAAAGGCTCGTTACTTTTATCGTATCGGTTCTGATGTTCTGCGCCGTTATTTTTGTTTCCACATTTGTGAGACCATCCTGGGTCAAGGCAGTGGATGATGTCACCTGGTATTATGATGTCATCATTTCTCTGGTGCTGAATGCGATCTGCATCTATTATATGACACAGCTTACGATCAATTCCTATGAAAATGAGAGGAGGGCGAAGGATGCACTGAATGCCCGTCTTGAAGAACTGGCGGTGATGGATGAACTGACAGGGCTGTATAACCGTCGGGAAATGTTTGAACGTCTGGGCAACAGGCGCAACAGGGGTGTGGCACAGAAACGTTTTCTTGTGATGCTGGATATTGATAATTTTAAAAAAGTTAATGATACCTACGGACATGTCTTCGGAGACCAGGTTCTGAGTGAGATCTCGCGGGTGATCAAGGAAAACCTCGGACAGCACAGCTCCGAGTTTGCCGCAAGATATGGGGGCGAGGAATTTTTATATATTCTTTTCAACCCGACAGTAGAAGAGGCGTTCGAAAGAGCGGAAAAGATAAGAGAGGCGGTCTACGGTATAAAATACAGCGAGCATGAAGAGCTGCATGTGTCGATCAGTTGCGGTTTTGCGGAGTTCCCTTTCGGAGAGGATATTAATGAGACGCTGAAACGGGCGGATAAACTGCTGTATCAGGCCAAGAACGCAGGTAAGAACAGGATCGAGAGGTGATCTGACAGGTCTGAGGTGTTGTGTCTGCCTCCCCTTTGGGGGGCATTTTTTACTTTTCAAATTTTGCGTTGTTATGTTATAATTTGCATTATAGTAAGCGAAATTACATATTTCGCTTACTATAGATTTAGTTCGTGACATAACAAAAAAATCTAGGAACAGTGAGGTGAAACGATGAAATTCAAGAAAATCAGTACCAGACTTTTGACATTCATCCTGCCGGTGATCATTCTTTCGCTTGTATTGATTTCCGCATTTTGCGGCATCAACAGCAGGGATATCATCAATGACAAGACGGCCGAGACCATGTTCGCACTTCTGGATGAAAATGTTGCTGAGGTGGAAGATCAGCTCCATAGCATTGAGAGTACAGCGGATGTTCTGGCTACCACGGTGGCGTCGGATTACAAGGAGGTGTCTCTTTCCACCTATGAGACTATGCTGCAGCGTATCGTTACCGACAATGATATCGCTTTGGGAAGCGGTCTCTGGTTCGAGCCCTATGTTTATGACCCGAATGAGCAGTATGTAGGACCCTATGTCTACAAGAGTGATGACGGGCTGATCACAACATACGAGTACAGTAATGCCGAATATGATTATCATTCAAAGCCCTACTATACGGTGTCTCAGGGACTTGATCATCCGGTCATTACCGATCCTTATTTTGATCCGCCATCGGGCAATACACTTTCCACCTGCTCCGTGGCCATCTATGACGATGGACAGTATATCGGCTGTGCTTCGGTAGGTATTTCTCTTGAGACGATAGTACAGATCATTGAAAATATTCATGTGGGAGAAAATGGCACGGGTCTGCTTCTGACCAACAGCGGTATCTTTCTCGCAGGTGTAGATCAGGAAAAGATCGCGGCCGAGCAGAGCATTCTTGATGATGCGAATGAGAGTCTGGCAGCAGCAGGACAGACGATCCTTGGTACAGACAGGGGTACCACATCCTACAGGTCTGACAATGGACAGATGATGAATCTGTATTTCACCACCCTGCCGGAGACGGGCTGGAAGCTCGCTGTCCAGATACCGCAGTCCGAGATCAACAGTCCGGTGACCCGTCTCGTAAGACTGCTGGCCTTCTTCAACATTATTACGATTCTGATCGCTATCGCTGTGATACTCCTGGTGGTACATTCCATTTCAGGCAACATCAAAAAAGTACAGAAATTTGCAGGCTCCCTTGCGGAAAATGATTTCTCCATAGAGCCGATCGCGACAGGCAGCGAGGATGAACTTGGGGCGATGAGCAGCTCGCTCAATGATATGTACCGAAGCAATAAGGACGTCATTTATAAGATATCCCAAAATGCGATCGAGATAGGCGAGTCAAGCCGCAGACTTCGGGAATCCTCGGTCATCCTGAATGATAAGTTTAAAGATATCCATGAGTATATGACCGAGGTGAATGAGGCCATGCTTTCAACCAGCGCTGCAACAGAGCAGGTCAATGCCTCGACTGCGGAGGTTCTCTCAAGTGTAAACAATCTGGCAGGAGAGACTGCGGATAATATGAATATGTCGATGGAGATAAAGCAGCGTGCCGCACAGATCAGTCGGGATTGTCAGAAATCTTCAGACTCCGCGAGCAGACTTTCAGAGCAGTTTGAGAAGCAGATGCAGGCGAGCATTAAGGATGCGGAGGTTGTATCCAATATCAGCGAGATGGCTGATGTGATCTCCGATATCGCGGGACAGATCAATCTGTTGTCGCTCAATGCCTCAATTGAAGCGGCGAGAGCCGGTGATTCAGGGCGCGGATTTGCAGTCGTTGCATCGGAGATAGGCAGTCTTGCGGGCAGTACAACGGATGCGGTCGAAAAGATACAGCAGACCATCGAAAAGGTGCAGGTTGCTTTCAACAGTTTGATCCATGATGCAAAGGAAATGCTGGATTTCGTGCAGAATACGGTTACACCGGACTACAGCAATTTTGTAAATGTGGCAAATCAGTACGGCGAGGATGCTTCGAGTTTTGAAAGCTCTTCCGAGCGTATCAGCCAGATGTCTGACGGGATCAAGGGCATCATGACTGAGGTTAATGATGCGATTCAGAGTGTTGCGGAAGCTACGCAAAACACAACGCTGATCAGTCAGAATGTTCTGGACTCGATAAATGAGGTCAGCCGGCAGGTGAGTGAAGTGGATGAGATGTCGGAGGAGCAGCAGAGGATTTCCGATGACCTCGACACGGTAGTCAGCAGATTTAAGTTTTAAGCATGAAATCAGGCAGGTAAATTGTTCAAGTTATTTTGCTACAGTTCCTAACTCAGTCGTATGACAAGTTTAACTCAGTCGGGGTATATACTTCGACTGAGTTAAAACGTTCCGCGAGGATGGCATGATGAGTGAGAATAAACATAAAAGGTTGAAAATCAATATAAAGATCGTGACGGCGGCTTATTTCTTTGCCGTTATTGCGATCTTGTCCACAGGTACCGTGATGGTTGGGTATAATCTCTATGAGGATCAGGTCATAGAAAGCTACAATAAATACACGGAAACCGTACTCAATTATGCTTATGCTGTTGCGGACAGATATTCATTTGGAGATATGATCGATGCGCGCAATATGCCCGATGAATATGAAGAAATGAGGTCGGAATTCAATCAGATCAAGGAAAATTCCGAAATCGACTATTTGTATGCCGTTTATTTTGATGATATAAGAGATATCCATTCACTGACATATGCGATCAATTCAAAGACAGCTGAGGAACTCAGTAATGGCGGCAGCTACACATATATGGGTACCCTGTGCGAACAGGGCAGTTTTGAGGATGATGTTTTGCGCACGCTGCAGGAAGCCGTATTAAACAGGAAAAAAGACTGCGGCCTGGTTTCCGGATATTCCAAAGGGTACGGTTATATGTTCAACGGATACAGGGTCATATTTAATTCAGCCGGAGAAGCTGCGGGAATTATCTGCGTTGAGATCAATGTTGACACGATTCATGGCGTATTAACCAACTATATCAGAAATGTGGCTATTTTTGTTCTGGGATTCACGATCGTCATGTTTGCCATATTCAGTGGTATTGCCGAATATTTTTTCAGCAATCCCATTGCAAAGCTTATGGGATCGGTCAGGAACTTTATCAGGAATATCGGCGATCAGGATGCCATGGACGAAGACGTCAACGCATTAAAGATGACCAGGATCAATTCAAGAACCGAAATAGGAGAGCTGTATTCCGCGGTCACAAGAATGGAATCCGATATGGTTGAAAGGTACCGTGAGATACAAAGATATTCCGAGAGCGTCATGAAAATGCAGGACGGATTGATCGTACTGCTTGGTGATATGGTTGAATTTCGTGATTCGGATACGGGAGCCCATATCCAAAAGACGGCTTCCTATGTCAGGATCATCCTGGACGGCTTGAAGCGCAAGGGATACTACGAAGAGCAGCTGACGCCGCGATATATCGAATATGTTGTGAAATCGGCGCCCCTTCATGATACCGGCAAGATCATGATCCCCGACAGTATTTTGAACAAGCCCGGGAAACTGACGCCTGAGGAATATGAGATCATGAAAACGCATGCTGCACTGGGGAAACAGATCATTGAAAAGGCCATAAAAACCGTTGAGGGAGAGAGCTATCTTGCCGATGCGCGGGACATGGCGGCATATCACCACGAAAGATGGGACGGAAACGGATATCCGGAAGGCCTGAAGGAAGAAGAGATCCCGTTGTCGGCCCGCATTATGTCTGTGGCCGATGTCTTTGATGCGCTCGCTTCAAAGCGTATCTATAAACCGGCTTTTTCAAAGGAAAAAGCACTCGAGATCATCGCAGAGGGTAAAGGAACGCAGTTTGATCCTAAATGCGTGGAGGTCTTTCTGGAATCCGTTCCCGAAATCGATATCATTCTGGAAAAATATAAAGACGAATAAAACACTTGCATACATACCGCAGCCGTGGTACAATGCTAATGTTGCACAAATGAGATGGTCCGCTGGTATTATGATACGTATGAACATCCGGGTTTTTCAGCCGGAGGGCTGATAGAATAGGAGACTAAAATGAACGACATCATCAAAGAGATCGAAGACGCCGAGCTGAAGGAGAAGGTTGATGACTTTCACGTAGGCGATACCGTCAAGGTATACGGCAAGATCAAGGAAGGCAACCGCGAGAGAATACAGGTTTTTGAGGGTACGGTAGTAAAGATGCAGGGCGGCAGCAACAGAGCCACCTTCACCGTCAGAAAAACCTCCGGCGGTATCGGAGTGGAAAAGACCTGGCCGCTGCATTCTCCGAATGTGGAAAAGGTTGAGGTGGTTCGCCGAGGCAAGGTAAGACGTGCGAAACTGAACTATCTGAAGGGTCGTGTCGGCAAGAGAGCCAAGGTAAAAGAGCTCCGCTAATCAGAAGGAAAGAGACTCTGGTCCGTCAATCGGATCAGGGTCTTTTTGTAATAATCGGAAAAATGTGATAAGATGAGACGTAGAAACAAAGGACTGAGTTTTTATCAGAAACAAAAAAAGTTAAACCGCACGGTAGTCCGCGAGGTCATGAATTATGTGTATATCACAGCAGCCGCAGTGGCGGTTGCCTTTGTGCTTGTGTTTTGTCTGGGACTCAGATGCAGTGTGATCGGGGTTTCGATGTCGCCGACGTTAAAGAGCGGACAACAGGTGCTTGTAAACCGGTTTGTCTATCGCATCCTGCCTCCGAAGAGCGGCGATGTGATCGCATTTCTTCCCGGCGGCAATACCAATACGCATTACTATGTCAAACGGGTGGTTGCGGTTCCGGGCGACAGCGTTCAGATCAAGGACGGCCTTTTGTATGTGAACGATCTACTTTACAAGGATCATGCATTCGACAAGATCGAGGAGGCGGGGATTGCTGATGAGGCGCTGACACTGGGGCAGGATGAGTATTTTACCATCGGAGATAATGTTAACAACAGTGAGGACAGCAGGGCGGATAATATAGGACCGGTGAAACGGGACAACATCTCAGGCAAAGTATGGCTTAGGCTCGGGCTGGGAGATGAGCCGGCCGGATTGGTGGAATAGGATGGAATATCAATGGTATCCGGGGCATATGACCAAAGCCCGCAGGATGATGCAGGAAAATATCAAACTGATCGATCTGGTGATCGAGCTGGTGGATGCCCGAATACCGGCAGCCAGCCGCAATCCGGACATCAATGATCTGGCGAGGGGCAAGCCCAGGATGATACTTTTGAACAAAGCAGACCTGGCGGATGAGAGCGCTACCCGTGAATGGAAAAAATTTTATGAAGCGCTGGATTATCAGGTGGTAGCGCTGGATTCCAGAAGCCGCACGGGGATGAAGGCTATTGAAAGCAGCGTGCAGCTTGCCTGCCGTGAAAAGATAGAAAGAGACAGAAGCCGCGGCATCGTGAACCGTCCGGTGAGAGCGATGGTGGTGGGGATTCCCAACGTGGGCAAATCCACTTTTATCAATTCATTTGCCAAAAAGGCAGTTGCCAGGACCGGCAATAAGCCGGGGGTTACCAAGGGCAAGCAGTGGATCAGGCTGTCCGGGACATTGGAGCTTTTGGATACGCCCGGAATCCTGTGGCCCAAGATGGGAGATCAGCTTACGGGACTTCATCTGGCACTGATCGGATCGATGAATGATGAGATCCTGGATCCGGAACAGATGGCAATCTCGCTGATCGGAATATTGGAGCAGTATTATCCGACGGTGCTGGACAAGAGATATGGTCTTTCGGATCCGCTTCTTTCTGCGGAGGATGAAAAAGGCAGGATCAGAATACTTGAAGAGATCGCACGCGTCAGAGGTTGTATCTCAAAGGGCGAGAGGGCGGATACCGCCAAGGCTGCCGGCATTTTGCTGGATGATTTCAGAAGCGGCAGACTGGGCAGGATCTCCATAGAACGGCCCGGCGCAATAAAGGAGACGGAAGAAGATGAGTGAGGCGGATAGCAAAAACAGGTCCGGAAAAAGTGCAGGACGGAGCAAAAAAGGCAGGAGAAGAAAAAAAAGCGGATGGCTGAGAGAGTTTATCAGTCTGAGCATATATCTGCTTTCCATATTGATCCTGACTTTTCTGCTGATCAACTTTGTGGTTCAGAGGACAGTGGTGTCCGGAGGTTCCATGGAACAAACGCTGTATGACGGAGAAAATCTGCTGGTGGACAAGATCACCTATCGGTTTCATGAGCCAAAACGGTTTGATATCATCGTATTCCCCTATGCACAGTCCGCAGACAGTTATTATATCAAGCGGATCATAGGTCTGCCGGGAGAAGCGGTATATATCAATGAGGACGGGCAGATCTATATCGACGGTGAGAAGCTCAGTGAGAATTACGGAAATGCTGTGATAGAAAACCCCGGAATGGCAGGCGATACGATATATCTGGGGTCGGATGAGTATTTTGTTCTCGGAGACAACAGAAATCACAGCTCGGACAGCAGAGACCCATCCATCGGCTCAGTCAGCCGCAGTCAGATCGTAGGAAGAGCATGGCTGAGGACATATCCCTTTGCCAAATGGGGGAAACTGAGATGATGAAGATCGGTGAGATCAGGGAAAGATACAAGGCAGCAGATGAAAAGATGCTGCCTGTCTTTATAAGTGAATTCGAGGCGGACGAAAGAAGCGGCGTCAGAGCACTGGTGCAAAAGGCAAGAAAACAGCTGCAAGCGCTGGATCAGGAAAGGACCCGGATGGCAGCCATGAGCGTGTTTGAGGAAAAATATGCGGATTTTTCGTGCATCTGCGGGATCGATGAGGCCGGACGCGGACCGCTGGCAGGACCGGTGGTGGCAGGTGCCGTGGTGCTGGACAGAAATACGGAGATCCTGTATCTGAATGACAGCAAAAAACTCACACCGGCCAAACGCGACGAGCTGTACGATATCATCATGGAAAAGGCAGTAGCAGCATCCGTGGGGATCGTAGGCCCTGATGTGATCGATGAGATCAACATCCTGCAGGCAACCTATGAGGCAATGCGCCGTGCGGTTCATGGATTGGGCATTTTACCCGATATATTATTAAATGATGCAGTTACGATTCCGGAGCTAACCATGAAACAGGTGGCTATTGTCAA
The DNA here is from genome assembly GCA_905236705.1 of uncultured Lachnospiraceae bacterium. Classification (GTDB taxonomy): domain Bacteria; phylum Bacillota; class Clostridia; order Lachnospirales; family Lachnospiraceae; genus RGIG7926. The sequence goes on along the minus strand of CAJOOZ010000030.1, from coordinate 10,493 downwards.
GGGAGATGCAAGATCCAAATCCATAGCGGCGGCTTCGATCATTGCCAAGGTGACAAGGGACAGGATGATGCTGGAGGCTGACAGGCTATATCCGGAATACGGCTTTGCGAGTCACAAGGGATATGGCAGCGCAGCTCATATAGAAGCATTGGAAAAATACGGTCCTTCGCCGATCCACAGAAGGACGTTTATCACGCATTTTGCTCTTGGCAGACCGGGAAGAGAAGATAATCTGAACAAAGGGTGAAAAGATGGCATTGAATCTGGGCTCCCTGTTTGGGGCACAATCCAACAGCATACAGAATTCCGGCACTATGCAGACAGTGGGGGCGGCAGGCAGCACAGCTTCGGTTCAAACGCAGGAACAGCAGCGCAGTCTTCCGGTGGGATCCGTTGTCAGCGGACAGGTGGTGGAGACCAGGGGAGATACTGTGACACTTCGCATGGATGACGGCAGTGGCATGCAGGCCAGGATGGAGGACGGCGTGGCGCTTTCCAAGGGAAGCTATGTCAGCTTTGAAGTCAGCGGCGTTTCGGATACGCAGGTCTGTCTGAAGGCGCTTTTTACCAATACGGCAGCCGGCTTTAGTACGATGTCCGCAGCGCTTTCACAGGCGGGTATTCCGGAAACGGCTGAATCCTTCAGCATGGTACGCAGCATGATGGAAAACGGAATGCCGATCGACAAAAATTCCCTTTTGTCCATGTACAGACAGGTGACGAGCCGTCCGCAGGCAGCCTCGGAGACGATCGTGGATATGACCAAACTGGGATTGCCGCTGACGGAAGAAAATGTGAACCAGTTTGAGGCATATCGCAATCTGGAACATCAGATCACACGGACGGTGGACACCGTTACGGAGTCCATGCAAAAGGCTCTTGACGAATTGGCAGGGTCAGGGGATACAGAGAAGGCACTGACTTTTATCAAAGATGTGGCGCTGCTTTTGTCGGAGGATGAGACTGTAGAGAGCGGACTGAGCAGTGAGAGGGGATTGAATGGAGAAGGCGGATCTACCGGAGAGGGCGTAGAGAGAGGATCGGCCGATCATAACGCTTTCCTCAGGCTTGTGGATACGGCGATTGAGGAGGAGAAGGACGCAGCGCAGGAACAAAGCAAGGCGCCTGCAACCGGAGAGACTGCACAGGAGAGCGCCCATGGCATAAAACCACAGGCGGATGATCCCATGGCGGCTTTGATGAAGGCTCTTACGGATGCGGGCAGCAGAATCGAAGAAAAGCAGGAAGATCAGGAAAGCCGGATGGGACAGAAGATCGTGATAGCGGAGAAGGACGGGGCTGCCTTGCAAGCCGGTGCCGGCAAAGTGTCCCTTTCGGATATGTCAAAGGAAATGCCGGCAGGCGAGGCACTTAAGGAAGTGGCAAAGGGGCTGTCAGAGCTTCTGGCCGGAGAGAAGACGCCTCAGAATGCCGAAAAGCTGGAAAAGGCCTTGGCCATCCTGCAGGGAAAGGACTTAAAGGAGATGCTTTCCGATGCGGTGGGCAGGCAGTGGCGGATGGAGCCCGGAACCGTTTTTCAGAAAGAAGACGTACAGGAATTTTATGAAAAGCTTCGAAATCAGACAGGCAGATTCGCACAGACGATTGAGAATACGCTGGGAAAAGAGAATCAGCTTTTTGAGCAGGTGACTAACATCCGGCAGAATGTGGATTTTATGAATGCCCTCAATCAGAGTGCAAGCTATGTGCAGCTGCCCCTCAAGCTGGGCGGGGAGGATGCGCACGGCGATCTGTATGTGTATACTAACAAGAAGAATCTGGCCTCGGCAGATGGCAGGGTCAGTGCTTTTCTGCATCTGGATATGGATCATCTGGGACCGGTGGATGTTTATGTGGCAATGGAAAATGCCAGCGTATCCACAAACTTTTATCTGAAGGATGATGCCATGATCGATTTTATCGGCGAAAATATCCATATACTGAACGAACGGCTTCAGGACAGGGGCTACAATATGTCCTGCAAGATGACGTTGAAGGAAGATCCTGCGCCTGTTAATGTGATCGATGAAATTATGGAAGATCATGCAGGCGGTTTTCTGATCGGCAGCAAGTCCTTTGACGTAAGAGCATAGGAGAAACAGATGGCAAAGCCGAATGACAAAACCAAAACCGCGGTCGCCCTGACCTACGATCCGGATACCGATGCCCCCAAGGTGGTGGCCTCCGGTAAAGGAGCTACGGCGGAACGCATCATAGAAGCGGCCAAGGACAATAAGGTGCCGGTCCACAAGGACAGCAAGCTGGCGGATACCCTGTCCCGTCTGGAGATCGGAGAGATGATCCCGCCGGAATTGTATGAGGTTGTGGCGGAGATCCTGGTATTTGTGGATCAGATGGATAAGATTCGTGCCAAGATCGAGGAACATCAGAAAAAGAAACAATAAAACAGGAAACGGATTATAACAATATGAATAAAAGACAGATAGGCAGCGGCAAAGAAAAGTTAGCCGCTGCTTACTTAATAAAACAGGGAGTCAGGATCACGGAGTACAATTTCCGTATCCGGCAGGGTGAGATCGATCTGATCGGATATGATGGTGATACGCTGGTCTTCTTTGAGGTGAAATACAGAAAAACAGCCGCTTATGGTCTGCCGCAGGAGGCGGTCAGCTACAAAAAGCAACTTCAGATCTGCAGGGTGGCAGCCTTTTATCGCAGCTTTCACAAGCTGGAGAGTGTGTCCGTCCGTTATGATGTTGTGGCGATCCTCGGAGAGCGGATAGAATGGATCAGGAATGCTTTTGGAGATCTGACCTGTGGGATGTAATATCCGGAGCGATCCGCTGTTGCACCATTTGCATAATCTGATACAATATTACTTTGGCCATTAAAAATCGCCACCATCTGCTTGTCGACATTTAATGGCCGGAGTAATAGACGAAAAACGGGAGGTGGAAACATGAAGAAAAAACTGAAAATATCCTATAATTCACCGGTAATACTGACGTTTGTCCTTATCAGCCTGATCGTGCTGATGATCGACGGGATCACAAAGGGGAAAAGTACGGAACTTTTGTTTATGACATACCGTGCCCCGCTGACCGACCCGCTGACTTATCTTCGATTCTTTACCCATGTCCTGGGGCATGGCGGTCTGGATCATTTTATCGGTAATGCAGCGTATTTATTGTTGTTAGGACCGATGCTGGAGGAAAAGTACGGCTCCAGGACGATTATTGCGATCATTGCGATCACTGCCTTTATGACCGGACTGGTAAATTTCATTTTCTTCCCTTCGGTAGCATTGTGCGGAGCCAGCGGCGTGGTATTTGCATTTATTATCCTGGCTTCCTATACGGGGAGCAAAGACGGAGAACTGCCGCTGACATTTATCCTTGTTGCGGTGATCTATATCGGGCAGCAGGTTGTTGAGGGCATTACCATAAAGGACAATATTTCCAATATGGGACATATCGTCGGCGGCGCGGTTGGAGCTGTTCTGGGATATCTTCTTAACAGAAAAAAAGGAAATTCTGTCTGAGAGAACCGGGAGTCATTTTTGGGGTTGCAGTGAGACTGTGAAAGTGTTAGTATTTGTTGGTAAACGGTGTTTCAATTATGAGGGGATTGGAAAGACAGGTTAAAAACTATGCAGCAATTGATATTTCAGATCACGGATGAGAAGTCTTTGGGGGAATCGATTCATGAACTAACGGATTACAGCGTAAAACGCAGGTTTCAATCGCTTGTTTTTCATATGTATTGCGGTCCCATGGAGAAGGAATGGCTTGAAAGGATCGCGAAAGAGCTTGGCGACAGTTTTCCGGATGCGGGGCTGATGGGAGTGTCTGCCCATGCGGAATTCTATCAGGGACATGTGACAGAGCCCATGGTGGTGCTGTCAGCCATGTTCTTTGAACAGACAGAGGTAAAGGTGTATTCCTTTCCGGAGATCATGGGCTCTGAGGCAGAGGCGGGGCGCAAGGTCTGTGCTCTGATCGATGAAACCCCCGCCGTTAAGGCCGCAGAGATCCTGGTCAGTGCTGCTCCGGTAGATGATTACGTTTTTTTACAGGAGGCACAGAAGTGCCGCAAAGATGTGAAGATCTTCGGCGGATATCCCAATGGTCATAACATGGATGAGGATACGCTGAATATCATTCATTCCGACGGCGTGTTTCAAAATGCTTTAGTCGTTGCGACCTATGCAGGCGAGAATTTTCATATTGATGTGGCCCGTACAACCGGATGGCAGTCGATCGGCAGAGAATTTACGGTGACGAAGGCGCATAAAAATACCATGATCGAGGTCGACGGGATGCCTGCGGTAAAACTTTTTGAAAAATATCTGCATGTTCTGCCGAAGGATGATTTTACCCAAAGCACCAGAGAATTTCCGCTTTATATAAAAGAGGGAGATATGACGATGCTGCGGCATCCGCTTTACGCCACCGCCGCCGGAGAATTGGAACTGGCGGGGTATGTGGATGAGGGTATGAAGGTGCTCATGTCCTACGGTAATCCCAGTGCGATCATAGAGAGCGTGAATGAAAGATGCGAAGAAGTGCGGGAGTTTGAGCCGGAAGCAATCCTTTTGTATACCTGTACGATGCGGAAGATGTTCTGGAATGAATTTTTTGATCAGGAAATCCTTCCCTTTGAACGGATTGCTCCCTCGACGGGTTTTTGTACCGGTGGAGAACTGGACCGCGATCTGAACACCGGAAAGATCATGTGGCATAATATTACCCTGTTGTCCATAGCGATGAGAGAGGGAGAAAAGAAGGGCAAAGATCTGCCGGGTGTCATGATCGACACCTCCTCGCTGCAGGGGCAGGTAGGACTGCTGCAGAGATTGGCGACTTTGGTTCAGATGACCTCCATGGAGCTTCGGGAGGTGGTTGAGAGTCTGCAGGAAGCAAATTACAAACTGCAGCAGATGGCAACCACAGACGAACTGACCGGACTTTACAATCGCAGAGAGATTGAAAACAGGATCATGAAAGCACTGGACCGTGCACAGGAAAACGGCAGAGAGATGGCATTGGTGATGATCGATATAGATCATTTCAAACATGTCAACGATACCTATGGACACGAAGCCGGTGATCAGATATTGAAAGATTTTGCTGATATATTCCGGAAACAAATGGATGAAGAACGGGGAGAAGCCGTCGGAAGATGGGGCGGCGAGGAGTTTTTCTGCCTGATGCCGGATATATCTTTGGATGAAGCCTGTGAGAGGACGCAGAAAATGCGCCAGGCGGTGGAAACACATCATTTTCCCCATGTTGAAAAACTGACCTGCAGTCTGGGACTGATCGGTGCAAATGGCTCGGAAGACAGGAAGCTTCTGTTTGCCAGAGTGGATGATATGTTGTATGAAGCAAAGGCGTCCGGACGTAACTGCGTCAAAGTATGGAAGGAAGCCTGAAAAGAGAATTACATCGTTAAAAAGGAGAACCGTTTTATGGCAGTGGTAGAAGTAACAAGTGAAAATTTTGATGAAGTGGTTGGCAAATCCGATGTGCCGGTACTGCTGGATTTCTGGGCAGGCTGGTGCGGCCCCTGCAAGATGCTTTCCCCCATCGTGGATGCAGTCTCTGAAGAGGAGACGGGAATCAGGGTCGGCAAGGTGAATGTGGACGGTCAGGAGGAGCTGGCCGCGCGCTTTAATATCAGCTCCATCCCGTGTCTGATCCTGTTCAAAAACGGCGAGGAAGCCGGCAGGAGCGTAGGGATGATCCCCAAGCAAAAGGTGCTTGAGCTTGTCAGAAGCTGAGGCGGAAGGGGACAGAGCATGAGCGAAACATATGATATTGTGATCGTCGGTGCGGGAACCGCGGGGCTTTCGGCTGCAATCTATGCCGCAAGGAGCGGTAAGAGCGTGATGGTATTTGAACAGATGAGCTACGGCGGACAGATCGTCAATACGCCCGAAGTGGCAAATTATCCGGGGATCGCCAGTATATCGGGCTTTGATTTTGCACAGGGGCTTTATGACCAGGCTACCGGTCTTGGTGCAAAGGTGGGATTTGAATCGGTCCTGTCCGCGCACAAAAAAGAAGACGGGTTTATTGTAAAGACCGACGGCGGCGAGTATGAGGCAGGAGCGCTGATCCTGGCGACGGGAGCCAAAAACCGCCCCCTGGGAATGGAACATGAAGAAGAGTGGGTCGGCGCGGGCGTTTCTTATTGCGCAACCTGCGACGGCGCTTTTTTCAAAGACAGAGAAGTGGCAGTGGCCGGCGGCGGCAATACTGCTCTGGAGGATGCCATCTTCTTATCGGAGTATTGCAGCAGAGTCTATCTCATCCACAGAAGAAATGAGCTGCGGGGCGAAAAACATCTGCAGGATGTACTGCGGGGCAGGGAAAATGTGGAATTTGTCCTGAACGTGGCGATGAAGGAGCTGCGCGGCAGGGACGGACTTGAAGAGGTGGTCGTTACAGACAAGGAAACCGGGGAGGACAGAGTGATCCCTGTTGCGGGTCTGTTTGTTGCCATCGGACAGATGCCGGAGAATGGGCGCTTTGCCAATCTGGTTAATCTGGACGACAAAGGTTATATTGTTGCGGGAGAGGATTGCAGGACTGCTGCCGGAGGCGTTTTTGCGGCAGGAGACTGCAGAACCAAGGAAGTCAGACAACTGACAACGGCAGCAGCCGACGGAGCGGTAGCGGCGCTGGCTGCCTGTGCGTATCTGAGAGAGTGAAAAGGAGGTAGAGGGGGATGCAGTTTTATCGTTGTAATCATTGTGGGAACATTATTGTATTTATGGAGAGCAAGGGCGTGCCCGTGGTATGCTGCGGGGAAAAGATGTCCGAGCTTGTGCCCGGCTCCACGGATGGCGCTTTTGAAAAGCATGTGCCCGTGATCGAAAAGGACGGCAGCAAGGTGAAGGTCAGCGTGGGAAGCGTGGCACATCCGATGATGGAAGAACATTATATTCAGTTCATCGTACTGGAAACAAAGCAGGGATTTGCCAAAAAAGATCTGAAGCCGTCCGATGCACCCGCGGCAGAGTTTGTTCTTGCAGACGGGGACGAGATCGTGGCTGCCTATGAATATTGCAATCTGCACGGCCTTTGGAAAGCAGAAGCATAAAAAAATCTTGCATATTGACAGATACAATGCTATGATGTAAGTAACTGTAAACTACTTTTTGGCGTTAAGACGAAAGGATTCGTCCGACCATGACAGGTCGCGCCACCAAATCAAGGAGGAATGGATATGAGCAGTGTATCAAGTGTAAGCAGTAACAGTTACAGTAGCTATGCGACTTCTGCATCGGCATCTTCCAGGAGCGCGCAGGTTAAGCCCGAGGAGCAGGCATCATCGTCGTCTGCAAGTGCTTCGGCTTCTTCCAAGGGTTCGTCCGGCGTGATCTATGAGCCTTCCAAAGAAGGAAAGGAAGCGGTTGCCAATGCCAAGACCGATCGCAGCGCTCTTGTGGCGCAGCTCAAACAGGCCAATGAAGCGCGCATCCAGCAGATGACCGATCTGGTACATCAGATGATCACCGGACAGGGTAAGACGCTGGGCAAGACTGACAGCATCTGGAGTTTTCTGGCGGACGGGGATTTTACCGTAGATGCCCAGACCAAAGCGCAGGCTGAAAAGGACATTGCAGAAGACGGTTATTGGGGTGTTGAACAGACATCTCAGAGGATCTTCGATTTTGCCATGGCTTTGACGGGCGGAGATGCAGACAAGATGGAAGAGATGCGCAGCGCCTTTGAGAAAGGCTTCAAACAGGCTACGGGTACATGGGGAAAAGAGCTTCCCGATATCAGTCAGCGCACCTACGGAGCAGTTCAGAATTTGTTCGATGAGTACAAGAACAAAATGGCAGACTCGTCCACGGCGGCTGTAGAGTAACGATAATGATTTTGAAAGAGCCTGCAGGCTTGCAGGCTCTTTTTATGCGAGTGGAATCTGAATCTGCGCCTTCAGTTAATTTACATAATATATTTACTATAATACTTGCATTTTTTTTCTATCTATGTTAGTATACCAAATGTATGTAACAAATTTGTAACATTTGTACCCATAGTTTAACGGATAAAACAGTGGATTCCGGTTCCACCGATGGGGGTTCGATTCCTCTTGGGTACATTCAGATCCTGAAGGATCTGATCCGCAAAAAAAGAATCTGTTCCGAAATCATATACATGACGGAAGAACGGCGTCTGAGTAGTATTGGAGGATGAAAGATGAAACAGATTGGTTGGTTTTTCCGAAATCTGTCTGCAAGATTGCGGGAAGACAAGCATTTTGCCAGAAGGTTTGTAGTTGGCTGTCTGGTACTTATTCTGGTAGTGGTGTTGATCATTGTATTGGCATCATGCGGTAAAAAAGATGATGAGGGTGCAGAGAGCGGGGGGACAACCCCGAGTGCGTCCACGGATGATCCGAATGCTCCCTATCCGGTACCGGAAGACGTGGCTCTTGAGGAAGATGCACATGAAGATGTCAACGCGCTGGTGACGCAGTATTTTACCGCGATCGCGAACGGCGATACAAATACCATCGCAACGCTCAAGCAGCCCGTAGAGCAGGAAGAGATCCTGAAGATTGAAAAAGAATCCGCTTATATCGAGGAATTTGGCAATATCAAGGTTTATACCAAACCCGGTCCTGTGGATGGCAGTTATGTGACGATCGCTTACTATGAGATCAAGTTCAGGGATGTGGAGCGCATGGCGCCCGGTATTACCACCTTCTATATGGAGCCCAAGGCAACAGGGCTTACCATCATTGGCGGCGATATGGACAGCAGGATTGAGGATTACATCAAGGCAATCGTAGCGCAGGATGATGTTGTTGAACTGTTTGCGACGGTAAATACCAGATACAGCACTGCGATTGGTGAGGATGCGGCACTTAAAGCCTTTATGGAGGGCTTTTCTGCCAGAGTTGACCAGGAAGTCAGTGAGGCTATGGCTGCCATGCAGAGCGGCGGCGGAGAGGCTGAGACGGCTGAAACGGCCGCAGCTACGGGAGAGCAGATCTGTACTGCTGTCGAGACGGTAAATGTCAGAGCTTCCGACAGCGAAAACGGCGAGAAGATCGGTCAGCTCGCGCAGGGTGAAAAAGTAACCCGTTATGAAGAAAGAGAAAACGGCTGGAGTCTTGTCAGCTATAATGGCTCGGAGGCATTTGTCAAGAGCGAGTATCTGAAAGCGGATGAAGCGCCTGCTGAGAGCACGGACGGCGGTGAAGAGGCGACCGGCACGGAAGAAGCGACCGGTGGGGAACAGAGCGCTGAGACAACAGAGACTGCTGCGCAGACAACAACCACTGATACAGGTTCGCTTGTTGGGAAAGATACCATCACGGCCAAGGAATCCGTTAATGTGAGAAAATCAGCCAGTGAAACCGGAGATAAGCTGGGCGTTGCCTACCAGGGCGAGCATTACAAGCTCCTGCAGGCACAGGCGGACGGCTGGTGCAAGATTGAATTTAACGGTCAGACCGGCTATGTTAAGAGCGAGTTTGTCGAATAAACAGAGGTGATACAGGATCATCCACAGCATGACGTTTTGGAAACTTTTTTCAAACAACGCATGGTGTGGATGATTTTTATTCCCGCGAGCAATGAGGAAAATGAGCATGCCCCGTAGCCCAGCTGCGGGGTATTTGACTAAAGGACTATACAGAAAGGGGAAGTATTATGGCAAAACTGAAAGTTGGAATTTTAGGAGCGGGCAGGATAGCTGCAACCATGGCGGATACGCTTTTCAAAATGCGGGAAGCGGAATGCTGGGGTGTCGCGTCAAGAAGTCTTAAGAAGGCGCAGGCGTTTGCGCTGGAACATGGCGTATCCCACGCCTATGCCAGCTATGAAGACATGCTGAAGGATCCGGAGATCGATCTGGTTTATGTGGCAACGCCCCACAATTTTCATCACGACCATGGCAAAATGTGTATCGCTTATGGCAAGCCGGTTCTGATGGAAAAACCTTTTTGCGTCAACGAAAAAGAAGCAAAGGATCTGCTCGCTTATGCCAAAAAGCATGATGTGTTCATAACGGAGGCCATATGGGTCCGCTATATGCCTATGGTTGCAACCATTTCCGATATCCTGAAAAAAGGTCTGATCGGAGAGCCCAGATATCTGACAGCCAATCTGAGCTATGCCATTACGGACAAGGAGCGGCTTGTGAGCCCCGAGCTTGCCGGCGGTGCGCTTTTGGATGTGGGAGTTTATGCCATTAATTTTGCCTATATGTTCTTTGGATACGAGGATATCCTGGATATATCGGCAACGGCGGTCAGGACAAAGCTCGGCGTGGACAGTGCCGATTCCATCACCATCACCTATAAGGACGGAAGAATGGCGCAGCTTGCCGCCTCCATGGAGTGCGTCAGCGACCGTATGGGCTGTATTCACGGTACCGGGGGCTATCTGGTGGTGGAAAACATCAACAATTTTCAGTCCGTAACGGTATATGACAATGAATACAGAAAGGTGCTGCGTAAAAAATGCCCCCGTCAGATCTCGGGGTATGAATATGAGGTAAAAGCGG
>CAJOOZ010000029.1 GCA_905236705.1 uncultured Lachnospiraceae bacterium | reverse complement strand
GGTATGGGATACGCCCATACCCGCCACAAAATTCATTTTAATTTTTGGATTGATTACTTAAGAGAATCAAGAATTGACTGTGCATTGTCAGTAGTTACCTTTACATAGTCGCAGCCGATGTAGTGATCGTTGCCTGCGCCGGTCAGGTAATTAGCTGCAGCGTCAGCTGCGCTGTGAGACTGAGCAATGTGATCGTTGAATACGGTACCGGTGATGGTTCCGTTGATAACATCTTCAACAACCTCGGTAAGAGCATCAACACCTACCAGGAAGATGTCCTCGTTAACCTTGCGGCCAGCTGCCTCGATAGACTGCAGAGCACCAAGAGCCATAGCGTCGTTGTTACAGAAAACAACTTCGATCTTGTCGCCATACTGTGCAAGAGAGTTAGCAACCAGCTCCTGACCCTTTGTGGTATCCCACATACCTACCTGATCATCAAGCTCTTCAACCTCAAGACCTGCATCTGTCAGAGCCTTAACGGAGAACTCGGTACGATACTGAGCATCAACGTTCTCAGGGTCACCTTCGATCATGATGTACTGGATCTTGCCGTCGCCGTTCAGGTCAACCTTGTCGCCAAGGTCAGCAATGATCTCGCCCTGCATAGTACCGGACTGACGAGCATCGCAACCTACATAAGTAACATCCCAGTTGTTCTCTTCCCATCTCTTCTCTTCATCCTCGCTGGGCTCACGGTTGATGTAAACCAGAGGGATGCCTGCATCTACGACCTTATCTGTGATGGTCTCAGCTGAAGAAGAGTTAACAGGGTTGATGATCAGTACGTCAACGCCATCAGCGATGAAGTTGTCGATCTGACCGGACTGTGTAGCCTGATCGTTTGCGCCATCAACGATGGTGATATCGCTTGAATCGAAACCGATCTCCTGCAGATAAGACTCAAGCTCTGTACGGAACAGAGTCATGAAGTTATCATTGAACTGATAGATACATACGCCGACTTTCTTGCCTGCAAGATCAGCGTTGCCTGCAGCTTCCTCAGCAGCCTCAGCTACTTCCTCAGCAGCATCTTCAGCTTCCTCTTCCGCTGCAGCTTCTTCCTCAGCGGGAGCCTCTTCCTCAACGGCTGCCTCTTCAGGTGCCTCTTCGGGAGCTGCTGTCTCAGCTGAGCTTCCGCAACCAGCCAGCATGCTTACGCACATGGTAGATGCAAGAAGTACACTCACAATTTTCTTTCTCATAACTTTTTCCTCCTTGTGTGTTGGTGATGTCTGAGTGGGACATCACGGTTGACTTACAGTTAAAGAATATACACCTTCTTCAGCAATATGTCAACCATACCTGAATGCTACGGTTGTATCTCAAACAACCACAAAGCCTATTCTATCACCTGTTTTTGCCATAGAAAATAAATTTTTTTACGAATATTGTTGAAAAATTTATCCAACCTCATTGCCTGAGCTGCGAAGTGCTAAAAAGGAATTGAGACAGAGCCCAATTCCTTTTCTTAATCTGATTTTTATCTTATGGAGGAACGTTTGAATGAATTCACTCGAAAAACCTTATGTTTTACACGGAAGCAACCGCTTTTCCCAGAGCTTCGCACTCTGCCACAGCTTCATCGTCCGGAGCCTCCTGACAGATAACACCTGCGCCGTTTACGATTTCGGCGCCCGCTTTCTTCATCCTGTCTTCCCAGTCTCTCATCCACTGTCCGTCACCCCAGCCGTAAGAACCAAAGAGCGCAATGCTCTTTCCCGATACCTTTGACTCCAGCTCTTCGACAAAGGGCTCCATCTCGGTTTCTTCCAAAACCTCTGCCCCCATCGCGGGACACCCCAGCGCAAAGGCTTTCGCCTCCGAAATTTCCGAAACATTCGCTTCCGAAGGAGACACAAATACCGGCTCCTTACCTGCTGCAGTAATACCGTCACCCACGGCCTTGGCCATTGCTCCGGTATTTCCTCCCTGCGTCCAGAATACTACATAAATTTTATCCATATGTATCTACCTCACTTTCTAACAGCTTTGATTATCTCTTTACATTGAAAGCACCCATCCCGGGATAGCATGCCGCATCTCCAAGCTCTTCTTCAATGCGGAGTAACTGATTGTACTTGGCAACACGCTCAGACCTCGAAGGAGCGCCTGTCTTTATCTGGCATGTGTTAAGAGCCACCGCAAGGTCCGCAATGGTGGTATCTTCGGTCTCACCGGATCTGTGAGAAGAAATTGCCGTATAACCTGCCTTGTGCGCCATTTTGATAGCTTCAAGGGTCTCTGAAACGGAACCAATCTGGTTAAGCTTAATAAGAATAGCGTTGCCTGCCCCAATGGAAATGCCCTTTGAAAGACGCTCTGTATTGGTTACGAAGAGGTCATCGCCTACGAGCTGAACCCTTCCTCCCAGCTTTTCCGTGAGCTTCTGCCAGCCCTCCCAGTCCTCTTCATCAAGTCCGTCCTCAATGGAGATAATGGGATACTTGTCGCAAAGAGATACCCAGTGCTCAATTAAGCTCTCGGATGTATACTCGGTTCCCGCCTTGGGAAGCTTGTAAAAGCCCTTGCCCTTTTCGCTCTTCCATTCGGAGGCTGCGGCGTCCATTGCAATCATGAAGTCCTTTCCGGGCTCATATCCCGCATTCTTGATTGCTTCAAGAATCGTCTCTATTGTTTCCTCATCACTTGATAAGTTGGGAGCAAAACCACCTTCATCGCCCACGGATGTGGCAAGACCCTTGCTCTTAAGAAGCTTTGAAAGGGCATGGAAAACCTCCGCACACCAGCGAAGCGCTTCCCTGAAACTCGGAGCTCCGACGGGCATTATCATGAACTCCTGTGTATCAACAGTGTTTGTTGCATGGGCGCCGCCGTTTAAAATATTCATCATGGGAACGGGCAGCCTGGTTCCCTGGATTCCTCCGAGGAATCTGTAAAGCGGAATATCAAGAGCAATGGAAGCCGCCCTTGCCGTAGCTATGGAAACTGCAAGAATGGCATTTGCGCCAAGCTTTGACTTATCCTTTGTTCCGTCAGCCTTTATCACGGCCGCATCCACCGCGTAAATATCGGTGGGGTCCATTCCGGAAACGGCATCGTTGATTACGGTATTTATGTTGTTTACCGCCTTTGTTACACCCTTTCCGAGGTATCTTGATTTGTCCCCGTCTCTTAATTCAAGAGCCTCAAATTCACCTGTGGAAGCACCGCTCGGAGCCGTGCCCCTTCCGATTGTTCCGTCGGTTAAATAAACCTCCGCCTCAACGGTGGGATTTCCGCGGGAATCCAAAATCTCTCTTCCGATAACTTTTTCAATTTCCAGATAATTCATGTGTTCACCAACCTTTCCGTATTTGATAAATAAACAAAACCGACTAAATTCTTTACTGCAAGGATATCTCCCGGACTTATCAGCAGTCATCCGGGAGATCCTTTACATGATTTATTCGGGATAGCCTTAGCTATCTTCGGTTAGTATAAACTAACTCAATTCGTTTGTCAAGAAAATGTCAATAATAATTTTTGTTTGTTCCTTACTGCAATTATTCTCTAAACCCTCATCGTATCTTTGATCCTGGCAAGAAGCGCGATAGTCTCAACATGTGTACTCTGGCAGAAATTATCAAATACACAGACTTTTACAGGTTCATAGCCGCCCTTTTTAAGCCGTGCGATATCCCTGGCCAGGGTAGCGGGGTCGCAGCTCATATATACGATCCTTGCGGGCGACATCCTGATCATGGTATCTATGGCCGCCTCATCACAGCCCTTGCGGGGCGGATCCACCACGATCACATCCGCCTTTACTCCCTCGTTCTCATATATGAAAGGCAGCAGCTTTTCGGCCTTCCCTGCCTGAAAACGGACATTTGTAATACCGTTTCTGACTGCATTCCTTTTGGCATCCTCGATCGCCTCGGGGACGATCTCTATTCCATATATGTATTTTGCGCTGCGCGCCAGAAAAAGAGAAATGGTCCCGATGCCGCAATACAGATCAAACACAGTCTCGCTGCCCGTAAGATGCGCATAGGATAAAATCTTTTCATACATCCTCTCTGTCTGTACGGGATTCACCTGATAAAAAGACACAGGTCCGATCTCAAATGACAGATCTTTTATCCTGTCTTCGATCCATTCGCGACCCCACAGCAGTCTGGTGCGAGCTCCGAGGATCCTGTTCGTTCTCTCTTTATTGATATTCAAAACGATACTTGTGATACCGTCAATATCCTTTAGTACGTCCACCAGCCGCTCATCGGCATCGCCGGGAAGAGAATCCGCGCATATGACCGGACAGACCTGCAGCTCCCCTGTGGCGCGGGCTTCCCTGATCACTATGTGGCGGATCAGCCCGCTGTGATTTTCCTCATCATAGGGCTCAAGAGAGCTCTCTTCCAAAAACTCCCTGCATCTGTGCAGGACCAGGTCCATTTTTGCCGATTGCAAAAGACAGCCCTCCGTATTCACAATGCGGTGGGAATGCCTGCCATAAAATCCCATGAGCAGCTCTCCGTCTCTGCCTTTTCCCACGGGAAACTGTCCCTTGTTGCGATAACGCAGTCCGTCTCCTTCTCCCGCATCGCCGCGCAGTCTGACAATGGGTTCCATCAGATCCGCAGCATTTTCCACACCGCCGATACGCTCAAGGCACGCCCTTACCTTTTGCTGCTTCCATGCCAGCTGACTGTCATAGGAAATATGCATCAGACTGCATCCGCCGCAGACCCTTGCATGCGGGCAGGGCGGCGTCACTCTGTCGGGCGAAGGGGATATGATCTCAAGCGGTATGCCGTATGCATAATTCTTCTTTGCCTTCACGATCCTGACTTTGGCAAGATCTCCCTTTACCACATCTTTTACAAAAACGGCAATCCCGTCCACATGGCCGATCCCCTCACCGTCATTGCCGTAATCCTCTATTCTGATCCTGTATTCTTCATTCTTTTTCAGCATATTTTTTCTTTTCAAAAAAACCCGCCGCATTGCGGCGGGTTTTTGGCAAACCTGTTACCTTATTTCTTCTTTACACCGTTTACGGTATCCTTGAGAGCCTGTCCGGCCTTGAATCTGGGCTGCTTGGAAGCTTTGATCTTGATTGTCTCTCCCGTCTGGGGATTGTGTCCGGTTCTGGCAGCTCTCTTGGCTACATCAAAGGTACCGAATCCGATCAGCTGAACTTTATCGCCCTTCTTCAGAGCCTTGGAAACTTCTTCGGTAAAAGCCTTAACTGCCTTGTCAGCGTCTTTCTGGGAAAGACCGGTCTTCTTTGCGATTGCCGCTACAAGTTCTGTTTTGTTCATAGTAATTTCCCTCCTAGGATTATTGTTTGGCACGATTGCCGTCGAGTCATTATAGCACAGCCCCGAAGGAAAATACAACATTTTGTGCCTATTTTCTTGAAATTTCACCATATTTCGTGGCTAAGATATCCAAAATAGGTTCCGCCAGCAGCAGATCGTCCGGCGTCGTCAGCTTCCGGTTCAGGTAATCTCCCATGATCAGATGCACTTTTCTGTCTCCGCACAGCTCCACAACCATGGCATCATCCGTGATGGTTATGCCCTGTGAGAGCAGCTCACTTTCTTTTGCCAGAACCTGTCTGTAGGAGGATAGCACCAGCCTGTAATCGAAAGCCTGAGGGGTCTGGACTGCCCAAACCCTGGCTCTGTCCGGCGTATCCACACAGGCATTTTCCCCGTCCACGATCTTGATGGTATCCTTCACGGGCGTCCCCGTAACACAGGCCGGATATTTTACGGTCTCCGCCAGCAGGCCATCGATCAGTTCTTTCGTTACAAAAGGTCTGGCTCCGTCATGGATCATGACGATCCCCGGTTCCTGCCAGCCTTCTGCCTCCTGCCGGCCTGCCGTTTCAGGGGCAGCATCTTCCGCAAGACAGCCGTCTGCGGCCAGCGCCTCCAGACCTCTGGCAACGGAATGGTATCGCTCTCTTCCGCCGGCTACAATCTTTCGCACTTTGGAAAAGCCGTACCGCTCCACGATCTCTTTTCTGCAAAACTCTGTCTCCGCCTCCCCGGTCACCAGTACGATATCGTCGATGCTGCTCTCCTCGAAGGCTTTAATGGCATAGTACAGAACCGGTCTGTTTTTCAGCTCCAGATACTGCTTCGCCGTATCGCAATTCATCCGTCTGCCCTGTCCGGCCGCCAGGATGACAGCTGCATTTCTCTTTTTTAACATATTACAGACTTCAACTCCTCATCGTTCCCCCAGCTTCAGAGACGGATTCGCATTCAGGTCGCTTCCGGCCAGTTCGTTTGCAATATAGGAATAATACCCCGCCGAGGCGATCATGGCCGCATTGTCGGTACACAAAACGGGAGACGGCCGATAGAGCCTGACCCCCAGCTCATCGCACTTTTGCTCCATTGCCGCGCGTAGCGCAGTATTGGACGCAACGCCTCCGGCAAGGACAAAAGTCTCAAATCCAAACTCTTCGATGGCTCTGGCCGCATGATCTGTCAGAACATCCACAACGGCCTTTTGAAAAGCAGCCGCCACATTTTCCGTGATGATCTCTTCGCCCTTCATGCGACAGGCATTCAGATAATTGAGTACGGCAGATTTCAATCCGCTGAAAGAAAAATCATACTCGCTGCCGCTGACCCTGGCTCTCGGAAATTCTATCGCCTCCGGATCTCCTTTTTGAGCCGCCCGGTCAATCTTGGGTCCGCCGGGATATCCGAGGCCTATAGCTCTTGCCACTTTGTCAAAAGCCTCTCCCGCCGCATCATCTCTGGTCCTGCCCAGGACCTCATATCTGCCATAATCCAAAACCCTTACCAGATGGGTATGTCCGCCGGATACGACCAGCGCCCCGAAGGGCGGTTTCAGGTCGGGATTTTCCAAATAGTTGGCGCAGATATGGCCTTCAATGTGATGCACTCCCACCAGCGGTTTTTGAGTCGCAAAAGCGATCGCCTTGGCCTCTGCCACTCCCACCAGCAATGCTCCCACCAGACCCGGTCCGTAGGTCACCGCTATGGCCGTCATTTCGGAAAGCGTCATCCCCGCATCCGACAGCGCCTGCCGGATCACCGGATTGATCCTTTCCATATGCTTACGGGATGCAATCTCCGGCACCACGCCTCCGTACAGAGTATGGATATCGATCTGGGAGGATATCACATTGGAAAGTATCTCCCTGCCGTTTTTCACAACGGAAGCGGCCGTTTCATCGCAGGAGCTTTCAATCCCCAGGATGAACACATCGCCGCCCTTCCGATCCGTCATATTCTGCTGACTTATTAAAACACTCTGCTTTTCTTCCTGTTTCATTGTCTGTTCCAAATGCTTTGTTGTCGTTTAAGAATTCTCTGTGGAAGTATCATTTTTATCCATCTTGCGCCATCCGAAGATCTTGTAATGTCCCGCTTCATCTTTGCGCAGGACAAAAACAACATTCGTATTGTACAAAAGTTCACTCTGCCGGATAGAATACTCGCAGTAAAGCCGCGCCCATTCATATCCGTCCTCGGAAAAAGTCTCCACATCCACGCTGGAGGACGGAGTATAGCCGATGATGATCCTGTTATTGTCCTTGTAGGTCTGGACATCTGCCTTTAATGCCGTCAGATATGCTTCCTCCGTCTGATTGGCCACCAGCGCATCATCGTAGATCTCTCTGGCTTTACGTCCCAGGGCGATCAGGTCTTCGTCCGAATTGTCTTCATTATAGTAACACTGGGATATCTCGCTGAAGTATTTGACCACTTCGCGGGGCGTCGGCGGATAGTTGGTATTCAGATCCCTGAGCAGCACCTGCTGCGTGGCTGTCAGCACCTCTCCCTCAACATCGTTTTCTTCGGTACGGGATGCGCCGCGGTTGGACAGATAGTAGTAATATCCTACGATCAGAAATATCATAAACAGCAGCACAAAAACGCCCTTCAGCCTGCTTGCTTTTTTCACACGGCGCACCTCCTTTCTTTTTGGATTTCATATACAGACGATTGCGAAACGATCACTCCGGCCGGTTTTACTCTTCTTTAAAGCCGATTTCAATGCTCTGCCCGTCTCTGGCCGCAACAGCTCCGGGAAATATCTTTCTGACAGGTTCCATATACTCCTCGGGCTTGGGCATGGCGGGACTGTAATGGGTCAGCCATAATCTCTCAGGGCGGGCGGACCTGGCAATGGCTGCCGCCTCGGTAAACATCATGTGTTTGTGTTCCCTGGCTTTCTGCAGCTTGTCCTCTTCTCCGTACATCCCTTCGCAGATGAACAGATCAGCTCCTGCCGCATGCTTTTCTATGGATTCCGTCGGCCTTGTATCTGTCGTATAGGTCACTTTGATCCCTTTCCGCGGCGGTCCCATCACCTGCGCCGGTTCATACGTCTTACCCCCGGCCTCTACCGTCTCTCCTTTTTGCAGCAGGCTCCAATACCGCACCGGAATATCCAGCTCTTTTGCCTTTTCCATCTGAAACCGTCCCGCTCTCGGAATCCGGATACTGTAGCCGTAGCAGGTCACATTATGATTGACCCTGAAGGCTTCAATGCAAAAGTCCTCAAATTCCACGGTCTCCTCCGGCTCTGTCAGTTCTCTGAAACGGATTTCAAAAGGCAGCTCCGGCGCCACGACGCGAAGAGCTTTGACAACCCGCGTAAGCCCTTTCGGTCCGATCATCAAAAGCGGCTCTGTTCTTTCCGCATTGCCCATGGTCAGAAGCATTCCCGGCAGCCCGCTGATATGGTCCGCATGATAATGGGTAAAACACATCACATCTATGGGTTTCGGGCTCCAGCCCTTTTTCTTCATGGCCACCTGTGTTCCTTCACCACAGTCGATCAGGATACTTTTTCCGTTGTATCGCGCCATCAGGCTCGTCAGATACCTGTAGGGCAGCGGCATCATCCCTCCGGTGCCCAGCAGACATACATCTATCATAATCTCTTCCTTATCTTTTCTTTATCTTTTCCAGAGGATCAGCGCATCCTCCACCGGATCTTCGTAAAAGTCCGGGCGTCTGCCCTCCTGTACAAAATCCAGACTGCGATACAGTCTGAGCGCTCTTTCATTTGTGGGCCTGACCTCCAGACTGCAGCTTTTCATGCCGCGCGATTCAGCCTCCGAAAGGAGTCTTGACAACATCTGCTTTCCGATCCCGCAGCCCTGCCTGGAGGGTTCCACAGCCACCTGATTGATAAAGCCCTCGTCTCCCGTCAGGTACAGCCCGCAATACCCCACCGGCACATCATTCTCCACCGCCGTCACATAACAGGCGTCCTTTCTGGCCAGGGCATCCAGTAGCGCCTGTCTGCTCCATGGTCTCGAAAACAGCTTTTTTTCAAGCACGGCAACAGCCTCTGTATCTTCCTGTGTCATCAGCCGAAAGCTGATCTGTCCGCTTTTCTCTTTTTCTGCGTGCTCCCGTTTTGC
>CAJOOZ010000028.1 GCA_905236705.1 uncultured Lachnospiraceae bacterium | reverse complement strand
ATCATGATGATATCTGCCTTTTTGGCAGCCTCGGCAGCGGTATATACCTCAAATCCCTGCTCCTCGGCTCTCTTCCAGGACTTGGAGCCCTCATACAGACCGATGATCACATTGCAGCCGGACTCTTTTGCGTTCAGTGCATGTGCATGTCCCTGGGAACCATAACCGATGACAGCAATGGTCTTGCCCTCAAGATAAGAAAGACTGCAATCCTCCTGATAAAAAATCTTTGCATCCATTGACATTTGTACTTCCTCCTCGTGTAAAAATGTTTTCTGTTCTATATGGAACTGTCGATGATGGCAGAAATCCATTTATCCTTAGGGCAGATGCACCACTTCTTCGCTGCCTCTGACAAGGGCCGCAATTCCGGTACGGGCCAGCTCAAGGATCTCATAGCCGTCCAGAAGCTTCACAAAAGCATCCACCTTTTCCTGATTGCCGGTGATCTCAACCATCACGCAATCCGTTGATACATCGATGATCTTTCCGCGGAAGATGTCAGCCACAGAGATCACATTCTGCCTGTCCTGTGCCGAACAACGTACCTTGATCATCGCCAGCTCACGGTATACGCTGGAATCCGGCTCCAGCTCCTTGATATCCCGCACATCCTCAAGCTTGGCCACCTGCTTCTCGATCTGATCGAGGATCTCATCATCGCCGGTAGTCACGATCGTGATACGGGTATATTCCGGCTGCGCAGTCACACCTGCCGTAATACTCTCGATATTATAGCCCCTTCTGGAAAAAAGTCCCGAAATACGGGACAAAACGCCCGAAGTATTATCTACCAGGATCTGAAATACTTTTCTCTGCATGGTTCATCCTTCTTTTATCGGTTTTACCGGATTTGTGCGGTGAAATCACGCACAGCCTTAATTATAACCAAAACCGCCTGCTTTTTCAACTGTTTTTGAGCTTTGCGCCTTATTCATTTTCCTTGCACTTGGTCAGCGCCAGTACGCCGGTACGCGCCACCTCCACAATGCTCACGCTTCTGAGCATTTCCAGCAAAAGCTCGATCTTCTGCGGCTCGTCGCAGATCTGGATCATCAGATGAGTTTTGGACATATCCACGATATCCGCCTTTAAGATATCGCAGATTTCCATGATATCCTTGCGATTGGTACGATTATATTTCACTTTTAAAAGCATCAGTTCCCGACTGACGGCCTGTTCCTCATTGAAGGTACGGACCTTGATGATATCCAGCTTTTTATTGAGCTGTTTCTCGATCTGCTCAAGCGTCCTCTGGTTGCCGGAAGACACAATGGTCATACAGGACACATTCCTGTCATCCGTCTCGCCCACGGCCAGAGAGTCGATATTAAAGCATCTTCTGGAAAAAAGCCCCGCCACCTTGCAGAGCACTCCGGATCTGTTTTCCACCAGTACGGAATATATCTTTTTCATTCAACTTTCCTCTCTTTTATACTTCTGCCGGATCCATATCACACCAGATCCATGGGATCGATCACAACTTCCATCAGGCAGGCATCATCGGATGCAATAAAGGCATCGATCTGCTCTGACATTTTCGCCGGATCACTGACTCTGAAAAACGGCATTTCGTAAGCGGCTGCCAGCTTTTCCAGATCAGGGCTGCCGGACAGATCCACAACGGAATACCTGTCCTCATAGGTGAAATGCTGATACTGTCTGACCATTCCCAGATAATCGTTTTTCAGTACGATGACCTTGGACTTCAGACCGTGCTGGCGCATTGTGGCCAGTTCCATCATGGACATCTGAAAGGAACCGTCTCCGCAGACAGCGATCACTTCCCTGTCGCTGTGGGCATATTTGGCACCCATGGCAGCCGGAATGGAATATCCCATGGTTCCCATACCGCCACTGGTCAAAAAATCCCCGCCTTTGATCCTTGCATACCGGCAGGACCAGATCTGATTCTGCCCCACATCCGCAACATAGATAGCCTTTTCGGGCAGCTTCTTAGTCAGTTCCCGGACAAAGGCAGCCGGATCAATATAGTTCGGATCCGGATTCCTCTTTGGCTCCATCTCCACCTTCCAGCCATCCAGCATGCGGATCCAGTCCTCATGACCGCCGCAGCGCTCCGCGTCCATCAGATCGTTGAAGATGGCTCTGCAGTCTCCCACCAGCGGAATGTGCGGACCTACATTTTTGCCAATCTCTGCGGGATCCACGTCAATATGCACCAACACCTTGTTGGTGACCGTTATATCCGGCTGGTTCACCGAACGGTCCGCCACCCTTGCGCCTACCATCAGCAACAGATCACACTCCTTCATGGCACGGTTGGCATAGGGGTGTCCGTTATTGCCGATCATACCGTAATAGAGCTCGTCGCCGGTTGGCATCGCGCCCTTTCCCATCATGGTAGTTACCACCGGAATGGAAAATGCATGGGAAAATTTCAAAAGCTCTTTTCTGGCCCTTCCTATGAGCACGCCGCCGCCTGCCACGATCAGCGGTCGTTTGGCTTTCAGAAGCTCTGCACCTACTTTTTTTAACTGTGCGGCATTGCCTTTGATCGTGGGTTTATAAGTACGTAGCCTGACGCTCTCGGGATATTTAAAACTTTTCACGGGGGCATTCTGAATATCGATGGGAACATCAACAAGAACGGGACCCCTGCGTCCGGAATTGGCAATATAAAAAGCCTCTTTCATGATACGGGGAATATCCTCCACATCCCGCACCAGATAACTGTATTTCACAAAGCTCTCCACCGCGCCGGTGATATCCGCCTCCTGGAACACATCACTGCCCAACAGATCCGAGGATACCTGACCCGTGATACAAACCATGGGAATGGAATCCGCAAAAGCTGTGGCGATACCCGTGATCAGATTGGTGGCGCCGGGGCCTGACGTCACAGCGCATACCCCCACCTTGCCGGAGACACGGAACATACCGCTGGCGGCATGGGCGGCATTCTGCTCTGTCCTCACCAGCACCGTTTCGATCTGTGAATCCAGTATACTGTTATAAAAAGGAGCGATGGCCACTCCCGGATAGCCGAAGACAACTTCTACCTTTTCCTCCTGAAGACATTTTACAAGAACGTCTGCTCCATTCATCTTTCTCTGTTTCCTTTCTGCTCTTTACCGGCGATTCAAAAATCGCCCCTGATATCATATAGGAAACGACAAAGTTCTTTTTACTTTGGCGTTTCCCGCGCCGGAGGCTTTATAGTGAACGACAAATTATTTTTGTCGTTCACT
>CAJOOZ010000027.1 GCA_905236705.1 uncultured Lachnospiraceae bacterium | reverse complement strand
CTGAAACGACTCGCAATCCTGCGTCCACTGTTCTCTCTGAATGCTGTCCGCCTCCTGTCTGGCAAACTGCTCCTCTGCGATGCGGATATTCGCATCATGTCCTGTCAGTGCCGAGAAAGGGGAAAACTGTGCCGCCCTGTCCATCACCGGCATGGGCTTGTGTTTTACGGACACGGGATGGGGTCTTGTCATGATATCCGCATACTTTTCCTGTCCCTTTTGCATCTGGGTCAGCATCCGCTCCGAATAAACCGGACTGTCTGTCTTTTCGTCCACAGAATCCCTCCTTCATCTTCTTTCGTCTCTTGAAGCTGCAAATTCTCAGGCCTTATGTCCGCCGATCTGTCTGTTTCGTTCCATTGCCGTTGCGCCCTGTTGCAGGTTCGTCCCCTTCAGGAGTGCATTTTTCCCATACCGTTTCCTGATAGACAGGACAGCCTCCTGTATCTTCTTTTCCTTCTCAAGCCTTTCTTTCTCCAGCCTTTCTTGCTCCAGCCTTTCCTGATCCTGCCGGGCTCTGTCGCGCTTTTCCCTCTCGCTGTCACTGCCTGTCATTATCCCCTGCCCATCAGCCCGGCCGCCGCTGCCGCCGGAATATATTTTGTCACCGAAGTCCGTAAACAGGTCCATCTGCCTGTATTCATCCTTCTTTTGCTGCCTCTCGCGGGCCTGTGCAAAGGTCAGCACATGGTCGGCCACCACGTTTAACCTCCTCACATAAAGAGCAGGATCCACGATCCGTTCAAACAGCCCCATCATAGCTTCCGTGATCTGCATTGTGGAAGAGGTATATTCACTCAGATTGGCGGACCCATGGACCGGCGCAGGTACCGTCCTGCCATAAAAATCCTCTTTTACCTCACCCTCATAGATCTCAGCCGTCTCTCCCGTCAGCGAAATACGGTCATATCCCACATTCAGCGCCACCTGATTCGTCACCAGACCTTTGTCTGCCAGATCCATGACAAGAGAGTCTGTCATTTCCCGAACAATGATAGCGGCTTTATCAAAAGGATAGGGCTCCTGCAACACCTGTCCTATGCTGAGGGAATTGTTTTCCGGCACATAGGCTTTGATATCCGCTATTGTGCATGGTTCCCAGCCCCAGGCATGGTCGATGAGAAGCTCCGCATTTTTGCCAAACAATCTGTACAAAAGATCCTCATTGTAAAAATCCGTCCGACTGCCGATAGAGCACCTGGCAACGTCTCCCAGGGTAAACATACCGTTTTCGGCAAGTTTTCTCTGCGTTCCCCGACCGATTCGCCAGAAATCGGTAATGGGCTGATGCGCCCAGAACAGCCGGCGGTACAGTTGCTCGTCCAATTCAGCGATCCTTACCCCTTTCTCATTGGGCTGCATATGCTTGGCCAGGACATCCATCGCCACCTTGGCCAGATACAGGTTGCTGCCAACGCCTCCGGTGGCTGTGATGCCCGTATCCTCCTGCACCAGCAGGATCAGTTTTTCGCAAAGCTGCGCCGCAGTCATCCGATAGGTGTCCAGATAGGCGGTCACATCCATGAATACTTCATCAATGGAATAGACATGCATATCCTCCGGCGCTACATAGTGCATGTAAATGTTGTAAATATGCGTGCTGATTTCCATATAGCGGGCCATTCTGGGTCTTGCTATCTCAAAGGAAACCGCCCGGGAAGGATCTTCGGCAAGCTCGCTTGCCCAGATGCTCTCACCTTCCAGCTTTTTTCCGTATGCTTTTTTTCTTTCCAGATTGACCTGTTTGACCCTTTCGATCACCTCAAAGAGTCGTGCCCTGCCGGGAATCCCCAGTGATTTCAGTGCGGGAGAAACTGCCAGACAGATGGTCTTTTCGGTACGGCTCTCGTCCGCTACCACAAGATTGGCATTGAGGGGATCATAGTCTCGATCCCTGCACTCCGCGGATGCATAGAAGGATTTCAGATCAATACAGATATATTGCCTGTTTCTCATTTTTTTTCTCAATCCGTTTCACGGATCAGCATGGCTCTCAGAATACCGGGTCTTTCGTGTTCCCTCTTGCCGGCTCCCAGTCCCACCTGTTCGATCAGCATTTTGGCAGGGAGCTTTTTGTCTGTGCAAATGGCCGCCGCAATGGCAGCTCCCGTCGGTGTCACCATTTCGCCCCTTACATCCGTTACCTCTATCGGAATGCCGTAACGGGTGACGATGTTGACGGTTGCAGGCACGGGAATCGGCAGGATTCCGTGCTGACATCTGACGGTGCCAAAGCCTTCCGTCAGCTTTGGAATGATCACTCTGTCAATATCCAGAAGATCCAGACACACCGCTACCGAAATGATATCCACGATGGAGTCAATGGCTCCCACTTCATGAAAATGCACCTGCTCAAGCGGTATTCCGTGGGCCTTGGATTCAGCCTGTGCCAGAATCCGGAATATCTTTTTGGCCGTTGCGCCCGCCCTTTCACTCATTGCGGTTTTGTCTATGATCGATTCGATCTCCGGCAATCCGCGATGCTCGTGGTGATGGTCATGGTGGTGCCCGTGGTCGTGGTGATGGTCATGATCATGATGATGGTCATGGTCATGCTCATCCCCATGATGGTGGTCATGGAAATGCTCGTGATCGTGATTCCCGTGGTCGTGGTCATGATTGTGCCCATGGTCGTGCTCATCCCCATGATGGTGATCGTGGTCATGCCCGTGGTCGTGATTCCCGTGGTCATGCTCATGCCTGTATAGATAGTTCATGTCGTGGTCATGGTTTTCATGCTCCTCATCCAGGATCACATCAAAATCCATACAATCGATCCCCGCTTTTTTTACCCGGCTCTTTTTCACTTCAAAGCCACCGGCAGGGATGGTATTGATCACTTCCTCAAGCCTTCCCCAGTCAGCCCCCAGATCCAGGAGCGCTGCCACGGTCATATCTCCGCTGATCCCCGCATTACATTCCAGATAAAGTGTTTTTCCCATGTGTTTTTTCCTTTTTGGTTAAACTCGCTGCTAACGCATCATCCGGTCCTGTGCTTATCAGTGCCGTCTGTCACTGCCCTTTTCCACTGTCCTTTTCCACTGCCAGACGATTAATCTGGGTGGCCAGATACCCTGCTCCGAATCCGTTGTCTATATTGACGGTTGCGACCCCGTTGGCACAGGAGTTGAGCATGGTCAGAAGCGCACTGACGCCTCCGAAGGAAGCACCGTAGCCCACTGAAGTAGGTACTGCGACCACGGGGTTCTGTACCAGACCGCCGATAACGCTGGCCAGCGCTCCCTCCATTCCCGCAACTGCCACCACACAGTTTGCAGCCTGTATCCGGTCGAGCCTGGACAAAAGACGGTGCAGTCCGGATACTCCCACATCATAGATCCTTTCCACGCTGGCGCCGAAATACTCTGCCGTCTGTGCTGCTTCTTCCGCCACGGGGATGTCCGAGGTGCCTGCGGTGCAGACAGCCACCAGCCCCACGGGGTTTCTTTCTTCCTGTTCCACCTTGAGGATGCGGGATACCGGATCATACTTCACCTGTGGCAGAACCGATCTGACTATCTCATACTGATGCTCACTGGCTCTCGTTCCAAAGGCTTCCGCAGTCTCCTCCACCATCCTTTTGTATATATCCTTCAGGTATTCATCCTGCTTTCCTTCGCAAAAGATCACTTCCTTAAAGCCGTTTCGCACCTGTCTGTGCGTATCCAGCTTGGCAAAGCCCAGCTCCTCAAAGGGCGCCCGTCCCAAAAGCCGCTCTGCCTCCTCAATTGAAATTTCTCCCTTTTGTACCTGTTTCAGAAGTTCTACGGTCTTCATCCGCTCTGATCCTCACTATGATTCACTATGATTCAGAACGAGGCACGCCAGCCAGCGTGCCTCTGATTTTATATCCAAGCTTTTTCATGGCAAAACACCGAAAGCCTTTATGCTTTGCCCGTCACCCGACCTAATAAAGCCTCCCTGACAACATGGTCAGGATCCTTGACCAGCAGGATGATCAGCCAGATGATCAGCCCAAGAGCCACGGCCGAAAGCCCCAGAAAAGCATCATTGAGCATATCCACGCCCGCCGGCATAAAAAATTCAGCCCCATCCTCGGCATATTCAAAGATCGCATCCGCGGTCCACATCAGGGAAGCGCCCCAATAAAACAAAGCCAGTGTCCCCACCTGCATCTTTCTTGCGTGGGAAGAAGTATACCAGATCACCGATGTAACCAGAGCGGCGATCACTGTGATTAATAATGTCATATCTCTTTTCCCCCTTTATTTATGAACCGTTTCCTGTTTCTCTGCCTTGCTCCGGCTCTCGATCATGTTTGAAGCGGCTACAAGCGCTCCCCAGAACAGACTAACCAGGACAGCCATCGTAGTGCCTGTAGTAGCCATCTCATGCAACATGGTGCGGGCTCCTTCGGCTGTCGCCGCAGCCGTCAAAAAAGGAAAATAGGGTACCACTTCTCCATGCCACACATGCTCAAATGCCAAAAGTGCGCTGCCGCCCCAGAGCATTTTATTGAGCCATCCCAATTTTACGGAAAACGGGATCCGCCCTTCACTCTCCGGTATCTTTACCTCTTCAGACCGGTCAGCCTCCTGTTTTTTCACGACCTTTTCAACCACGCTTGTAACGATAGCCTCTGTTGCCGGAACGATAAAACATGCCATTTTTTATTTCCCCTTTCCTAATCATTACAAAATCCATGCGCATCCCCGCGGAGCATTACACTCTGCTTACTATAGTACCTAATTTGACAGATAAAATCAAGTGACCGGACACCGGTTCCTGCTTTCAGTTCTCCCAGTTTAACAGTTCCTCCCTGAGGGCGGGCAGAAGCTGATCCTCCGGCAGTTTTTTGATGATTTCACCTTTTTTGATCAAAAGTCCTGCTCCGATACCGCCTGCGATACCGATATCTGCTTCTCTGGCTTCACCGGGACCGTTGACGACGCACCCCATGACCGCTACCCTGATATTCAGCGGTATATCCTCTGCCATCTCTTCCACCCGGTTGGCCAGACCGATGAGATCGAT
>CAJOOZ010000026.1 GCA_905236705.1 uncultured Lachnospiraceae bacterium | reverse complement strand
ATACAGCGGAAACTGTATCTGATCCAATTTAACCAGGGGATAGCCATTTTCGGCAGCATATTCATTATATCTGTCTACATCCTCCTGCGTCGGCACAAACCGAAACTCTTCTTTCGAGTCAATAAATTCGGCCATGACCGAATTTCCTTCCTGACCGGCATCGAAAACCTTGTCGATAAATTCCTCTGTATACCTGCTCAAAAGCCTGTCAGCTCCCTCGGAATACCCAAGTTCGTTGGCAATATACATTGAGGGAAACAAAAGCGGATCAATGGCCTCTGTATTTAGCAAAATAAACATATCCTTACCATTTTGGATATTTTCGATGACCGCATCAATCGTCTGCACCACATTAGGATGATCCAGGTCATTACCCATCTTAATAAGCTTCTCCTGTGTCGCAAAGCCCATATCCTGCATTTTTAATCCAATAAATTCATAAACTATCTCTTTCTTTTCTTCATCTGTCATATTCCCAAAGTCTTCGCTGAAAAATTTCTGCGCCTGGATGACTCTTTCCTGGGAAAAGCTCTGAAAAACCTGCGATATAAGCTCGTCTCTTGCATTCTGTAGATCTTCTCTTTCTTCTTCCTTCATCGTTTTCCCCTCCTTTAAATCCTATCAATACGATTTACTGCGTGCATAATTTTTCCCATCTGTATCTATAATACCCCGTCCTGATCAAAAAAGTTGCAAAAACAATCGCAACGATTTTTACAGATTCAGAATCGTAAAATGAGCCTCTCCTATGTCATCAATCTCCATCATGGCAAAGGTTTCGTCTCTTCCTTCCTGTCTCGGAAATACCAGACTGCCGGGATTCAGAATCGTGATGCCTTTTTTCTGTTTCAGCAAAGGCCTGTGCGTATGTCCATACATAACGATATCTGCTCCTTTTTGTCCGGCCATTTCCGTAATGATCCCCGTCGTGGAATTTACAAAATACCTGTTCCCGTGGGTGATCCATATTTTATATTTTCCGATCTGAATTTCGGCTTCGGTGGGCAAACTGCCCCAATAATCACAATTGCCGGAAACGGCGACCACGGGACACTCCATGATCTGCTCAATTTGTTCCGGCGCGCACTCCAGATCTCCGCAGTGAATCACCAGATCAGGTGTCTCGAAACGCTCTGCCAGTTCCCTTATCGCTTCCAAATGGCCATGAGTATCACTGATGATCAGTATTCTTTTTGCATCAATGGCATTGCTATTCACTTTTCACCCTCCAGGATCAGCGCAGCCATTTCCCTCAACGCTTTGCCCCTGTGACTGATGGCATTTTTTTCCTCCGGACTCAGCTCGGCTGAAGTCATGCCGTATTCCGGCAGGAAAAAGATGGGATCATAGCCAAAGCCATTCTCTCCCTTGATCTCATAACCGATCCGTCCCTCCATGGTCTGTTGCACCTGAAGCGATCTTCCGTCCGGATATACCAATGCCATAGCGCACACAAACCTGGCGGTTCTTTTCTCATCCGGCACCCCTTCCAGTTTCTTCAGCAGGGCGGCATTTTTCTCGCTGTAAGGCGTCTCCCGTCCCATAAACCGCGCCGACCTTATGCCGGGTTCTTTGCCCAGGGCATCGATCTCCAGACCGGAATCATCGCCCAGAACGGGAAGCTGCAGAGCCTTTGCCACCGTTTCCGCCTTGATAAAAGCATTTTCGGCAAAAGTCTCCCCCGTTTCTTCGATCTCATCCGTAAAACCGGTCTCGGAAAGAGGGATCACGGACAACTCCGATCCTGCCAGGATCTCGCGAACCTCTCTCAGTTTCCCCTTGTTTGAACTGGCAAGTACGATCTTTTTCTCATTCATTTTATCTGTCTTTCCTTTCCATATTCTCATAGGCCTCAAGCACTCCGCGCGTGATGCCCTCTGCCACCTTTTGTCTATAGTCCTCTCTTTGCAGCAGACGGGCCTGCTGCAGATTGGTCATACAGCCTACATCCAGCCGCACCCCCGGGATCATCAGAAGTCTGAGTTCGGAATCCTCCTGTACGGGGAATACGCCAATTGCTTTCTCATTTGCAGCCTCGGTGGCATTTTCCAAAAGCGAGTAGGCCAGATCTTCATTGTCAAAGCCCTGCATGTAAAACGCATCATTAAAACCTGCCCGCATCCCGTAGACCGAAGAATCCTGATCTTCAAACGCATGCAGGCTGATATAAAAATCCGCCGGTATCGCATTGGCCGCATATACTCTGTTATCAGCCGTTACATCCTGATCACCATCTCTGGTCATCACCACAAAAATGCCTTCCGCCTCCAGCTTTTTTTGACAGGCAGTGGCCAGCGCCAGCATCAGATCCTTTTCCTTTACAAGCTGTTGACCGCTCGCCTTTTCTATACTGACACAGATCCCGTCCTGCGAGCCGCCGCAGCCCGCATCCAGCACTACGATCCTGTCATTTTGCGCTCTCAGTTCTCTGAAGGCCGTTTCGGATGTGATCGTGCCCTGCTTAACACCGGTCTGCGCTTTTGCGACAGTCTGCTCTTTTGCACCGGTCTGCTCTTCTGCACCGGTCTGCTCTTCTGCACCAGTCTGCTCTTCTGCGCCGGTCTGCTCTTCTGCGCCGTTTTCTGTTGCCCCGTCGCCGGAAGGCAGGTCTTTATTTTGGTCTTCTTCCGAATGCTCCACTGCCAGGCTTGTATCCGTATCGCCGAAATACAGCATGGCGCCGAGAGAAGCTGCAAACAGCATCAAACAGAGAAAAATATAAAGAATTGACTTTTTCCCTCTCATGTGCCGCTCTCCTTGTCCTCTCCCTTTTTATCTCCCCGTCTGCCGGTGGGTTTGGGACCCGGAAACTGGTAAAAATATGTCTTGAGCATTCCGTTGTACAGCTTCCTGTTTTTGGCCGGCTTCATTTTCAGATCTCCAAGCGCGCCCTCATAGCCTGTCAGCAGGTACAACGACCAGCAGTCCAGTTGTCTGAATCTCTCCCCCAGGGCAGAATAGATATCCTCCAGCTCTTTTTTATCGGCCAGACGCTCTCCGTAGGGAGGATTGGTGATGATAAAGCCGTACTTTTTGGGGTGCGAAAGATCTGCTACGGGTCGCGATTGAAAATGTATATATTTTTCCACACCCGCCAAAGATGCATTCTCCCTGGCCACTCTGATCACTGCCGGATCAATATCATACCCCTGAATATCCGGCATATCAGACAGATCCACCAGATCATTGGCCTCGTCCACACAATCATACCACTCTTTTTTATCGATCAGATTGGTGAAATCCTCTGCCAGAAAACTACGGTTTGCGCCGGGTGCGATCCCTGCCGCCATCATGGCCGCTTCGATCGGAAACGTACCGCTTCCGCAAAAAGGATCGACCAATATCCTGTCTTTTTTCCAGGGTGTCAGCATGATCAGCGCCGCTGCCAGATTTTCCGCCACCGGTGCTTTGGCCGTCAGTTTTCTGTATCCTCTTTTATGCAAGGATTCACCCGTTGTGTCAAGTCCGACGGTAACTTCATCCTTTTTGATAAATACACGGATCGGATAATCTGCGCCGGTCTCGGGAAACCATTCCATGTGATAGCGCTGCTTCAGCCGCTCCACCATCGCTTTTTTCATGACAGACTGGATATCGGAGGGGGAAAAGAGCCTGCTCTTGACACTGGCCGCCTTGGCCACCCAGAAGCGGCCGTCCGGCTCAATAAAGCTCTCCCAATCCAGTGCGCGGGTTCCTTCAAAAAGTTCTTCAAAACTCTCCGCATGAAAACTGCCGACACGGATCAATATCCTCTCCGCCGTCCGCAGGAAAATATTGCTGCGACAGACCGCCTCAGCGTCTCCCGCAAAGGTCACTCGTCCGTCCTCAACGGATACGATCTCATACCCCAGATCATTTATTTCTCTCTTCAAAACCGCCTCCAGCCCGAAATGACAGGGGGCGATCAGATCCATTTTCCGACTCATGATACTCGCTTTCTTTTTTTGAAATAATCTTTATTTTTTTTTAATACCTTAAACGATTTCAATCGCCAAATTCAACTTGCATGACCCCTTGAAAAGACCTATAATTATCATAGCAACAGCAATCCCCCATATTTCAGTTGTTGCTAACGTAGTATTTTTAATTTATACTCCCCAAGACAGCCCGCAACCCCTTGCGGGCTGTTGGTTTTTCAACATTTGTTGTTCCTTCGCTACCGCTTGGAGGTGGGGAATTTCTCCGACTGAGTTAAATACCACACAACGCCCACGGGAATCAGAATCGGCAAGAGCTTCATTACCACGGAAAAAAACAGTCCCAGCACCAATAGCAGTACCAGCACCGCGATCACCAGGATCAGGATGCGTTTCATATTCCGACGCCTTACTGCCTTTTCCAGCGATGTGTTCCTGAAAGCTGCCTCATCCCCGTAAGGCTGCGGCTGTGATGCGATCACTGTCCTTGCAAGAAGTCTGGGATCTCCTAACGTCGCCAGTACCATATCCTCCGACGTTCCCTTGACGATCTCGGCATCTATGTACTCCTTGTAATATTGAACCGTCTCCTGTTGAACCGACGGTTTCACACGACCGCTCAGGGTCCTGCTGATGGTATCCAGATAATCGTGTTTGGTCATTATGTCCTCCCGGGCCCTCTTTTATTACCCTTCTTTTATTACTCT
>CAJOOZ010000025.1 GCA_905236705.1 uncultured Lachnospiraceae bacterium | reverse complement strand
TAACGGTATATGACAATGAATACAGAAAGGTGCTGCGTAAAAAATGCCCCCGTCAGATCTCGGGGTATGAATATGAGGTAAAAGCGGTCAGGTCGGCGCTGAAATGGCGAAAGAGAGAATGCAAGGAAATGCCCCATAAGGAAACGCTGAGGATCATGCGCGTCATGGATCAGATTCGCAGGCAGATCGGCGTAAAATACCCCTTTGAATAACGCGGGAATTAAATATTACGTTTTTTTCTTGTGAAATGAAAATGAATGAGGTATAATTCTCGATAGTGGGCAAAGGCGTCCCGAATTCCAAAAAATATTTCAAAAACCAAAGGAGGTACTTAGAAATGTCTTATGTTGATGAGGTGCTGGACATTGTCCAAAAGAAAAATGCGGATCAGCCTGAATTTTTGCAGGCGGTAACAGAGGTGCTTGATTCCCTGCGTCCCGTGATCGAGCAGGATGAGGAAAAATATAGAAAACTTGCGATCCTTGAGCGGATCACTGAGCCCGATCGTCAGATCATGTTCAGAGTTCCCTGGATCGATGATAACGGAAATGTTCAGGTGAACAGAGGTTTCCGTGTACAGTTCAACAATGCGATCGGACCCTACAAGGGTGGTCTGAGACTGCATCCTTCGGTAAACCTGGGTATCATCAAGTTCTTAGGTTTCGAGCAGATCTTTAAAAATTCCCTTACCACACTGCCGATCGGCGGCGGCAAGGGCGGAAGCGATTTTGATCCCAAGGGCAAATCCGACAATGAGATCATGAGATTCTGCCAGAGCTTCATGACAGAACTTTCCAAATATATCGGTGCTGACGAGGATGTTCCCGCAGGCGATATCGGTACAGGCGCCCGTGAGATCGGTTTTATGTTCGGTCAGTACAAGAGAATCAGAGGAACTTATGAAGGCGTTCTGACCGGCAAGGGTCTTTCCTATGGCGGTTCACTGGCCAGAACAGAGGCAACAGGTTATGGTCTTCTGTATCTGACGGAAGAGCTGATCAAGTGCCATGGTGAAAGCATGGAAGGCAAGGTTGTAGCAGTATCCGGTTCCGGTAATGTGGCTATCTATGCAACTGAGAAGGCACAGCAGCTTGGTGCCAAAGTGGTTACCCTGTCTGATTCTACCGGCTGGATCTATGATCCCGAGGGTATTGATGTGGCACTTCTTAAGGAAGTGAAGGAAGTGAAGAGAGCACGTCTGTCCGAATATGCCAAAGCCCGTTCCTCAGCTGAGTATCATGAGAAAGCAAACTCCGATGATCACGGCGTATGGAATATCAAGGTTGATATCGCACTTCCCTGTGCAACCCAGAACGAGCTGAATCTTGAGGATGCAAAGGCTCTGGTTGCAAACGGCGTTAAGGCTGTTTGCGAGGGCGCTAATATGCCTACCACCATCGAGGCTACAAAGTATCTTCAGGAGAACGGCGTATGGTTCGTAGGAGGCAAGGCTGCCAATGCAGGTGGCGTGGCTACTTCCGCTCTGGAGATGAGCCAGAACTCAGAGAGACTGTCCTGGAGCTTTGAGGAGGTTGATCAGAAGCTCAAGAGCATCATGGTAGGTATTTATCACAACATTGATGATGCTGCCAAGGAGTACGGCCTCGAAGGCGATTATGTGGCTGGTGCCAACATTGCAGGCTTTAAGAAAGTCGTTGATGCAATGATCGCACAGGGCGTTTGCTAAATCCATCATAAAACAAGAGGAAGGTCCCGCAAACAAGACGTTTGCGGGATCTTTTTATGAGAAAAGTAACGACCTCCAACTCAGTATGTAAAAAAGTGTAAAAACACCAGTAAACCATGGTTTTGCTGGTGTTTTTTTGCTTCTTATGGTATCCTTAAAGTAACGTGGGTTATTATACGCATTTATAGGTTACAACACGAAAAATAAGCCGATACGGAGGGCTGTAAAATGGCTGTTGACAGCAAGAAAGAGAAGGAAAGAGACGAGGTTCATCGTGCCATATGGGCGATCGCGGATGAGCTTCGCGGTGCGGTAGACGGATGGGACTTCAAGAACTATGTCCTTGGCACCATGTTCTATCGTTACATCTCTGAGAATCTTTCAGCATATATAGATAGTGGTGAGGAAAGTGCCGGTAATAAGGGATTCAGCTATGCGGATATGCCGGATCAGGATGCAGAGGAGGCCAGGGATGGTCTGGTGTCAGAAAAAGGCTTCTTCATATTACCGAGTGAACTGTTCTGCAATGTGCAGAAAAGAGCTGCAAATGATGAAAATCTGAATGAAACACTGGAAAAAGTCTTCCGAAACATTGAAGATTCCGCAAAAGGGAGTGAATCCGAGAACAGTTTTGCCGGTCTGTTTGATGACTTTGATGTAAACAGCAATAAGTTGGGCGGTACGGTGGCCAAACGTAATGAGAGACTTTCAAAGCTTCTTGACGGTGTGGCTGCCATGAACCTTGGTTCTGTCAAGGATCATGATATAGATGCGTTCGGTGATGCATATGAATACCTGATGACCATGTATGCATCAAATGCCGGTAAGTCCGGAGGAGAATTTTTCACTCCCGCAGATGTTTCGGAGTTGCTTACACGCCTGGGAACAGTTGGTAAGCGAAGCATCAACAAGGTATATGATCCGGCATGTGGCTCAGGTTCGTTGCTTTTAAAGGCTGAGAAGATACTTGGCAAGGATGCCGTGGAGATAGGCTTCTTTGGACAGGAGATCAACATCACTACATACAACCTGTGCCGTATCAATATGTTCCTTCACGATATCGGTTTTGATAAATTTGATATCGAGTGTGAGGATACGCTTACCAATCCTCAGCATTGGGATGATGAACCGTTCGAGCTGATCGTGTCCAATCCACCGTATTCCATCAAGTGGGCGGGAAACGAGAATCCGCTTCTGATCAATGATCCGAGATTCGCTCCGGCAGGTGTCCTTGCACCGAAAAGTAAAGCGGATCTTGCATTTATCATGCATTCGCTTTCATGGCTTGCGCCAAATGGTGTGGCTGCTATCGTATGCTTCCCGGGGATCATGTACCGTGGCGGTGCAGAACAGAAGATCAGGAAATATCTGATCGATAATAACTATGTGGACTGCGTGATACAGCTACCGAGTAATCTGTTCTTCGGTACATCCATTGCTACTTGCATCATGGTAATGAAAAAAGGCAAGGCTGATAACAAGATTCTTTTCATAGATGCAAGCAATGAATGTGTAAAGGTGACTAACAATAATAAGCTGACTGCGGAGAATATAGACCATATCGTAGATGCTTTTACCGGAAGAGAAGATATCGAATACCTGTGCCATCTGGCATCTTATGATGAAGTAAAAGAGCAGGATTATAATCTGTCTGTCAGCTCCTATGTCGAGGCTGAGGATACCAGAGAGAAGATCGACATCGTGAAGCTGAATGCTGAGATCAAAGAGATCGTAGC
>CAJOOZ010000024.1 GCA_905236705.1 uncultured Lachnospiraceae bacterium | reverse complement strand
CGTGACGCTGGAAATTGAGGTCAATCATATGCCCGGCAAGGGAGAACTGAGACTGACGGGGCAGATGGGCGATGTGATGAAGGAATCAGCAATGACGGCACTTTCCTACGTCCGAAGCATCAGCACCGGCTACAATATTCCGGAGGATTTTTTTGAAAAACATGATATTCATATTCATATACCGGAGGGAGCCGTGCCAAAGGATGGCCCCAGCGCAGGCGTGACGATGTCGACTGCGATTTTGTCCTGCGTCAGCGGCATTCCCGTCAGGGCTGACGTGGCAATGACGGGTGAAGTGACGTTGAGAGGCAGAGTGCTTCCCATCGGTGGCCTGAAGGAAAAAATGCTGGCTGCGAAACTGGCAGGAATAACAACTGTTCTCGTACCGAAAGACAACAAGCCTGACCTGTTTGAAATTGACGAAGAAATTAAATCGGGATTAAATATAATCTGTGTGTCACATATGGAGCAGGTTTTGGACAATGCATTAACAAAAGAGGATAAGAAAAAATGATCATCAAAGAAGTTTCGCTGGAAACTGTATGCGGCGTAACGAGCAAGCTTCCTCATAATACGATGCCTGAGATTGCCTTTGCGGGAAAAAGCAATGTGGGCAAGTCTTCGCTGATCAACGGGCTGATGAACAGGAAGTCCCTCGCCAGGACCTCCTCTGCTCCCGGCAAGACACAGACGATCAATTATTATCGGGTAAATAGCGACTGCTATTTTGTAGATCTCCCGGGATATGGATATGCTACCGCATCCCAAAAGGTGAAAGCCGGATGGGGCGAAATGATAGAAAAATATCTGCATACTTCAAAGCAGCTTGCGGCGGTGTTTCTGCTGATCGATATCCGCCATAAACCCGGGGCAAACGACATTGAGATGTATGAGTGGATCCGGTATAACGGCTTTGAGCCGGTGATCATCGCGACGAAACTGGATAAGCTGAAGCGCAGCCAGGTGGCCGGGGCGGTGAAAACCATCAGAGAGACTCTGAAAATGCCTAAAGAGGGCCTGCTCTTTCCGTATAGCGCGGAAACAAAGGCGGGCAGAGAAGAAATCTATAAGTATATCGACACATTGCTGGGGCTTGAAACATCATGATGGCAGGCAAAATATGTAATTTCTGTCACTGCTTTGCCTAAATAAGCTAAAGTTTTCATCGGGATATGCCGATAAAATTATGTAGTAAGGAGTATGCGGCTTTCGGTCGCATAAAGCCGGCGCAGCAAACCTGTACTCCCGTTGCAGGAGCGCATGAAAGAAGGAGGGAGAGAGATATGGGAATTGGTGCAATCGCAGCATACAGACCGTATATCTACAATACAAATACCCTCTCGGCTGCCAGCCTGAGTCCGATCAAAGAGATTGACGATGACGATCTGACCAAAAGGAGGCTGGGGACGGAGGATCTGCAGAAGGCTTCGATTGAAAATCTGAATCCGCTGAAACAGGGAGAGAGTTCAGATTATCAGGGGATTCTTGATTCGCAATTTGCGCAGGGGATGCAGAAGGCCGCCGCGCTGTTTGGAGATATGTCGGTATTTGAATGATAGCAGCATAACATATAAAGACAACATGTAAAGGCAGAGCCCGTTACTTTCGTAGCGGGCTCTTTTTTTCATTTTTTTTGCACTTCTGTTTCTCTTTTTCGGCTATCTTTTTTGTCGGCCGCCTTCTTGCCCTTTCCTTCTTTTTTTTGCTGTCAGCCGCTTCTTCCTTTTTTTCGTTTCTGTTTCGCTGTTCGCGACCTTCTTTTCCTTTTTTTGCCGGTTTCTACGGACCTTCCTGCTTTTTTTGGCCAGTTTCTATGGGCTCTCTTCCCTGTTTTTGCCAGTTTCTATGGGCCCTCTTCCCTGTTTTTGCCAGTTTCTATGGGCTCTCCTCCCTGTTTTGGCCTACATCTGTGGTAGATTGAATATAAAAAATATAACATTGGTTTATAATAAATCGAATAGAACAGCTATAACGAATAAGAAACGAAAGTTACCGAATCAAGATATAGTACCGGCAATACGAAAAATTACGCACGGCATTAAAAACGGGGCGGTGGAATAACATATATAATATAACCGGCGATACCGAATTAAGTCGACATAAGAACAGTATACATAAGATAAAATAGCTGAAATTATACTATGATTAAATCCTGTGAAATATACGGCAATACAAGGATAGCTACCAAAACCGGATAATAATTATGTTTTTTGCAAACCACAAAATATTGTGGTCAATAAAATGTTAACCAAGGGAAAACCCCGTGAGGCGGATATCAAAAATAACATACGTTGTAACACGAGTGTCGGTTGGGACGGAATTTTGCATATTTTAAATCTTTGCGAGTTCTTTATCAGGAATGAAAAAGAGATTATGACGTTCTGTTTCAGGAACCGACACCTGTGGATTAACTTTGACGGTCAATTTCAAGATATTGATAAATAGCACATGACAACTTATCTCCGGTTTACATAAGGTCTTTAAATTCGAAAGATAACATAAACCGATCCTAAATTTCCCGGTATATTGTAATTCATAACGATACAACTATATATTGTGCCTGTGAGATATGTTAACTACCACATAAGGGGTTAAATAACTGGCGAATTGTTCAAAAAGAAAGAAAAGCTGTTGAAAAGATATTTCATATTAGATAAAATATCTTTGTATGTATGAGAGACAGTTAGAGACAGATGAAATCAGGATATGTGAATGGAGGACTTTATCATGTCATTGGTCAGACGAATCTATGTTGAAAAAAAGCCGGATTATGCCGGCGCATCCACTGCTCTTTTGGAGGATCTGGGGAGCTATCTGGGTGTCGGAGGGTTGAAAAAGGTCAGGATGCTGATCCGCTATGATGTGGAGAAC
This sequence comes from uncultured Lachnospiraceae bacterium, assembly GCA_905236705.1. Taxonomy (GTDB): domain Bacteria; phylum Bacillota; class Clostridia; order Lachnospirales; family Lachnospiraceae; genus RGIG7926. The sequence goes on along the minus strand of CAJOOZ010000024.1, from coordinate 22,464 downwards.
ATTTCGGATGATGTGTTTGAGAAGGCGTGCAGATCGGTGTTTTCCGAGCCGCCGGTGGACATCCTGTATCCGGAAACTGTTCCGGCGTCAAAGGAGGACAGGGTTTTCTCCGTGGAATATCTCCCGGGACAGTTCGATCAGAGAGCCGATTCGGCGATCCAGTGCATCCAGTTCCTGGATGAAAACGAAGATCCTATTATAAAAACGGCTGTTACTTATATTTTGGAAGGCGCCGTATCGGATGAAGAATTTGAAAAGATCAAGAGCTATTGCATCAATCCCGTGGATTCAAGAGAAACCTCCGACGTAAAACCTGAGACACTTCAGGATAGTTACGCGGAACCGGATGATGTGGCGGTGCTGGGAGGCTTCCTGACACATTCTAAGGAGGAGCTTCGGACCTTGTATGATTCCCTTTCCCTGGCCATGACATTTAAGGATTTTCAGCATATTCAGAATTATTTTAAGACAGAAGAGCACAGAGAACCTACCATGACCGAGATTCGGGTACTTGATACCTACTGGTCCGATCACTGCCGCCACACTACTTTTTCCACGGAATTAAAGGAAGTGACCTTTGAGGACGGCTACTACAGACCCAGAATGGAGGAGACTTATCATCAATATCTGGATGCCAGAGAGGTCTTGTACAAGGGGAGAGATGACAAATTCATCTGTCTGATGGATCTGGCGCTGATGGGCATGAAGAAGCTGAAGAGCGAAGGCAAGCTTCAGGACATGGAGGAGTCGGATGAGATCAATGCCTGCTCTATCGTTGTGCCGGTGGAGTTTGAAGGAAAAACGGAAGAATGGCTGATCTTTTTCAAGAATGAGACACACAATCATCCCACGGAGATAGAACCCTTTGGCGGCGCAGCTACATGTCTGGGCGGTGCGATCAGGGACCCTCTTTCGGGAAGGGGTTACGTATATCAGGCGATGAGGATCACCGGAGCTGCGGACCCGACTGTTCCGGCAGAGAAGACATTGGCCGGTAAACTGCCGCAGAAAAAACTAGTAAAGGGAGCGGCTGACGGCTACTCGTCCTACGGCAACCAGATCGGTCTGGCCACCGGATATGTCAAGGAGATCTATCACCCCGATTATGTGGCAAAACGTATGGAGATCGGAGCGGTTATGGGCGCTGCACCGCGTGAAAATGTGATCCGCGGCAATTCCGACCCCGGAGATGTAATCATCCTGCTGGGCGGAAGGACAGGGCGCGACGGCTGCGGCGGTGCGACAGGATCTTCCAAGGTGCATACCACCTCATCCATAGAGACCTGCGGCGCAGAGGTACAAAAAGGAAATGCGCCTACCGAGAGAAAGCTGCAGCGTCTGTTTCGCAGACCGGAAGTCAGCAGACTGATCAAAAAGTGTAATGATTTCGGTGCCGGCGGTGTGTCGGTAGCGATCGGCGAGCTGGCCCCCGGCCTTCATATCGAACTGGATAAAGTGCCCAAGAAATACGCCGGTCTGGACGGCACGGAACTGGCAATCTCCGAATCCCAGGAGAGAATGGCAGTTGTGGTGGATCCAGCGGACGAGGCTGAATTTATGAAGTATTCCCATGAGGAAAATCTGGAAGCCACCAGGGTAGCGGTGGTGACGAAAGAGCCCAGACTGGTGCTTTTGTGGAGAGGAAAAGAGATCGTCAATCTGTCCAGGGCATTTCTGGATACCAACGGTGCGCACCAGGAAACAGGGGTCTTTGTGGATGCGCCGAGACGGGAAGACGATTATTTTGAAAAAAATGCCATTGAGATTGTTGGCGAAGATCTGAAAAAGGGCGACGTCAGGGCAGCGATGAAGGATACGCTGGCAGATTTGAATGTGTGCAGCCAGAAAGGCCTGGTGGAGATGTTCGATTCCTCCATCGGCGCGGGAACGGTCACGATGCCTTACGGCGGCAAATATCAGTTGGGTGAGATTCAGACCATGGTGGCCAAGCTGCCGGCTCTGCAAGGAAAAACAGATCTGGTGACGATGATGAGCTATGGCTTTGATCCCTATCTCTCCAGTTGGAGTCCGTATCACGGCGCAATATATGCAGTGCTCGCCTCCCTGTCCAAGATCGTGGCATCAGGCGGAGATTACAAAAAGGTGCGCTTCACTTTTCAGGAGTATTTCAGAAGGATGAGCACGGACAGCAAGCGCTGGAGCCAGCCTTTTGCGGCACTTCTGGGAAGCCTGGATGCGCAGCTGGGATTTGGACTTCCCAGCATTGGCGGGAAGGACAGCATGAGCGGTACCTTTAATGATATAGACGTTCCGCCGACACTGGTGTCGTTTGCAGTGGACACAGCAAAGGCGGGAGATATTGTTACGCCGGAGTGCAAAAAGGCGGGAAACAGGCTGGTGTGGATCTCACTTCCCAAAACGGAATACGGGCTGCCTGATTATGAAAAGGTGAAGGGAATCTATGAAGAGATCCTGAAAAAAGAAAAGGAAGGAAAGATCGCTGCGGCCTATGCAATTGACAGCTATGGCATTTTTGCGGCGGCGGTTCATATGGCCGTTGGCAACCGGTTCGGCCTGAGCTTTGACACAGAGAGTGTACAGCTACAGCCGGAGGAACTGTTTGCAAACAGGCTGGGAGATATTCTGGTGGAAATGAAAGCGGAAGATGCCACTTCATGGGAATTGCCCGATGGCAAAGTGACAGTAGTGGCGGAAATTCTGGGAGAAGGTGAAGGATTCAGGATCGGAGAAGCGGTATTGACCGATGAGGAAGCACTGGCGGCCTGGAAGGGAACCCTTGAGCCCATCTTCCCGACAAAAGCCTGCAAGGGAGAAGAAGCCCTGGAAGACAGGATCTTTGATCAGAAAGAAAAAGGTGGAGTCTATATCTGCAAATCCAGGGTGGCAAAACCTACCGTGTTCATACCGGTATTTCCGGGAACGAACTGTGAATATGATTCGGCAAAGGCGTTTGAAAAAGCGGGTGCCGACACCATTGTCAAGGTATTCAGGAACGGTGGTCCTGAAGATATCAGGGACAGTGTGAAGGAATTTGAAAAAGCCATCGGACAGGCGCAGATGATCATGTTCCCCGGCGGCTTTTCCGCCGGTGATGAACCGGACGGGTCAGCAAAATTCTTTGCGACGGCATTCAGAAATGAAAAGATCAAGGAAGCAGTGGAGGATTTGCTTCAGAAGCGCGATGGTCTGGCACTGGGGATCTGCAACGGATTCCAGGCGCTGATCAAGCTGGGGCTGGTACCGCATGGCAGGATCGTGGGACAGGATGAAACGTCACCGACACTGACCTATAATACCATCGGCAGACATATTTCCAAAATGGCATATACCAAAGTGGTCTCCAATCTGTCTCCTTGGTTGTCGCTGGCACAGTTGGGAGAGACCTATGTGTGTCCGGCCAGTCACGGAGAAGGGCGGTTTGTGGCACCAAAGGAATGGATCGATGAGCTCTTTGCCAAAGGACAGGTTGCAACACGCTATTGCGACCCTGAGGGCAGAGTATCAATGGATGAGGAATGGAATATCAACGGTAGTTTTGAAGCGATCGAGGGTATCACCTCACCGGATGGACGGTGTCTTGGCAAGATGGCTCATGCGGAACGACGCGGAGAACACGTGGCCGTCAATATTGTCGGCGAGCAGGATATGAAGATATTTGAGGCAGGCGTGAGGTATTTCGGCGCATAAAAAAGAGAAAAAGCAAGCCCCGCAGGGAGAAGTTCTGCGGGGCAGATTTGCGAAAAGAGCACAGATACAGGTATCATTCAGTACTGTCGTCAGCAGCAGTTGCGTCGGCATTCCCATCCAGAGTGATGCTTTCGATGGCTGTGGAATCGTCATCCTCCGTCACGTCTTCGGTGGCAGCAGCTTCCTGTTGAGGCTTGATGACGTTGGTATAATAGATCAGGAAAACGGATCCGGCGATCAGGACGGCGGCACAGAGTATACCGACGATGTAGCCGATCACGCGGTTGCGTTTTTCTTTTTTACGAATGTTTTTGACGTTCTTTTTGGCCTCTTTGTAGGCCTCCATCTTTTTCTGGCTCATGGTCTGTTGTTCCTTTCGGGTTATTTTTGTTAAAGTATAATGTTTTTTGGGGAAAAAGTAAAGAGTGCTTGACAGAAAGGAAAAGTGTGTTATAGTTGAAGTAGAACAGATAGCGCATAAACGCAACGTAAAAAGGAGGCGGGAAGTGTGAATATATCGAAGTTTACGCAAAAAAGTGTGGAAGCGGTCAACGGATGCGAAAAGCTGGCCTATGAATTCGGGAACCAGGAGATTGATCAGGAACATCTGCTCTACAGTCTGGTGACCATGGAGGATAGCTTGTTATGTAAACTGCTTGAGAGAATGGAGATCAATGTCGAGCATTTTACGGACAGGAGCAGACAGGCGGTTGAAAAGCGTGTCAAGGTCAGTGGCAGCGGTCAGATCTATATGAGCAAGGAGTTGAATGAGGTGCTGGTCATGGCAGAGGATGAGGCCAAAGCCATGGGAGATGAGTATGTATCCGTGGAGCATTTGATGATCTCCATGCTCAAGAGACCCAACAGTGAGATGAAAAAGCTCTTTGGCGAGTATGGGCTGACCATGGAGCGCTTTTTACAGGCTTTGTCCACGGTGAGGGGCAATCAGCGGGTGACCAGCGACAATCCCGAGGCGACCTATGATACCCTGAAAAAATACGGGCAGGAACTGGTGGAGAAGGCGAAAAATCAAAAACTCGACCCTGTGATCGGCAGAGATGACGAGATCCGCAATGTGATCCGTATCCTGTCCAGAAAGACCAAGAACAATCCGGTTCTGATCGGAGAGCCCGGTGTCGGCAAGACCGCGGTGGTCGAGGGCCTGGCCCAGAGGATCGTCAGAGGCGATGTACCCAGATCTTTGCAGGATAAAAAGATCTTTGCGCTGGATATGGGAGCCCTCGTGGCAGGCGCCAAGTACAGAGGGGAGTTTGAAGAAAGACTGAAAGCCGTTCTGGAAGAGGTGAAAAAGAGCGAAGGACAGATCATTTTGTTCATAGACGAGCTACATCTGATCGTGGGAGCAGGCAAGACGGAAGGAGCCATGGATGCGGGGAATATGCTCAAGCCCATGCTGGCCAGGGGCGAGCTGCATTGCATCGGAGCGACCACGCTGGATGAGTACAGAATGTATATCGAGAAAGATCCGGCATTGGAGAGAAGATTTCAGACTGTGCTGGTGGATGAGCCCTCCGTGGAAGAGACCATTTCCATTCTCCGCGGGCTGAAGGAGCGCTATGAAGTATATCACGGCGTCAAGATCCTGGATAATGCGCTGGTCAGCGCAGCCACTCTTTCCAACAGATATATTTCCGACCGGTTTCTGCCGGATAAGGCGATTGATCTGGTGGACGAAGCCTGTGCCATGATCAAAACGGAGCTGGATTCCATGCCGGCAGAGCTGGATGAGATGAGCAGACGGATCATGCAGCTTCAGATCGAGGAGACGGCACTGAAAAAAGAAGATGACAAGCTGTCCGCAGAGAGACTGGAGAGTCTGCAAAAGGAGCTTGCCGAACTGAAGGAGCAGTTCGATTCCCAAAGGGCTACCTGGGAAAATGAGAAACAGGAGGTCGGTCGGCTCAGCGGGATCAGAGAGGAGATCGAACAGGTCAACAACGAGATTGAAATGGCGCAAAGAGCCAATGACCTGGAAAAAGTGTCAGAACTGTCATACGGCAGATTACCGCAGCTTCGCAAACAACTGGAAGAGGCTGAGGAAAAGAGCGGCAGCAAGGACAGAAGTCTGGTGCATGAAAACGTCAATGATGAAGAGATCGCCAAGATCATTTCCCGCTGGACGGGGATTCCCGTCTCCAGGCTGACGGAAAGCGAGAGAAATAAGACATTGCATCTTGATGAAGAATTGCATAAGCGTGTCATCGGACAGGATGAAGGCGTCACACTTGTCAGCGAATCCATCCTCAGATCCAAAGCGGGGATCAAGGATCCGTCAAAACCCATCGGTTCCTTCCTGTTTCTCGGCCCCACCGGCGTGGGCAAGACAGAGTTGGCCAAGGCTCTGGCTGAAAGTCTTTTTGACAACGAAAACAATATGGTTCGGATCGATATGAGCGAATATATGGAGAAACATGCCGTATCCAGACTGATCGGAGCACCTCCGGGATATGTGGGATATGAAGAGGGCGGACAACTGACCGAGGCGGTCAGAAGAAAACCCTACAGCGTGATCCTGTTTGACGAGATCGAAAAGGCACATCCGGATGTGTTCAATGTTCTGCTGCAGGTATTGGATGACGGAAGAGTCACCGATTCCCAGGGCAGGACCGTGGACTTTAAAAACACGATCCTGATCATGACCAGCAATATCGGCGCACCGCATCTGCTGGAAGGCATCTCCGAGAGCGGAGACATCCTTCCGGAAGCGCAGGAGGCTGTGATGGAGGAACTCAGAGCGCATTTCAGACCGGAATTTCTGAACCGGCTGGATGAGACGATCCTGTTCAAACCGCTGACCAGGGATAATATCACACACATCATAGACCTGACCATCAGGGATCTGAACAGGCGCCTGGCAGACAGGCAGCTTTCCCTCGAACTGACCGAAAAGGCCGGGGAATTTGTGGCGCAGGAGGGCTATGATCCTGTTTATGGGGCCAGACCGCTGAAACGGTATGTCCAGAAATATGTAGAGACCCTTGCGGCGAGACTGATCCTTGAAGATCAGAGGCTGGGCGCTGATGACACTATTGTCATAGATTTGGAATCCGGTGGAGCCGGTGACGAAGATGAGGAAAAGGGCAGACTGGTAGCCCGAATCAAGGGGAAAAGCGAATAATTCACAACAATACACAGGATGCCACTTCTCAAAAATCCCAAATTGTGGTAAGCTGAAAGTGAAGTTAAAGAGGGTTACGCATAAGAGAGCGAAGGGTTTTCAATGGGGTGGATTCTATGGATAATATTCAGATTGTGATCAAAGGTGAAGGAACATTTTCTCTCAAGAGGGGAGAAAATGTTCTTTCTGTGCTGAGTGAAGAAAAACAGGCGGCTATCAGCGGCTGCGGCGGAAACGGAACCTGCGGCAGATGCGCTGTCAGATTCATCATGGGAGCGACAATGCCTACGGCGACGGACCGGAGGCTTTTTACGCCTGCAGCATTGAGAGAAGGATACAGACTGGCCTGCATGGCCAGACCGCAGCAAAACTGCATTGTGGAATTCTGCTTTGATGATGAACAGATCGAGATTGTGGATCGGACCGTTTTTCCGGGAGAACAGCTTGATCAGGAAACGGCCGGCGGACAGATGGATTCACTGGTCCTGGTGCGGGTGTCCCCTTCCGATTTCGGAGACACCATGGTTGTGGTGGATCTGGGGACGACAACCATCGTGATGCAGCTGATAGAGATCAATACCGGACGGGTCATAGATACATACAAGACCCTGAATCCGCAGAGACGCTTCGGTGCAGATGTCATGAGCCGCATTACGCAGGCACTCATGGGGGATGATGTTCTTCTGGCCGAGTGTGTCCGGTATTGTCTGGACGGCGAGATCGACAAATGGCTCTTTGCGGGATTTTCGCCGGAACTGATCGTGGTGGCCTGCAATACTACCATGACATATCTTTACAACGAAATAGATGTGACAGAATTGTCAAAAGCGCCGTACTCTGCTACAAGTCTGGATAAGATTGAAACGGATATAGCGCATATCAGGACCATCTTCCTGCCGGGGCTGTCAGCCTTTGTGGGAGGAGATATTACGGCCGGTTTGCTGGCCTGCATGAAGCGCGAGGCTGAAGCAGAGTCAAAGGATTCAGACGGTGACAGAAATGTTCTTTTTGTGGATCTGGGTACCAATGGGGAGATGGCACTTCTGAAGGGCGACAGGATCTGGGCTACGGCCACCAGCGCCGGACCCGCTTTTGAAGGCGGAGCCAATGCGAATACACCCGGGACCGATATGATCAGAATCATTGCGACACTTTTGTCAAAGGGCATGATCGATGAGACGGGTCTTTTCAGGGAAGAGTATTTCAAAAACGGTGTTTCCGTGGATGGCGTGTTGATCCGTCAGGAGGATATCCGCAGCATTCAGGTAGCCAAGGCCGCTGTTTATGCAGGGATTTCGATCCTTTGCCACAAGGCAGGGATAGATTTTGAAGATATCGACAGGGTTTATCTGGCGGGTGGATTCGGTTATTTCCTGGATGTGGAAAGCGCCTGCAGAATCGGTCTTTTGCCGGCAAAGCTCAAGGATAAAACGGTGGCTGTCGGAAATACAGCTTTGGCAGGGGCGGTGGAATACGGTCTTTCCTGTCGGAAAAATCCTTATTCCGATCCGGCGGAAGGGATTCGCAAGCAGGCGGAAGTGATCAATCTGGCCGAGGTGTATGAATTTGAAGAGATCTATATTGGTGCCATGAATCTGGCAGAAGTGTAAGGAAGTACAATGAAAGATCGGATCTTTTTTTATCTTCCGGGGTTTTTCGATCGGATGCATATGCAGCTTACTGTGTATCAGCTGATGGAAAAATACCCGGAAGCTTTTTATGAGAATATCGGGATCGGAGCTGTTTACGGCTCGTTTCCGGGCGCTGTCTGGAACGGCGGCAGGACTCTGCTGGGCAGTTGTGACACGGAGCAGGCTGATTATGTCATCGGGGAGTTTGCAAAGCGGGGGATCAGACTGCGGTTTACCTTTACCAACCCCTATCTGACCGGGGAGCATCTGAAGGATCCTTTTTGCAACAGCTGTCTTGAACTGGGGCTAAAGCACGGCGGCTTGTGTGAAGTACTGGTCAATTCTCCTTTGCTGGAAGAGTACCTGAGAAGGGAATATCCCGATATTCCGCTGATTTCTTCCACGACCAAACAGATCAGAAATGTGACAGAGCTGTCGCAGGAGCTGAAAAAGGATTACAAGCTGGTGGTGGCCTATAAATCCCTGAACAATACAGAAGAGCTTTTTTCCATGGAGGGAAAAGAGAGGCTGGAGATTTTGACGGATTCTTTCTGTATGGACGATTGCCCGAGGTCGGCAGAGCATTATGAGGAGGCGGCAAAAGCACAACTGGAGGGCAGAGAACCGGAGTTTCCGGGGTGCAGGGCCATCAATCGGGACTTTTACGGATTCATGGAAAACAGAAGCTTTGTGACGGTAGAGGATCTCTACGGACGATATTATGATGCGGGGTTCAGACATTTTAAACTGGATGGCCGCACTTTTACCGACGCGGATGTCATAGAAAGCTATGTGTACTATATGGTAAAACCTGAAATGACCGACAAAGTCAGACTGATTATCCACAAGACGATGGAAAAGCTTGGGAGGATCTGAGAAAGGGAAAGAATATATGGATCTGTTTGAGTATGTGAATGAAAAAAACAAGGAGACGGAGTCGCCGCTGGCGGCCAGAATGAGACCGCAGACACTGGAAGAGATCGTCGGACAGGAGCACATCCTGAACGAAAATTCCCTGCTGTACAGGGCGATCGCCGCAGATCAGCTCTCATCCGTGTTGTTTTACGGACCGCCCGGAACGGGCAAAACCACCATTGCCAGAGTGATAGCGCATACCACCAAGGCCGAGTTTATGCAGATCAATGCCACTGCGGCCGGAAAAAAGGATATGGAGGAGGTGGTGGAAAAAGCCGCCTCAGCCAAGGGGATGTATGGCAAAAAAACGATCCTGTTCATAGATGAGATCCATCGGTTTAACAAATCGCAGCAGGACTATCTGCTGCCCTTTGTTGAAGACGGAACCCTGATCCTGATCGGAGCCACTACGGAGAATCCGTATTTTGAGGTAAATCCCGCACTTTTGTCCAGGTCCGTTATTTTCGAGCTGAAGCCATTGACCGGAGAGGATATCAGGAAGCTGATCCTGCGTGCACTGAATTCCCCAAAGGGGCTGGGAGGCTATAAGGCGCAGATCGATGAGGACGCTTTGGAATTTCTGGCAGATCTGTCAGGCGGTGATGCAAGGCGCGGTTTAAATGCCATAGAGCTGGGAGTCAAGACGACCAAAAGGGATGAAGATGGGATCATTCATATCACCCTTGCGGTGGCGCAGGAATGTATCCAGAAAAGAGCCGTTCGTTACGATAAAGACGGAGATAACCATTATGACACCATTTCCGCTTTTATCAAGAGCATGAGAGGTTCGGATCCTGATGCGGTGCTGTACTATCTGGCCAAAATGCTCTATTCGGGAGAAAGCGTCACGTTTATTGCAAGACGCATCATCATCTGTGCGTCGGAGGATGTGGGTATGGCTGATCCGAATGCACTCCAGGTGGCTGTTTCGGCATCCCTTGCCGTGGAAAGGGTCGGTATGCCGGAGGCCAGGATCATTCTGGCCGAAGCGGCGGTTTATGTGGCCTGTGCACCCAAGAGCAATGCCGGTTATATGGGGATCAATAAGGCGCTTAAATGCGTGGAGGAAACCGGTAATCTGCCTGTGCCTCTGCATCTTCGGGATGCCTCTTATAAAGGAGCCGCCAAGCTGGGGCACGGATTCGATTATCTCTATCCCCATGAGTTTCCAAAGCATTATGTAAACCAACAATATCTGCCGGATGAACTTGTGGGAAAGGTATTTTTCGAACCCGGAGAGAATGGGTATGAAAAGAAGATTCGTGAATACATGGATGATATCAAAGACAAAGATGCCTCCGCCCTCTGAGGATGTGTCACTTACATCAGCTTATCCATTAACAGAGCATAGATTTCTTCGTGACGTGATGTCCAGTTATCACAGATGTTGCGGGCCAGTTCTTCGTCCGGCAGCGACAGCGTCAGAGACAGGAGCGTATCGCGCCTTTCGCGGATCGCCAGATTGGCTGCGTAGCTCCCTCCGGCAGTTTTGTGATAATCGGCGGTGATGCTGCAGGCCTGCTTCAGCGCTTTGGCGTGGGATTTCAGATAGGAATCGATATCCCGCCGGATCTCGTCGGTCAGTTCGCTGGCAAACATGGAAAGCGTGGCATTTCCCTCATCCGTCAACATCAAAAGCGTGCGGTTGTGCGCTTTTTTTTCTGCGATAAGACCGTTTTCCGACAATTGCGCAAAAACGGTCTGCAGCGTCAGATAGTCCGTATAATCCCGTTCCAGCATGAAGTCTGAGATCTGGGTTCTGGTCAGAGGCTCGTCCACGCGGGACAGGATATACAGGACAATGACTTTATATAAGGTCTGGTAAGCGCCATTTGCTGTCATCAGATCAGCGCCTTGACAGCTTCGGCCACAACGTCCGCAACTGCGGGGTGGAAAGCTTCGGGGATGATGTGGTCTTCATCTAAAATATCGTCTGTTATCAGACCGGCCAGCGCCTTTGCGGCAGCCAGCTTCATTTCTTCCGTGATCTGCGGAGCGCGGCCTTCCAGGGCTCCTTTGAAGATGCCGGGAAAGGCGACTACATTGTTCACCTGATTCGGGAAATCGGAACGACCGGTACCGATGATCCGCACACCGGCAGCTTTGGCCTCATCCGGCATGATCTCAGGTACGGGATTGGAAAGTGCAAAGAGGATAGCATCCCGGTTCATGCCGGCAGCCATCTCCTTTGTTACAACACCCGGTGCGGAAACGCCGATAAAGATATCCGCGCCCTTCATAACATCGGCAAGAGAACCGGTCTCGCCATTCGGGTTGGAAATCTCGGCCAGTTCCTCTTTGGCCCAGTTCAGATGTTCTCTTCCTTTATATATAACGCCGGTTCTGTCGCACAGCAGGACATTGACAAAGCCATAGGTCAGAAGGAGCTTGGCAATGGCAACTCCGGCGCTGCCGGCACCGTTGATCACTACCTTGCAGTCGGCGGGCTCTTTTTTTACAATCTTTAATGCGTTGATGATGCCGGCCAGAACCACAATGGCGGTGCCGTGCTGGTCATCGTGAAAAACGGGGATCGGAAGCGTCTCCTTCAGCCTTTTCTCGATCTCAAAGCAACGGGGAGCGCTGATATCTTCCAGATTGATGCCGCCGTAATTGGGCGCCAGATAGGTCACGGCTTTGATGATCTCTTCGGTATCCTGGGTATCGAGACAGATGGGAACTGCATTGACGCCTCCGAATTCCTTGAAGAGTACGCATTTGCCTTCCATTACGGGCATGGCAGCCAGGGCGCCGATGTTGCCCAGACCCAAAACGGCGCTGCCGTCGGAAATAACAGCTACGGTATTGGATTTCATGGTATATTGATAGGCAGCCTCCGGATTTTCGGCGATCACCTTACAGGGTTCCGCCACACCGGGGGTATAGGCCAGAGCCAGATCTTCGCGGCTGTTTACGGGTGCCTTGGATACGGTATTGAGTTTTCCCTGCCACTGCTCATGGAGCATCAGGGCTTTTTCACTGTTTGTCATGGTATTCCTCCCTTGATTGATAGACTCGGACTCTATTGTAGCCGATTAGACTGTCAAAATCAATAACTGCCGGACTATTATTTTTTGAAAAAAGCCTTGCCAAGCAGGAAAGTCCGTGCTACAATGATTAAGCTGTTTGTGAAAACATAGCCAAGTGCTAAATCTGATATAAAGAGGTGAAAATCATGAGAGAAGGAATCCATCCTGAATATTATCAGGCTACCGTGACCTGTAACTGCGGTAATACATTTGTTACCGGCTCTACGAAGCCGGAGATCCACGTCGAGATCTGTTCCAAATGTCATCCGTTCTATACGGGACAGCAGAAGACAGCCAGAGCAGACGGACGTATTGATAAGTTCAACAGGAAATACGGTGTTGTCAGTAAATAGGTTTATGACAAGCAGGGCTGAGATGAATGTCTCAGCCCTTTCTTTACATTCAGGAAAAAGGAGACGGAATTGGCAAAGAGAAAAGTATGTTACAGCGGCATAGGGGGACAGGCCGTCCTTGAGGGCATTATGATGAAAAACAGGGATGCCTGCGCTGTGGCTGTTCGCAAGAATAACGGACGAATCGAGGTTCAGACGATCCCGCAGAAAAACGTAGAGAAAAAAGGCATCCGGAAGGTTCCCTTTATTCGCGGCGCGATTAATTTTGTGGATTCCCTTGTGACAGGCATGAAGGCTCTGAATGTATCTGCGGATTATTTTGCCGAAGAGGAGGATGAGCCGACAGCGGTAGACAAAGTCATGGAAAAAGGCTTTGGAGAAGCGGCAGAAAAAGTTCTCAGCGGTGCGGTGGTGGTGTTTTCGGTAGCGGTAGCCATCGGACTGTTTATCGTCCTTCCTTATTTTCTTGCCCAGTATCTGTCCAGGGTTGTGGCAGGAGAGAATCTGCTGGCGCTGTTTGAGGGACTGATCCGCCTGGCTATCTTTTTACTCTATATTATCCTGATCACCAGGATCAAGGATATCCGAAGAGTGTTTCAGTATCACGGCGCAGAGCATAAATGCATCAACTGTGTTGAGCGGGGATGGGAACTGAACGTGGGAAACGTTAAAAAGAGCAGCCGTTATCATAAACGGTGCGGAACCAGTTTCCTGTTATTTGTCATGCTGGTGAGCATTATTCTTTTCTTTTTTATCAGAGTGGATCAGCCTGTTCTCAGACTGTTACTCAGACTGCTGTTGATACCGGTGATCGCAGGGATCTCTTATGAGCTGATCGCTCTTGCAGGCAAGACGGATTTCTTTCTGGTACAGATCCTGTCGGCTCCCGGATTGTGGCTGCAGCGACTGACCACCAGGGAACCTGACGAATCCATGATCGAGGTGGCCATTGCTGCGGTGGAAAAAGTGTTTGACTGGAAAGCGTTTTTAAAGGAAAATTATGACTATGATGTAGAGGAGGCTCAAAGCCTGAGGGAAGAGCTGGAAGAAATAGAAGAAATAGAAGATATAGAAAATATAGAAGAAACAGAAGAAAAAGAAGAAACAGAAGATTCCGAAGAAGTGAAAGATGAAGCAAAAGAAGAACCGGAAACAGATAATAAATAACTGATGATTGGAAATATATGAGATACGGAGATTTGTACAGACGGGGAGAAAAGATCCTGTCGGAAGCCGGAATTGAAGAGGCGGCGGTGGATGCCAGGCTCCTTTTGGAGTTTGTAACGGGACAGGAGCGAAATACGCTTTTTGCCCACCCCGATCTGGAGGTTAGTCAGGATAATGGCGCAAAATATGAAGAATATCTTGCAAAAAGAGCAAAAAGGGTCCCTTTACAGTATATCACGAGACGCCAATCCTTCATGGGACTGAGCTTTTCGGTCAATGAAAATGTGCTGATTCCCAGGCAGGATACGGAGATTCTGGTGGAGGAAGTGATGCGCGAACCCTTTGACGGAAGCCGCATCCTGGATATCTGCAGCGGCAGTGGATGCATTCTGCTGAGTCTTTTGCATTATTCCAATGACTCGATCGGGGTCGGGCTGGAAATATCGCCCAAGGCCATTGAGATTGCGGAAGAAAACGCAGCTTTGCTGGAATTAAAAGAACGTGCGATATTTTTAGAAAGCGATCTGCTGGAAAAGGCAGAAGGGAAATTTGATATCATCGTGGCAAATCCGCCATATATAAAAACAGATGTTATAAAAGAGCTGATGCCGGAGGTAAAGAATCATGAACCGGTACTGGCCTTAGATGGCGGAGAAGACGGTCTATTATATTATGAAGAGATTCTGTCAGGGATCGGAGCATTTGCAAAAGGAGGCACCCGTCTGTATTTTGAGATCGGGTATGACCAGGGAGAGGCTGTAAGCCGTCTGATGAAGGACAGCGGTTTTGCGGAAGTGAAGGTTATACAGGATTATGCCGGTCTGGACAGAGTGGTGTGCGGGAGGTTTACATGTTTGACAGATTAGAAGATCTGCTGATTCGTTTTGAAGAAATATTGAGTGAGCTTGCCAGTCCCCGGGTGGCGGGTGATCAGAACAGGTTCCGCCTTCTGATGAAGGAGCAGAGCGATCTGACACCCATCGTTGAGACCTACAAGGCTTATAAGGCGGCGAAACAGACAGAGGAAGAATCCCTACAGATGCTGGGAGAGGAAAATGATGAGGAAATGCGGGAGCTTCTAAAGAGTGAACTCTCGGAGTCACGCACTCAGGCATCGCAGCTGGAACAGAGACTGAAGATCCTGCTTTTGCCCAGGGATAAAAACGATGAACGTAACGTAGTCATGGAGATCAGAGCCGGAGTAGGCGGAGATGAGTCCGCTCTGTTTGCGGCAGAGATTTACAGAATGTATGTCCACTATGCGGAATCCCGCAGGTGGAAGGTGGAGACGAACGAAGTCGAAGAGATCGGCATAGGCGGGATGAAATACGTGTCATTTACCGTGATCGGCCAGGGCGCTTATTCCATGCTCAAATACGAATCCGGAGCCCATCGCGTACAGAGAGTGCCGGATACGGAATCCGGCGGCAGAATTCATACTTCGGCCATCACCGTTGCGGTTATGCCGGAAGCGGAAGAGATAGACGATGTGACGATCGATGAAAAGGATATCCGTATCGATGTCATGCGTGCCTCCGGCAGCGGCGGTCAGTGTGTCAATACGACAGATTCTGCGGTCAGACTGACGCATATTCCCACCGGCATCGTGATCTATTCCCAGACCGAAAAGAGCCAGATTCAGAATAAAGCCAAGGCTTTTGCGCTTTTGAGAACCAAATTGTATGACCTGGAGCTGCAAAAGGCGCATGATGCAGAGGCGCAGATGCGAAAGAGCCAGGTGGGAACAGGGGATCGTTCGGAAAAGATCAGAACCTATAATTTTCCCCAGGGCAGAGTGACAGATCACAGGATCAATCTTACCTTATATAAACTGGACAAGGTGATGGACGGAGATCTGCAGGAGATCATCGATGCCTGCATAGCTTTCGATCAGACCGCCAAGCTTGCCAGGTTGAATGAGGATTGAAATGAATCTGATACAACAATACAAAGCACCTATATATGATGCGCTTGAATCATTCCGTCGGCAGCGGGTGGTTCCCTTTGATGTACCGGGGCATAAGCGGGGCAGAGGGAATCCGGAGCTGGTGGAGCTATTGGGAGAAAAATGTCTGAGTCTGGATGTTAATTCCATGAAACCGCTGGATAATCTCGGACATCCCACCTCGGTCATCAGACAGGCCGAGGAGCTGGCTGCCGATGCATTCGGAGCAGCTCACGCCTTTTTGATGGTAAACGGGACCACCAGTTCGGTACAGGCCATGATACTGTCTGTGGTACAAAGCGGACAGAAGATCATCCTGCCCAGGAATGTGCACAAGAGTGTGATCAATGCGCTGATCCTGTCGGGCGGCGTGCCGGTTTATGTACCGGCCAGTGTCAATGAAAGGATCGGCATTGCGCTGGGAATGGACCCAAAGGCTGTGGAACAGACGATGGACGAGAATCCTGACGCAGTTGCCGTTTTTGTCAACAATCCTACTTATTACGGAATCTGTTCTGATCTGACCACCATTGCCGGACTGGCGCATGACAGAGGAATGAAGCTGCTGGTGGATGAGGCTCACGGAACCCATCTGTATTTCGGAGCGGGACTTCCGGTAAGCGGTATAGCTGCGGGAGCCGATATGACGGCGGTGTCAATGCACAAATCCGGCGGTTCACTGACCCAGAGTTCGATCCTTTTGTGCTCTGACAGTATGGATCCTGATCATGTGCGCAGGATCATCAATCTGTCCCAGACCACCAGTGCCTCGTATCTGCTGCTTTCCAGCCTGGATATATCCAGAAGAAATCTGGCACTGCGGGGGGCGGAGAGCTTTGAAAGGGTCAGCAGGATGGGGGGATATGCCAGGGATGAGATCAATGAGATCGGAGGGTATTACGCCTATGGCAAAGAACTGGTCGACGGGCGTGACGTTTTTGATTTTGACCAGACCAAGCTCCTGGTCTATACCAGGGACATCGGGCTGACGGGAATAGAAGTTTATGATCTGCTGCGGGACGAATATGACATCCAGATCGAGTTCGGGGATATCGGAAATATTCTGGCCTATATCTCCATTGGCGACAGGGAGCAGGATATCGAGAGGCTTGTGGGCGCATTGGAGGATATCAAATGCGACCGCCAAAAGGAGCCGGAAAAGACCTGGGTGGGAGATTTCATCCAGCCGGAAATGGCCATTGGACCCAGAGAGGCATTTTATGCCGAAAAAGAAACGATTCATCTGCTCAATGCATCGGGCAGGATCAGCGGGGAGACAGTTATGTGTTATCCGCCGGGAATCCCGATTCTGACGCCGGGAGAGCGGATCAGTCCGCAGATTATAGAATACATTCATTTTGCCGCAGAAAAGGGATGCAGCCTGCAGGGGATGATGGACGAGGAAATGGAAACTCTGTCGGTTTTGCTGTGACTTATTCGGATGGTGAGATTTAACGGGGGAAGTTGTATTGGCAAAAGAAAACATTCAAACGATGGATATCTGGTTTTCACAGATGGATACGAATCATGTCAAGACCAGCGTGAGAGTCGACAGGCAGCTGTTCAGCGGGCAGAGTCAGTACCAGCGGATTGATGTGTTTGAAACGCGGGAGTTCGGCAGGATGATCGTGCTTGACGGGGAGATTATTTTTTCCGAAGCGGATGAATTTGTGTATAATGAAATGATCGTGCATCCGCCCATGGCAGTTCATCCCAATGTGAAAAATGTATTGATCATCGGTGGCGGTGACGGCGGTGTCGCAAGATGCTGTATCGATTATCCGGAGATTGAGCACATTGACGTGGTGGAACCGGATGAGATGTTTATATCCGTCAGCAGGGAATTTTTCCCGGAGACCGCCAAAGGATTTGACGACCCCAGAGTGAGAATCATCAATCAGGACGGACTGAGATTTTTACGGCGCTGCATTGACACCTATGACTTGATCATCAACGACTCGACAGATCCGTCAGGCCATACCGAGGGGCTTTTTACCAAGGAATTCTATGGTAACTGCAACAGAGCTCTGCATGAGGACGGGATCATGGTCTATCAGCACGGCAGTCCTTTTTACGATGAAGACGAGATATCGTTCCGCAAGATGCATCGCAAGGTTTATAAAAGCTTTCCCATCAGCCGCGTATATCAGGCCAGTATTCCGACCTGTCCGGCCGGACTCTGGATGTTTGGCTTTGCTTCCAAAAAATATCATCCTTTACACGACTTTGATGCCGAGCGGTGGAAAAAGAGGGGTCTGAAGACCTGGTATTATACCACCAACCTTCATTACGGGGCGTTTATGCTGCCCAAATATGTGGAGGATCTGCTGGAGGAGGAAGAGGGAAGGAAAGCCAAAGAAACAGAATGACAGAAATCGACCGATCATGAAAGGCTGAGTCTGTTCATGATTGATAAAAACCGGGAGGTGGTAGGATGGCAAAACTAATGATCATCGGCTGCGGCGGAGTGGCCGGCGTGGCGATCCACAAATGCTGTCAGAACAGCGAGGTGTTTGATACGCTGGTACTGGCAAGCAGAACAAAACAGAAATGTGATAAGCTGGCCGAAGAGCTGACAAAGGTGTCAAAAACAAAGATTCTGACGGAGGAGGTCAACGCAGATCATGCCGAAGAGGTAGAGGCGCTGATCAGAAAGCATGAGGTGGATGCGGTGCTGAATCTGGCGCTGCCGTATCAGGATCTGTCCATCATGGATGCCTGCCTGGCCTGCGGCGTGGATTATATCGATACGGCCAATTACGAGCCCGAAGATACGGATGATCCCGTATGGCGCAGCCGTTATGAAAAACGGTGTAAAGAACTCGGTTTTTCCGCATATTTTGACTATTCATGGCAGTGGGATTATCGGGAAAGATTTGAAAAGGCGGGGCTGACGGCTCTTTTGGGCAGCGGTTTTGACCCCGGTGTCACAAGCGTCTTTGCCGCTTATGCGAAAAAGCATTATTTCGATACCATCAAAACCATTGATATCCTGGATTGCAACGGCGGTGACCATGGTTATCCCTTTGCCACCAATTTCAATCCCGAGATCAACCTGCGGGAGGTATCTGCGCCGGGTTCTTATATGGAAAACGGAAAGTGGGTGGAGATTCCCGCCATGAGCATTCACCGGCAATATGATTTTGAAGGTGTGGGGAAAAAGGATATGTATCTGCTGCACCACGAGGAGATTGAGGCGCTGGGCAGGAATATGCCGGAGGTTGAGAGGATACGGTTCTTTATGACATTCGGAGAAAGCTATCTTACCCATATGAAGTGCCTGGAAAATGTGGGAATGCTGCAGACTACGCCTATTGACTACGAAGGTCACAAGATCGTTCCGATCCAGTTTTTGAAAGCTCTTTTGCCGGATCCGGCCTCTTTGGGACCCAGAACGGTCGGCAAGACCAACATCGGCTGCATTTTTACCGGTATAAAGGACGGAAAAGAGAAAAGCGTATATATATATAATGTCTGTGATCATCAGGCGTGTTACAGGGAGGTGGGCTCCCAGGCTGTCTCCTATACGACAGGTGTGCCGGCAATGATCGGCGCCATGATGGTAGTGACGGGACAATGGAAACGTCCCGGCGTATTCACTACGGATGAGTTTGATCCGGATCCTTACATGGATGCTTTGAATCGCTGGGGGCTGCCCTGGGTAGTGGATGAAAACCCTGTCCCCGTGCCGTAAAAATGACAGAGATGTAAAGAGTGACCGGAAACGGTGACTGGGATGTATAAGGCGGCTCTGCAAAATGACAGAGATGTAAAGGCAGGCAGAAGGAAACAATGAAGATAGACAGAATCCAGACACCCGCATATGTGATCGATGAAAAAAGACTGATATCCAATCTGGAAATACTCAGCGACATACAGAAACAAAGCGGCTGCAGGATTCTGCTGGCACAGAAGGCCTATTCCGCTTTTGCCACCTATCCCCTGATCGCGGGCTATCTGGCAGGTTCCACTGCCAGCGGACTGTATGAGGCCAGACTTGGCGCTGAGGAAATGGGCGGGGAGACCCATGTGTTTTCGGTTGCCTACAAACAGGAAGAAATGAAAGAGCTGGTGGGACTGTGCAGTCACGTCAGCTTTAATTCTGTGACACAACTGTCAAAATACAAGGATCTCTGCAGCAGAGCCAATGTCTCGATGGGGCTGAGGATCAATCCGGAGTGTTCGACCCAGGAAAAGGAGATCTACGACCCCTGTGCGCCGTTTTCCAGACTGGGTGTAACCCGCCGGAAACTTGAGGAAGAAATGGAAGCAAAATTGGATATCCTATCCGGCGTTTCGGGCCTGCATTTTCATACTCTTTGCGAACAGAATGCAGATGCCCTGGAAAAGACACTTGTGTCGGTAGAGGAAGGATTCAGTGATATTCTTTCCCGTAAGGAAATTACATGGCTGAACATGGGTGGAGGGCATCATATTACAAGAGAGGATTATGACAGGGATCTGCTGATCCGGCTGATAAAGAGGATGCGGGAAAAATATGATCTGACGGTATATCTGGAACCGGGGGAGGCAGTAGCACTGGGCGCAGGCTATCTGGTCTGCGAGGTCCTGGATGTGGTGGAAAACGGAATGCCGATCCTGATCCTGGATACCTCGGCTGCCTGTCATATGCCGGATGTGCTGGAAATGCCTTATACGCCGCCTTTGCGCGGCGCTGAAATCGTATCCGGAAAAGAGGGAGAAAAGGGCATTGTCTGTCGTCTGGCGTCCCGCACCTGTCTGGCGGGAGACGTGATCGGCGACTACCGGTTTGAAAAAATGCCGGAGGCAGGAGACAAACTGTATTTTGAAGACATGGCCATCTATTCCATGGTGAAAAACAATACCTTCAACGGAATGGGGCTGCCGGATATCTGCTATCTGCATGCAGACGGAGAGTGCGAACTGATCCGGCATTTTACATATGAAGATTTTAAGGAGAGACTGTCGTGAAATTGCTACAGACCAAACCTTCGGCGGACGGATTTGCGATGCCGGGTGAATTTGAGCCCCATCAGGCCACCGTAATGATCTGGCCGGTGCGCCCGGGAACCTGGCGGGAAGGCGCAGAACCGGCGCAGAAGGTATTTGCCGAGATCGCCGGCATCATTGCATCGCAGGAAAAGGTTTACCTGCTGGCAGGAGCCGATGTATATCAACAGGTGAAAAAAACATTTGCCGCGGAGGGCAATATCCGCGTCCTGGAGATTGAGACGGACGATGCATGGGCCAGAGACGTTGCCCCAACCTTTGTGAGAAGAGGAGGCGTGGTTCGCGGGATCAGTTGGTGCTTCAATGCATGGGGCGGCGAATATGACGGATTGTATGCAGATTATATATCCGATGATATGGCTGCGGAGAGGATCTGCGAAGAAACGGGTCTGGAATGTTATGACGCTTACCCTTTTGTACTGGAAGGGGGCGCGATCCATACCGACGGGGAAGGAACCCTGGTTGTTACCGAGAGCTGTCTGCTTTCCGCAGGGAGAAATCCGGATCTGTCCAAAGAGGAGATAGAACAAAGACTGAAAGAGTATCTGGGCATACAGAAGATCATCTGGCTGCCCGACGGTATCTATGGGGATGAGACCAACGGGCACGTGGATAATATGTGTGCCTTTACGGCTCCCGGAGAGGTCGTACTGGCCTGGACAGAGGATCGGGAGGATCCCCAGTATGCGCTTTCCCAAAAGGCCCTCTCCGTTTTGGAAAGGGAAAGGGATGCAAAGGGGAGAGCCCTGAAGGTAAAAAAGCTCCTGATTCCGAAACGTCCGATCTGTATCCGCGCAGAGCACCTTGAGACGATGACCTTTGCCCCGGGAGAGATGAGCCGGAGCGACGGAGACCGGTTGGCAGCGAGTTATGTAAACTACTATGTCTGCAACGCAGGGGTTTTGGTTCCCCAATTCGGGGATGAGAATGACAGCGCAGCCGTGGAAGTGCTTCAAAGCTGTTTTCCCGAAAAAAAGATTTATCCGGTGGAAACGACGGAGATCCTGCTGGGAGGAGGGAATATTCACTGCATTACGCAGCAGATTCCTTCGACTGAGCACGGACGGGAAGGAGGAAGCCTTTGAGAAATGTAAAGGTTGCAGCGATCCAGATGCAATGCGCTGCGAGTGTGTCTGACAATCTGCAAAAGGCTGAGCAACTTGTCAGAAAGGCGGCCGGGGAACACGGAGCAAATGTGATCCTGCTGCCGGAACTCTTCGAGAGACAGTATTTTTGTCAGGAAAGACGATATGAGTACTATGATTTTGCAAAGCCTCCTAAGGAAAATGCAGCAGTCCGTCATTTTCTGCCCATTGCAAAGCAGCTGAAGGTGGTACTGCCCATCAGTTTCTATGAAAAAGACGGAAATGTACTCTACAACAGTGTGGCAATCCTGGATCCGGAAAAGGGGCTCATGGGCGTGTATCGCAAGACCCATATACCGGATGATCATTTTTACCAGGAAAAATTTTATTTTTCGCCGGGTAATACAGGATTTCGGGTATGGGATACCGCATTTGGCAGGATCGGCGTGGGAATCTGCTGGGATCAGTGGTTTCCGGAGACGGCCAGGGTCATGACCCTCATGGGAGCCGAGCTTTTGTTATATCCAACTGCCATTGGG
>CAJOOZ010000023.1 GCA_905236705.1 uncultured Lachnospiraceae bacterium | reverse complement strand
GGCTAAGTCTTTCGGTTGCCGCGAAAGTGTATCTGTGTTAAAATACCGTTAAGAGTTTTTTGGAAGCCGGCTGACGGAGGGCAGGATATGAACAGGATTTTAAAGGGAAAGAGCAGGTATGTTTTCGTTTTTGTACTGGCATTACTTCTTTTTTCCGGCGTCATGCCGGTGACGGAGGCGTATTCCAAAACAAAGGTCACTACGGTAAAGGGGAGATATTACCAGAGTGATGCCAGGAAAATGTTAAAGAAGGTTAACAACTTCAGAACAGGGAAGAACGCATGGTATTATAAGAGTGAGGGCTCAAATGAAAAAGTGCGGCTTAAACATCTTTCAAAGCTGAAATATGATTATAAGCTTGAAGAGATCGCAATGAGACGTGCGGCGGAAATTTCTGTCAGTTTTTCCCATACGCGTCCCAACGGAAAATCCTGTTTTTCGCTCTATCCGGATGGGTATTATGCCATGGGCGAGAATATTGCAGCAGGATCGTCATCATATACAAGTACCTTTAAAATGTGGCAGGAGACAAATGAAAGCTACAATTTTCAGGGCCACAGGCGCAATATGCTCGGCTCCCAGTATACAAGTATAGGAATCGCCTGCTTTGAGGTAAAAGGACGCAAGTATTGGGTTATGGAGTTGTCATCGCCCAAAAGCTCCGCAAAGAAAAAGCCGGCAGTGGATGGAGAGAGAAAAGTACAAGTGAAGGTTAAAGGGTCACGGTAAAAAATTCCAAAAGGAGGATATCAGTATGAGCAAAATCCATGAGTTTATCGACAAGGCGGGGGTATTTTTCCTTGCTACGGAGGACGGTGCACAGGCCAGGGTACGCCCATTGGGAGCGCACGTGGAGAAGGACGGAAAAGAATATTTCACGGTCGGTGATTTTAAGGATGTGTATCGCCAGATGGCGGAGAATCCCCTTGTGGAGATCGTCGCTTTTGATAAAGAGGACATGAAGTGGCTGCGCTATACCGGAAAGGCCGTATTTGTTGACAGCGATGAGATCCGTGAGAGGGTATTTGAGGACCTTCCGCATCTGAGGAAAGCCTACAGTCCCGAAAGCGGACACAAGATGATGATCTTTTCACTCGAAGAGGCAACGGCGCGCATCATCGATATGGCAGGAAACGTAGAGACGATTTGATTGCATATTTATCTATATAAATATGTGGACGATGTGAGCATTGGAAAGCAGCTTAGAGACATGTATATCGGAGGAAGAATAACAAACGAGGCTGAACTCGTTACCGATCTAAGCAAAAGGACCCTTAAAAACCATATTCAGATAGTGACCGTGACGAGCATGGAAGCATATAGCGAATACAAACCATATACAATCCTTCCAACTAAGGGCGACTTTGTTAAGCAAGTTTTGAAAATGTAAAATTCTATCCGTATTCAAACCAGCACCCCCTGAGAATCAGTCTCGGGGGTGTTTTTTTCTCTTTTGGGAGTATAATATTAGTCAAAGTAATGGCAACACCTGTTTTTGTCAGAGTAAACGGAACAAAGTGTTGCGTTTTGGATGGAAATTCTCCTTTTTTTCTTGACCATAATTCCGGGTATGCGGAGTAAGTGGTGGTATTTTGGCATAAGTATGTTATAATATAAGAGTAAAATCTATGTGGTTTTGTGGTAAAATATGCTACATTCAAAACTCATAACGGCTCTTACAAGGGAGCCGAGGGAGTGTTGCGGACAGCGCCGGACTTGCAAAAGAAAGGAGCTGTTGCCAATGGTTACCTATGCTGATTTAATTCAGTTTGTAATTATGCTTTGCGCAGTTGGTACATTTATTGTTATCATACAACGCAAAAAGTAGCACTCTTGCTTGGTAGGCGAAGTGCTACTTTTTGATTAAAAGTCACAAACCGCCGGCGGCATGGTCGCGACATGCTTCGGCTCTCTTGCAAGGTCTATTATAGCATATTTGAGTCAAATTGCAACATACTCATGAACTGAAAAAAAGAGGACAAGGAGGTGGCAAATATGTATGAAGCACTTAGAGAACTTATGGAACCTAAGATTGATCAGGAAATCAAAGAAGCTGTTTCAAAAGCTGTAGCTGAAAAAGATGCTGCAATAAAAGAAAAAGATGCAGAAATCAGAGCATTAAAAGCACGATTAGCCACCGCAAATGCATAACAAGTAAAAAGACAATCCGTATTCAAGCCAACCAGCACCCCTAAGAGTCAGTCTTGGGGGTGCTTTTTTGCTCTTTTGGGAGTATAATCTTAGTCAAAGTAATGGCAATACCTACTTTTGTCAGAGTAAATGGAACAAAGTGTTGCGTTTTGGATGGAAATTCTCCCACAGGATTTGATCGCTCGATTCTTTGAGAGATCCGCCTTGACAATATATATTTCTTTCTATATAATTTATTGTGCTTTTCTTTTCAGTGGACGAAGTAATAGCAAATTTACAAGTTCGGGAGGACTCGAAAATGAGAAAAAATGTAAGAGGCTTATTCGGCTTCAAGCTGCTGTTATCGGTATTTGTTTTGTCTGCCTGCATATTGATACCTTCAGTTCAGGCCAGGGCAGATCACTTGGTGTCATCCGAAGCTCTTAAGTTTAACCAAAATTATAGTGTGTTGTGTCAAACCGGTGGCGATTATAGAGAGTACAAGATTACATTAACACAATCCGGAAAAATAGATTTTGCTGTATCGGTTGAAGCTGTAAAGGATTGTGCTACCACCATATCTTGTTTATATGATTCGAATGATGAGGAGCTTTTCCGGTGGAGAGAGTGGACGTGGGAAGGCGAGACTAAGAGTGCAACTTACAGTAAAGAACTGCTTGCCGGCAACTATTCGTTCATTGTTTATAACGATGGCAATGGTGAACGCCCTAGAAAATTTTCATTCACATCAACCTTTACGCCATCGGGCGAAACGATCAATGAGTCGCAGAGCGCCAGAAACAATCAGGTGACAACTGCCACTGCGTACACACAGGGCAAAACCCATAAAGGTCATCTGGCGGATAATGATGAAAAGGATGTATACAGATTCAACGTTGCAAAGGACGGGATCACGACTGTTAACTATAATCCGCAATTTGCCGCTTCAACACTGCACCTTGTAAATATGGATGGTGATGTTGAATATGAAGAGCGCGGTTTGGAGTTCGGACAGCAGTCATTTCGTTTTTTTACTCCCAAGGGAACCTATTATCTGACTGTTTCCGCATACGATAGGAATAAAGCAAAGGGCACATATACTTTGTCTGCAAGCTCAAAGGTTTTTTCAGGAGTTAAGTCAAAGAAGCTTAAAAGCGGCAAAAAATACGGGGTAAGATATATTACCGTGAAGTGGTCCACAAATCCGGATGCCACGGGATATGAGGTTCGCTACTCCACCAAGAAAAATTTCAAGAAGAGCAGCAAGACATTAGTTAGTGGCGCAGCAACGAATAAGGTAACGCTCAACAATAAGATTAAGAAGAAAAAGACCTACTATGTAAAGGTTCGCGCGTATAGAGACTATGGTAACGGGAAGAGGGTCTTCTCATCCTGGAGTAAGGTGCAAAAGGTTACAACAAAGAACTAAACGGATACAAAAAAGCAGAGGCTGTCGTGTTCAGTAATGAGAGCGGCAGCCTTTATTTTTTTCACATACGAAAAATCTTCAGGAAATTCTCTTGACAACGGTGAATCTCGATGATATCATAATGATATCAAAATAATAAACAATGTCGTGGAAAGGCGGTAGGAACATGAATGATCAAATTGTTGTAGAGGAAAAATTCATAACCGGACATAAGAACGGCGGTCTGGTACTGATAATTTATCTTATCATTACGGCTGCGGCTGTTGCGGGACTGATCTATGGGATCGCTATAGGACCTGAAGATGTTCTGATAGGGATAACCCTGGCATGGATAGCCTTAGGCTGGATTCCGCTTTGCGGTCTGAAAGTACTCAGACCCAATGAAGCCCTGGTTCTGGTACTGTTTGGTAAATACCTGGGTACACTGAAGGGCGATGGATTTTACTATGTCAATCCTTTTTGCAGTGCCATTAACCCTGCATCGCGCACACGGCTCGGACAGAGCGGTGATGTGGGAACTCCCGAAGCCGGCGCTTCAATGGAGAGTGCAGGCAGCAAAAAGATATCCCTCAAGGTCATGACGCTCTCCAACAGCAAGCAGAAAGTCAATGATGTTCTGGGGAATCCCGTTGAGGTGGCTATCGCAGTGACATGGAGAGTGGCGGATACGGCCAAGGCAGTCTTCAGTGTGGAAAATTATAAGGAATATTTGTCGCTTCAGTGCGACACGGCAGTCAGAAATGTGGTAAAAATCTATCCCTATGATGTGAGCGATGATGTGGATACGACCGGAGACGGTGTTGCTGACAACGGCTCTTTGAGAGGCTCTACCGAGGTGGTGGCAAGCAGGATCAAAGAAGAGATTCAGGAAAAGGTCAGGGATGCGGGGCTTGAGATTGTGGATGCCAGGATCACCTACCTCTCGTATGCGCCCGAGATCGCAGCGGCCATGCTGCAGCGTCAGCAGGCAGCGGCTGTTGTGGATGCCAGAAAACTCATCGTTGACGGTGCGGTAGGTATGGTGGAAATGGCGCTTGACAGACTATCGGAGAATCATACTGTGGATCTGGATGAGGAGCGTAAGGCGGCTATGGTCTCCAATCTTCTGGTTGTGCTGTGTGGCAATAAGGATGCCCAGCCGGTCGTTAACTCAGGGAGCCTGTATTAGTGGCAGAGAAAAAACAGGTGCCACTGCGCCTGTCAGCCAAGCTGTATGACGCCATTGCCGCATGGGCCGAGGATGATTTCAGGTCTGTCAACGGACAGATCGAATACCTCCTGACTGAATGTGTCAAACAGCGAAAAAAAGACGGTAAATATGTATCGGAGAATCTGGATGAAAAGATAGAACTGGATATCAGATGAGGCAAAAGGGCATCGCTCCTGTGAGCGGTGCTTTTTGCATCATCCCGATAATCTCAGGTCGCCGGGCTGCCAATTCCCGATTGACAGAAGAGCGCCAAAATGCTAAGATTTAAGCATGATATCACTGGCTAAACGGTCAGACAATTCACACAGGAAATATGACAACTAGCCGCTCAGTTTTTCACGATCAGGGCGGCTATCCTTGTGTAAAGAGGGCTTTATGAAAAAAAAGATATTAATCTGCTGCCTGTGCCTGCTGCAGTGTCTTCCGCTTTTATCCTGCGGACAAAAAGTCGGGAATGAGCAGCCGGCAGAGGACTGGATATGGGAATATGACGTGGATATTACCTGCCCCTGGGGGGAAGGCGGCGGAGCTGATACAACGCTTCAGGCTTTCAGGCAGGCGTTTACGGAGACTACCGGTACCGATGTGGTGATCGAGCACAAGAGCGGTTCCGGCGGCATCGCCGGTATGCAGTATGCCCAGACCAAGCCGTCGGACGGCTATTTTTATCTGCTGGGAACCCAGTCGCTGTTGCTGATGCAGATCTCCGGCGAGACCGATTATGATGTCTATCATTCGATCCATCCGCTCTGCCGACTGGTATATGACTGCAATCTGTTTGTGACAGCCGCTGATGCTCCCGCACAGACCTATGAGGAGGTGCACTCCTATGCGCTCGAGCATCCGGGACGGCTACGGTGCGGTCTGATGAGTCTGATGGGACTGGACAGCGCCTGTGCGAGTGCGGCCTTTGGCGATACGCTGGAGCTTGTGCCGTATCAGGACGGGCAGACGATGCTTGAGGATGTGGCAGACGGCACCATCGATCTGGCTATCTGCGGTCCGGGTGAGGCGACCGAGATGCTTGCCGGTGGTCGGATGCACATTCTGCTTAGCTGTACGGAAGAACCGGTGAAGATCAAGGGCTATGACGAGCCGATACCCTGTGCGGGGGAACTGGGTGTTGACTGTTTTTACGGACCCGGACGCGGCATTTTCTATATTGACGGTACGCCCGAGGAGGCTATTGCGGCATTTGAACGTGATGCCAGGGCGGCTGTCGAAAGTGAGAGCTTTCAGCGTTTTCTCAGAGAGCAGAATCTTGATCTGAGACCGGGCTGGCTTGGACGGGAGGAATACCAGGCCGAATGGGACGAGGAGTATGCCGAGCTTTCCGCCATCTTCAGCAAAGGAGGCGAACAATGAAATCCAAATCCGGTCTGAAGAGTGATTTTGAGTTGATTCTGATCTATGTTGTGCTCTTTGTTCTCTTTGCATCTTTTGCCACGACTTCAGTGATCGCAATGAACCATGTTATTCGCTATTATACGGAGCGCGAGACGAATGTCATCGCCACCGATATACAGATAGATCTGGACGCAGAGGTGGGCGAGGCGGATATTGGACTTGAGGATCCGGAGATCAGGCATTTGCTGGAGATTTATGCCAACCTGCATGATCTGGATATTGCCATTACTGACCGTCAAGGGGTCGTCCAGGTGAGTTCCGTGCGCGATCTCACAGTCGGAGAGCCGCTTTTTGCCAAAGAAAATCTGTTCTCTCCGGCGGAACCCTATCTCATGCGCAACGGTACGCTGCATTTCATTGACGGTGCATGGATATCCGAACGGAGATTGCTGAAAGTGACCTATTGTACCACGCGGCCCGTGATCGGCACCGACAGCCGCATGGTGATCCTTGCGCGCAATAGCAAACTGATGGATGAACTGAACAGATATATCAGAATCTTTGTTGCCTATCTGTTCGCTTTGTTTGTCGTTACGCTCTTTCTGATGACCAGTATCCAGTTTGGTTACCGCCGACGTATCATACAGCTTGCGACGGTGGATGAACTGACGGGAATCTCCAATCGCAAAGCTTTTACACTCCGCTACAGTGAGCAGATCCGCAGAGGGCATTTTGAGGGAGGCATCCTTTTTATGCTGGATGTGGACAAATTCAAGCAGGTCAATGATACCTATGGTCATTCCGTGGGAGATCAGGCACTGGCTTTTGTGTCGCAGCGTATACAAAGTCTGATGAACCAGAACTGCATAGCCGGACGCTGGGGCGGAGACGAGTTCATCGGTGTCTATACCAATGGCCGTATTTCAGCCAAGGAAAAGCTGAATATGCTGTTGGAGGAAATACGTGAAATGCCGGTTATTCTTGAAAACGGAGAGGAGATTCATGTGACGGTCAGCATCGGTGCCGTACCTGTTGATACGAGTCAGAATCTGGATAAAAATGTAGAACGGGCAGACGCTGCGCTCTATCACTCCAAGAAAAAAGGTCGAGACTGCATTACGATCGGTGATATTGATTCAGCAAAAGACGGGTAGGAACAAAAATGGATTTGATCAAAAAATTAGCAGAAGACATCGGGATCAGGGAGTCCCAGGCACAGGCGGCGGTCAAACTCATAGACGAGGGCAACACGATACCGTTTATCGCCCGATACAGAAAGGAAGCAACGGGCGCGCTTGATGACGAGCAGCTGCGGAATCTCGGAGAACGGCTCACCTATTTAAGAGGCCTCGAGGAGCGCAAGGAAACGGTGCTGGCGGCCATCCGCGAGCAGGACAAGCTGACAGAGGAGCTGGAAAAGCAGATCCGTGAAGCTGAGACGCTTGTACTGGTGGAGGATCTGTACAGACCGTACAAGCAAAAGAGAAAGACCAGGGCATCCGTGGCAAAAGAGAAGGGTCTGGAGCCTCTGGCAAGGCTGATCAGCGAACAGAGAACCGGAGAAGATATTATGGCTGCGGCGGCAGGATTTGTCAATCCCGATCAGGATGTGTCCTCCCCGGAGGAGGCCATTGCAGGCGCGGGGGATATCATCGCGGAGCAGATCTCGGACGAGGCTGCATACCGCAGCTATATCAGACGGGTGACTGCCGAGCAGGGCAGTATCGTATCCGAGGCCAAAGAGCCTGAGAGTGAGACTGTTTACGAACTGTATTATCATTTTACCGAGCCTGTCAGCAAGGCGCAGGGGTATCGTATACTGGCGCTCAACAGAGGTGAGAAGGAAAAAGTACTGACGGTCAGGATTGAGGCTCCCGAGGAGCAGATCCTTGATTATCTTGAAAAACAGGTGATCAGGGGGGACGAGCCGAAGACGACTGAAATCCTGAAGTCTGCCATCGGGGACGCGTATCACAGACTGATCGCACCGTCCATCGAAAGAGAGATCAGGGGTGAACTGACCGAAATGGCAGAAGACGGCGCCATCGGTGTGTTCGGCAAAAATCTGAAACAGCTTTTGATGCAGCCGCCCATTGCGGGGCGTGTGGTGCTGGGATGGGATCCTGCTTTCAGAACCGGCTGCAAGCTGGCAGTTGTGGATGAAACCGGCAAAGTGCTGGATACAAAGGTGATCTATCCTACTGCGCCGCAGAACAAGGTAGAGGAATCCAAAAAGATCCTGAAGGATCTGATCAAAAAATATCATATTTCCCTGATCTCCGTGGGAAACGGAACGGCATCGAGAGAGTCGGAGCAGATCATTGCCTCTCTTTTGCCTGAACTGGATGAAAAGGTGGAATATGTCATTGTCAATGAGGCGGGGGCATCGGTTTATTCCGCATCCAAGCTGGCGTCGGAGGAATTTCCGGAATTTGATGTGGGACAGCGCAGCGCTGCGTCTATTGCAAGACGGCTGCAGGATCCTCTGGCAGAGCTGGTCAAGATCGATCCGGGTGCGATCGGAGTCGGTCAGTATCAGCATGATATGAATCAGAAAAAGCTCTCGGATACGCTGCAGGCTGTGGTGGAGGATTGCGTGAACCGTGTCGGAGTGGATCTGAATACTGCTTCGGCGCCGCTTCTGACTTATATTTCGGGCATTTCCAAGACCGTGGCCGGAAATATCGTGGAGTATCGGGAACAGAACGGACGGTTTACCGACAGAAAGCAGCTTTTGAAGGTGCCCAAGCTCGGACCCAAGGCATTTGAGCAGTGTGCGGGTTTCCTCAGGATCGACGGCGGCAAAAATGTTCTGGATAATACCAGTGTCCATCCGGAGTCTTACCAGGCGGTAGAGTTGATGCTGGCAGAACTGGGGCTGAGCATGGATGAAGTGCTGAAAATGAGACAGTCCGGCATGGAGGCTGTCGCTGAAAAAGAGAAGGATTTAAAGCGCAGTGACAGAGGGACGGAGCAAGACGGCGGTCTGGATCTGTCCGGCCTGGTCAGGGCAGGCGCCAGGGTCAGCTATGCGGGAAATAACAAGACCGCAAAGGCGGAGCCTGCAGGGTCGGCCACTGACAGGCAAGAGAGCCGGAGGGGGAATCTTGCCGGCAATCGCAACAGGAGCAGCAGGCAGGCAAGAGTATCGGCGCTGGCACAGAGGGTGGGAAACACGGCCCTTATGGCAGAGAAGATCGGAATCGGAGAATTGACCCTGAAGGATATCATATCCGAGCTTGAAAAACCCTCCAGAGACCCCAGAGAGGATATGCCAAGACCGATCCTTCGAAGCGATGTACTGGATATGAAGGATCTAAGGCCCGGAATGGTATTGAAGGGAACCGTGAGAAATGCCGTTGATTTTGGGGTTTTTGTGGATATCGGCGTCCATCAGGACGGGCTGGTTCATATTTCGCAGATCTGCAACAGATACATCAAGCATCCGCTGGAAGCGGTCAGCGTAGGCGATATCGTAAAAGTGCAGGTATTGTCGGTGGATGAGGCGAAAAAGCGGATACAGTTGACCATGAAGATTAAAGAATGAAAAACGAGGGTGAATATGCGGACAGGGAAAAGATACGGGTTGGTTTACATAAATCAAGAAACCATTTCGGAATGCAGGGGATTTTCACGCAAAGCTGCTTCGATATGCAGGGTTATATCGCGCAGAACTGCCGGCGTGTGGCTGACTGCCATTCTCTTTATCATGGGATTGAACGCCTTGGGCAATGTATTTTCATTGCCGGACATGGGGCCGTACATGATTGAAGCAAAGGCGGCGGATGCTCCGACAGAGGGGAAGAGGATTTCGGATCTGAACCTGGAAAACGGGATCTATATCATGGATGTGACCTGTGAAGGCGGTCTTGTCGGAACGCAAATCTCAAGTCCCCAACGGGTACAGATCAAAGACGGGACCATGACGGCTTTGGTGGAGTGGGAAAGTGAGTATTACCAATATATGGATGTGAACGGGACCAGATATTTTCCCGAAGACAGGAAGGGAAATTCCAAGTTCAAGATTCCGGTGAGTGTGACTGATGCGGATATGCCGGTGACGGTCTGCAGAAACGATCTGGGAGTGGCGGGCGAAGCACAGTGCATCCTGCGCTATGACTCATCAACGATCAAGCGTTCCTCCACGAGAACCGGCAACAATACTGCCATCGCCATGGCGGGCTTTTCTTTCCTGGGGATCATGGTGCTGACATCCGTTATAATGATCTTTTTGCATCACTGGATGAAGCGGTATTCCGGAGGCGTATAGAAACGTAATATGGCAGATGAAAAATATATCATCGGAGGGATTCTTTTCCCTGATGAAAAAAGTGCCGAGAGGGCCAAGGAAGAAGCCTTGCGGATCAAGGCTCTCAATGACAATATCAATTATGATAACGCCAAATCCGTGATCAGTCTGTATCAGAAGGCGCAGAAGAACCACGTGTTTCAGACACCGGTGGGGGTGGCTTACATGCTGCAGCTTCAGGAGCATATGATCGGACTCGGCATTGATCAGGATCAGATACCGCCTCTTGAATTGCCGGCAATGATGCAAAATGCGGCAGCAGCTAAGGAGGGGGCGATAAATGCAACCGGCGCCGGAGAGGGTGAGACATCCAAAGAGCCTTATGCAGAGGAAGAGGCAGAGCTGGAGCAGCCCAAAGCAATGACCCGCGAAGGCAAAGTCTTAGAGGCCAGGCTCAGGGCGCAGAAAAGAGTGGGGCAAAAACAACTGAGCCTGATCAGGACGCAGTGGATGGTGATCGCTGCCCTTGCGGTGATCATTATCGCCATGTTTGTGATTTCAATGACAGGGAATAACCCCACTATCATCAATTACAGATCCAAGATACTCAATCAATATGCGGAATGGGAAGCACAGCTTGAAGAGCGGGAAGCGGCCGTTACGCAAAGGGAACGGGCAGCCGGAATCGATTCGGGCGAAGGTACTGATTCCGGTTTTGATACCAGTGCATCGAATAATAAATAACCGGCACAATCACTTTAACAAAAGTGACAGGCAAAGGATGGTGGAAAGCCAATGGAGAAACCGAAGATTCTGGTGGTGGACGATGAAAGCAGAATGCGCAAGCTTGTGCGGGATTTTCTGACCCGCAGTAATTTTGACGTGATCGAGGCGCAGGACGGAGAAGAAGCGCTTGATATATTTTACGATGACCAGTCCATCAGTCTGATCATTCTGGATGTCATGATGCCCAAGCTGGATGGGTGGCAGGTATGCAGAGAGATCAGAAACAGCTCCCAGGTCCCCATCATCATGCTGACGGCCAAGAGCACCGAAAAGGATGAATTGCAGGGATTTGAGCTGGGAGTGGATGAGTATATTTCAAAGCCCTTCAGTCCCAAGATCCTCGTAGCCAGAGTGGAGGCAATCCTCAGACGTACCAGTACAGCCGGCAGTGAAGAACAGTTGGAGGCCGGCGGCATCAGGATCGATAAGCGGGCGCATATTGTGACCATTGACGGCAAAACGATAGATCTGAGTTATAAAGAGTTTGAACTTCTTTCTTATTTTCTGGAGAATCAGGGGATCGCGCTTTCCAGAGAGGTGATCCTGAATCATGTCTGGAATTACGATTATTTCGGAGATGCCAGAACCATTGATACCCATGTCAAAAAACTCCGCAGTAAAATGGGGGATAAGGGTGAATGTATCAAGACCATCTGGGGTATGGGCTATAAATTTGAAGTATGAAGCAAAGCAATGATGCCAAAAAGTCCATAAGCAGGCAGTTTATCCTGATTTTTGCCACGATCCTGATAGGTGCGATCGGACTGTGTATCTCGCTCAACGATACTCTGCTGAAAGAGTATTATCTTGCCAACAATCAAAAAGTTCTGTTGGCGGCATATCGCAGTCTGAACAAAGCCTCGGCAGAGGGCAATATGGATTCGGATGATTTCCGGATCGAGGTGCAGCGGATCAGCGGGATCTACAACATCAGTATTCTGATCATCGATCAGGATTCACAGGTCGTGGTGTCATCGGATCACGAGAGCGAGATGCTGACCTATGATCTGCAGCGCAATATCTTCGGGACGATCTACGGGCAGGATCAGGACGCACAGATCATTGAGGAAGATATAGATTATACGATACAGAAAAGCTATGACCAGAGAACCGGCATCAATTATCTTGAGATGTGGGGCTTTTTGGAAAACGGCGATCCGTTCATGATCCGCACGGCTATGGAGGGAATAGAGGAAAGTGTCAAGCTGGCCAACCGTTTTCTGGCCTATGTGGGTATACTGGCTCTGATAGCGGGTGTGGTGGCGATCTGGGTCGTGACAACACAGATTACCAGACCGATCCGGCAGCTCGCCGATATCTCCCTGAGAATGGCGGAGCTGGATTTTGATGCCCGCTATACAGGCAGTGAAGAGAATGAGATAGGTGTGCTTGGCAGGGACATGAACAGGTTGTCCGAACGCCTGAAAACCACCATTTCCGAGCTGAAAAGTGCCAATATCGAGTTGACGAAAGACATCGAGAAAAGGGAAGAGCTCGATGCAATGCGTTCGGATTTCATTTCCAATGTTTCCCACGAATTAAAGACGCCTCTGGCGCTGATCATGGGATATGCCGAAGGGCTGAAAATGGATATCAACGACGATCCGGAGAGCAGGAATTATTATTGTGAAGTAATCAGCGACGAAGCGGAAAAAATGAACAAGATGGTTAAGGAGCTTCTGACACTGAACCAGCTTGAGTTCGGGAATGATCCCGTGCCCATGGAACGCTTTGATATGACCGAGCTGATCCGGAATTATCTTCAGTCGGCCGTGATCCTGACGCAGGCGGCGGGGGTAAAAGTGATCTTTGAGCAGGAGGAGCCTGTTTTTGTCTGGGGTGATGAGTTCAAGGTGGAAGAAGTTCTGATGAACTATTTTACCAATGCACTGCATCACGTTTCCGGCGCAATGGAGATCAGGATTTCCATTTTACAAAAGGATGAGCATGCGAGGATCTGTGTTTTTAATACGGGAGAGCAGATCCCCGAAGAGGAACTGGAACATCTGTGGGAGAAATTTTACAAGGTTGATAAGGCGCGTACCAGGGAATACGGTGGCAGCGGTATCGGCCTGTCGATCGTAAAAGCAATCATGGAGTCCATGCATCAGGCCTATGGCGTAGTCAACCGCGAGGACGGAGTTGAGTTCTGGTTTGAACTGGAAACAAAGTCCTGATATGGTCTTTTTCTCAAAAATTTTTTATGATATACTTCGGTTATGGGTATGAAAAAGAGGATAAAAGCAGGTCTTACAATTTCATATATCACAGCGGCAATCCTGCTGACGGGCTGCACCGACGAGATCCCGGAAATGAGTGAGCAGCAGACTGAACTGATCACGGAATATGCGGCAGGTTCCGTGCTGGATCAGATGCCGGAGAGCGCATCGAGGCTGGTGGATACATCCAAAGAGTATGATCCTTCCAGGATGACCAAGTATGAAAAGAATCGTCTGGGGATCAAGGATGATGAGACTTTCCTGCCGGCAGATGAAGGCGCGCCGGAGGATGACGAGGCTTTAGCAGCGGCAGATGAAAATGCGCCTGAGGATGTGAAGCAGAATCCTGAACCGGCCGGAAACGAAGCTGCGCCGGAGCAGGAGGATGACGGATATGCTGCGGATTTTGCGGATGTGATGGGATTGAGCGGGATCGATATTTCGCTGGACGGTTTTTCGGTGGTGGACAAATATCCGGAATCGACTGAAGGAACGGATACGTTTTTGAGCATCGATGCTTCCGCGGGCACCAAGCTGATGGTAGCGCATCTCACCGTGACCAATCTTTCGGGACAGGAGGCGCAGATCGATACCATATCGAGAAGTGATCTGCATTATAAGATGATCATGGATGGGGCAGGCAGACAGAATACCCTTGTTACGCTTCTGGATGACGATTTTTCTACCATGAATAAGACGCTGGAGGCGGGACAGAGCCTTCAGGCGGTTCTGGTTTCCCAGATATCGGAAGAGCTGGCAGCGTCGGTTACAGGCATGGAGATTGAAGTTAAGTCCGATTCGGGAACGGCTCGTTTGACCACAGACTCCGGCATGGAAGCTGCAACCGAATAAGACAAAAAAATAAGTGAAAATAAGTGAAAAAAGTATTGCGAATTTTTGGCAAATGGTGCATACTTATCTTAAGTAACCATCAATTTTTCTAGGCACGGATGCACAACAAATCAAAGGAGTGATTGGATGAGTATCAGTATTTCACCTAGAACCGATTATTCGGCTTTGTTTTCCAGTATGACTCCGAAAACACAAGCGAATAACAATTCGTGGGCCTATGGCAACGCACAGTCTGCTTCGGGTGTCAACCTGTCAGATTATGCCAGCATCAAAAACGGCAGCTACGGTAAGCTTTTAAAGGCATATTATTCCAAGGATCAGACGAAGACTTCGGGTTCTGTCTCCGAAATAGCCAGGAAAGTTACCGGCAACAGCTATGATTCTACCGCCACGAATACCGCCCTTTCCAAAGAGACAGATGCGCTGGCCAAGAGTGCGGACGCTCTTTTGAAAAAAGGAAAGGATTCGCTGTTTGAGGAGAAGGACATTAAGACGAAGGACGAAAACGGCGCAGAGAGCACGACCAGAGGCTATGACAGGGATGCGATCTACAAAGCTGTTTCCTCATTCGCCAAGGATTATAATGATCTGATCGATACGGCGTCAAAGTCCAATAATACTTCGGTTCTGACAACTGCAGCCAATATGACCGGTCAGACTTCGGTTTATTCCAAGGCACTGTCCAATATCGGTATCACAGTCGGAGATGATAATAAACTGACCATTGATAAGGAAAAATTTGATCAAGCCGATGTGAATGATATCAAGGCATTGTTTAACGATAACGGTTCTTTGGCTGATGCAACCAAGAACAGAGCGGACATGATCGCAGGTTCTGCACAGAGTGATGCTTTAAAAGCCGGTGGTACATATGCTTCCAACGGATTTTATGCAAATGCGGCACTTTTGAACGGAGCTTCCTTTAGCAGTTTTGTATAAGGGAGTATCACAGGCAAGATGAATTATCAGAGGACGGGCATTTGCCCGTCTTCTTTCATGTGCGTATATAAAAGGAATCGGGAATGGGAAAAAAATATGACCTGCTGGTGGTGGGAGCGGGCCCTGCGGGGCTGATGGCGGCCATCACGGCGGCAGAGAACGGGGCTGAAACGATCCTGCTGGAACGAAAGGATGTACCCTGTAAAAAACTTTATGCCACGGGCAACGGGAGATGCAATTTCACCAATCTGAAGATGGAGGAAGGCGTGTACCGCGGTGGCGGCAGCAGACTGGCAGAAGAGTTGACGGATGAATTTGACAGAAACGATCTGCTGCATTTTATGCAAAGCAGAGGGCTGATGACTAAGCATATCGGTGACTATGTCTATCCGTACAATGAACAGGCCGGAGCGGTGGCAGCTCTTCTTTTGTCCGAGTGCAGGAGGTTGGGCGTAAGGATCATCTGCTCCGCGCAGGTCGGTGATATCAAAAAGAGTGATAAAGGCGGTTTTGAGGTATTTGTTTCCGAAAATAAAACCGTATATGAAGCCGGAAATGTTCTGATCGCGGTGGGCGGCAAGGCAAGTCCGGCACATGGCAGCGATGGGAATCTGAATCGGGTGATACGGAGCCTGGGACATAAGATCATACCACAGGAGCCGGCTCTCGTACCGCTTTTGTTTGCGGATAAAAGCCTGTCAGAGATGGCCGGTGTCAGGGTGAAATGCGGCGTTTTACTGAACTGCCATACAAAGGACGGGCAGAGGTGCTACAGGGAACGAGGGGAGATCATTTTTAACAGGGACAATATCAGCGGCATCCCTGTGATGCAGTTGTCGCGATTTGCAGTCATGTGCCTGAAGGAAGGCGGAAGAGCGACGTTGGAGCTGGATCTGTTTCCGGATGAAACGGCAGGGGAGGTTTCTGAGTTCCTGGCCAGGGCTTTTACCGGCTGTGGGGATCCTCATAGAAGTAGCCTAGAGGCGCTGAGCCTGTGCCTGCATGACAAGCTGGCTTCCTATATTCTCAAAGTAAAGTGCTCCGGCAGTGAGCCTGAGAAAGCAATAAAATGGGAGAAGCAGCAGACTGACAGGCTGGCCGATCTGCTAAAGCACTTCAGGATTAAGCTGTGCGGAAATGCCGGATTTTCCAGGGCGCAGGTAACTGCCGGTGGGGTGTCGGCGGATGAAGTGAGCAGCAGGCTGGAATCGCGGATCATACCGGGGCTCTTTTTTGCCGGAGAGATTCTGGATGTGGACGGAACCTGCGGCGGTTATAATCTTCACTGGGCTTTTGCGTCCGGCAGAAAAGTGGGAGAAAGTGTAAAAAGATGAAAAATAAAATTTTATATAAGATGGGAACGGCGCTTTGCGCGGCATTTTTGATATTGGTGCCGGCCGGCGGCAGATGGAGCGCAAAGGCGGAAACGACGGCCGCGGGACAGAAAGAGAACACCGGACGGAAAGAGACCGCGGGGCAGAAAGAGAACACCGGACAGAAAAGGGCCGCGGGACAGAAAGAGAACGCCGGACAGAAAGAGGCCACGGGGCAGGAAGAGAACACCGGACAGAAAGAGGCCGCAGGGCAGAAAGAGAACACCGGACAGAAAGAGGCCTCAGGGCAGAAAGAGAACACCGGACAGAAAGAGACCGCGGGGCAGGAAGAGAAAACCGGACGGAAAGAGACCGCGGGGCAGGATGCGCAGAATGA
The DNA here is from genome assembly GCA_905236705.1 of uncultured Lachnospiraceae bacterium. Classification (GTDB taxonomy): domain Bacteria; phylum Bacillota; class Clostridia; order Lachnospirales; family Lachnospiraceae; genus RGIG7926. Next base: position 297 of record CAJOOZ010000023.1, on the reverse strand, counting down.
CAGATTGCAGCCGCCGGTGGAAGTGGATACCTTAGAACTGGAGAATTATGACATAGAAGAGGATGAGGCTCAGAGGATCTTTGTACTGACGGGTGGCATCAGCGAGGTCATCGCCACGTATGAAGAGGCATACAGTCAGGGTGATGCCATTACGGAGACGACCTTGTATTATTACCTGATGGGGCTTGCAGAATTTCTGGAAGGCCGCGAGCTGGACGGGGTAGAAGAGGTCGAGCTGCATCCCGACTATATCAGGGTTGTTTTTACTGAAGATTCGGGCATCTATATTTACAGGCC
>CAJOOZ010000022.1 GCA_905236705.1 uncultured Lachnospiraceae bacterium | reverse complement strand
GGTCTGGTGGGACTGAAGACCCATTCCAAGATCACACTGGTGGTGCGCAGGGAAGAAGACGGCATCAGAAGATACGTGCATCTGGGTACCGGCAATTACAATGATGCGACGGCCAAGATGTATACGGATATGGGACTTCTGACATGCGCAGATCCCATCGGCGAGGATGCCACGGCGGTATTTAATATGCTCTCTGGCTATTCCGAACCCAGGAACTGGAACAAGCTTTCTCTGGCGCCCCTCTGGCTGAAGGACAGGTTTTTGTATCTGATCCGGCGGGAAGCGCAGCATGCCAGGGACGGCGGCAATGCCAGGATTGTAGCCAAGATGAATTCCCTCTGCGACCAGGATATCATTGCGGCGCTGTATGAGGCCAGCAGTGCAGGCGTTCAGATCGATCTGATCGTTCGCGGGATCTGCTGTCTTAAGGTGGGGATTCCGGGAGTGAGCGAAAATATCACCGTGCGATCCATTGTGGGCAACTTCCTGGAGCATGCCCGTATCTTTTATTTTGCAAATGATTCTCATCCAGAGGTTTATATGGCAAGTGCGGACTGGATGCCCAGAAATCTTGAAAGAAGAGTGGAGATCCTCTTTCCCATTGAACAGGAAGATCTGAAGGAGAAAGCGATACAGGTGCTCAGAGTGCAGCTGGCAGATACCCTGAAGGCGCATGTGCTCTCCGCCGACAATGTATATGAAAAAGTGGACAGACGGGGCAAACGGCAGCTTTGCGCCCAGGATGCTTTCTGCGGCGAGGCCGTGAAACAGGCAAAAGAGATGTCCAGTGCCTTCAGTACCCAGCAGATGAGAATATTTATACCGGAGACAGGCAAAGATGATTAAACTGATAGCAACGGATATTGACGGGACTCTGGTCAAAGAGTCCTCACCCGACCTGCCGGCTGCGCTGATCGAGTTGTTTCAAAAGCTGTGCGACAGGGGATATATGCTGGCGGTGGCCAGTGGAAGACAATATGCAAGCGTGAACAGGATGTTTGCTCCCGTGGACAGGCAACTCTGTTATATCATGGAAAACGGTGCGCATATCCTGGTGGGAGATGAAACGATTCATCAGGTGCCCATGAAAAGAGAATATGTAGAGGGGATCATGCAGGATCTCAGGCGCTATTATCCCCAAAACTGTCATGTGGTGGCCTCTACGACAAAAGGGTGTTATCTGGAAACGAAGGACAGCGATTTTATCGACAGGATCAGGAACCGGTACCGCAATCATGTCCTGCTTACGGATGATATTCTGGCGGAGGATGTGGTTTATTGCAAGATTGCCGTTTTTAAGGAAGGTAATATCCGGCCCATCGGAGAGAATGAACTGATCCCGAAATGGCAGGACAAGGTCAAGGCAACCATGGCCGGCGAGGAATGGGTGGACTTTATGGACCATTCCGTGGATAAGGGGAACGGCCTGAAGATTCTGACAGACCATCTGGGGATCAGTACAGATGAGGTGATCGCTTTCGGAGATAATGAGAATGATTGCGGCATGATGCAGGCAGCGGGCGTCAGCTACGCCGTCGGCAATGCCGTGGACAAGGTAAAAGCCGCTGCCGGTCATATCTGCCCGCCCTATTGGGAGGACGGTGTCGGCTCGGTCTTGCGAACGCTTTTATAGTTTGCGATGAGCAAAAAGCCTCGAATTCACAGGAAAAACAAGAAAAATACCATAATTTGCGCTTTTTTATGATTGACTAGTCAAGATATTGTGTTATTATGTAAATGGACATTTATTATGTAACCCGGCACGCTGCGGATTTCTGATTTTCGCGTGGACGCGCAAACGACATATCCATGCAGTTTCGCAGGTGACAGGGTTTCAAACAGGATTGAAAGGAATGGTACGATCATGAAGAAGCGCTTATTATGTGCACTTTTAGTGGGTGTGCTCTGCATTGGAGAGGTATTTCCCGCAGCTGCGGCGGTAACGGAGGAAACTGCCGCTAAAGCCAATGATACACAAATAGCAGAAGTGACACTCGAAGATGCCGCGCCGGAGGAGACAGGCGGCGAATCCGTTATTGAGCAGGAGTCTGCCGGGCAGCAGCCCGCTGAAGACACGGATGAAGTCGGGCAGGAGCAGAACGGAGAGCAGCAGGATAAAGAGCCTGCGTCTGAAAAACCGGAAGAAACTCCTGCAGCTGATACAGAAAAGCAGCAGGCAGCTGCAGTCGTGACAGAGGATCCGCAGCCTGCAGCTGATGACAGTGTGGTTTCAGAGCAGGCCGTTCAGACAGAGGTATCCGATGAAGAGATTGAGGCGCAGGGCGCAGCCGCATATGCCAGTCCGGTGAGTTTTCCTTTAAGTTTCTCCCTTGGCGTAGAGGCCAAAGTGGTCTTTCAGCTGGATGCCGGTAAGGATTATGAGTTTTATGTTTATCAGGGGAATTCTCAGTTGTCCATGAACAGGGTTAAGACAGGTTCTCTTGCAGCGGATGAAAGATATGTAACGGAAACCTTGACACTTCCGTTTGCGGACAAGTCGACCTATCCTACAGGCGCTTATGAGTTCGTGATCAAAGAGCACGAAGCAAGCGAGGAATCCTACAGGGCTAAATTCGACATTGCACGCTCCATCAATCCTTCGGAAAACAGAGAACTGGTTACTAAACCAACAGTGGTTGAGAGCTCCGTGGTTTATACAGGAAGCAATATCACGCCTCAGATCACCATCGTCGATAAGGTGGGAGGCAGGAATGTCACTCTGGTTCAGGGTAAGGATTTTAAAGTGACAGTTGCACCCGAGAATACAAAAGAGATCGGCAAGGCAAAGGCTACTCTGAAGGGTATAGGTACCTATTCGGGAACATGCGAGCTGGAGTTTTACATCCGCCCCAAGGCTCCCGATCTGCCGACGGTTTCATGCGTATCCGATAAGAGCATTAAGGTTGCATGGAACAAGATCGATGCTGCCAAGGGCTATAAGGTATTCCGTAAAAAGGCAAGCGACAAATCCTATGTTCAGATCGTACAGGTAAACGGTGCGGATGAGACGGCATATACGGATTCCAACGGTCTGGTGGCAGGGGAGACCTACCAGTATTATGTAACGGCTTTTGCCGGAGACAATGTTGACAGTATAGGCAATACGGCAGGCAGCTCCATAGTCATGACAACGGCTGCCCCCAAGCTTAAAACAGCCACAAGCATCAACACCACTTCCATTCAACTGGGCTGGGAAAAGGCTTCCGGAGCAGGCGGCTACAATGTGTATCAGAAAAAAGCCAACGGAACCCTGAAAAAGATCAAGAGTGTTGCAAAATCCAAAAATACATATAAAGTGACAAAGCTGAAATGCGGTACGACGTACAACTTCCTGGTCAGAGCGTATGTTCTGGGCAAGGATGGCAAGACCCAGTTGGAAAGTGTGGATTCCAATGTGCTGAAGGTTCAGGCCAAGCCCGCCACACCCACTGTGAAATCCGCAACTTCCCTGTCTTCCAAAAAGGTTGAGATAAAATGGAAAAAGGTTTCGGACTGCAGCGGCTACATCGTATATAAAAGAGTTTCCGGCGACAGTGATGCAAGCTGGAAAAAAGTGGCGACGGTGAAGGGCAAATCAACTCTGTCGGCCATTGACAAAAAAGCAAAGCCCGGCGTTAAATATACCTATACGGTGCTGGCCTACAAGACCGTTGGCAGCAAGAAGATCAAGGGTGGCATGAACACCACCGGCAAGAAGGTAAAGGCTGTATGCGAAGCACCTGTGGTTGTTATCACCAGGATCAAGCCCGACAACAATGAGATTGTGATCAACAATGTAAAGGATGCAGACGGATATTACATCTACAGAAAGACCGGCAATGAGGCGTTCAAGAAGATCAAGACCATCCCTGCAACCAAACTGGAGCAGACCGTATGGTTTGATACGCCGGTTGATTCCTCTTATCTCTACACCTATTATGTTCAGCCGTATATGGTAGTGGATGATAATACCGTAAAAGGAAAGAAGACGGGCAATATCGTTGAGGTTCGTCTGAAGGCAACCACCAAAAAATAAAATGGAACGGTTGCGGGCAATGGCGGCTTATGCTACAATGATTGTACCAATCCACGGAAGGAGGGGTTAAGATATGGATATCGCTGGTTTATCCACGTCTTTGACACAATTCAATCTGGCAAATGATGTCGGTGTGGCTATGCTGTCCAAGCAGCTCGATGTAAACGAGTCCATGGGACAGTCCCTGGTGGAGATGATGGATCGTTCCACGATGGAGCAATCGGTAACACCGTACATCGGTTCCCATTTTGACATGAGTGTTTAAGGACAAAAGGTCACCTGCCGCGATATGGCAGGTGATTTTTTCGGCAAAAAATACAAGAGGAGTTTTATACAATGATTCAAGCGAATAACGTAACACTGCGGATCGGGAAAAAGGCGCTGTTCGAGGATGTGAACATCAAGTTTACCGAGGGCAACTGCTATGGATTGATCGGAGCCAACGGCGCCGGTAAATCCACTTTTTTAAAGATCCTCTCAGGACAGCTGGAGACCACCAAGGGTGATGTGACAATGACACAGGGACAGCGTCTTTCGGTGCTTGAACAGGATCATTTCAAATATGACAGCTATCAGGTCATGGATGTGGTGATCATGGGCAACGAGAGACTGTATCAGATCATGAAGGAAAAGGAAGCCATCTATGCCAAGGAGGATTTTTCCGATGAAGACGGGATCCGCGCCAGTGAGCTTGAGGCGGAATTTGCCGAGATGGACGGCTGGGATGCGGAGACAAACGCCGCACAGCTCTTAAACGGTCTGGGGATCGGAACGGATCTTCATTATGCCGAAATGAGCAGTCTGGACGGCAATGAAAAGGTAAAGGTGCTGCTGGCCAAGGCGCTGTTCGGCAATCCCGACATTCTGCTGCTGGACGAGCCCACCAACCACCTGGATCTGGATGCCATCGCCTGGCTTGAGGACTTTCTGATCGATTTTGAGAACACTGTGATCGTGGTGTCCCATGACCGTTATTTCCTGAACAAGGTCTGCACCCATATAGCGGATATCGACTACGGCAAGATCCAGCTTTATGCAGGCAACTATGATTTCTGGTATGAGTCCAGCCAGCTTCTGATCAAGCAGATGAAGGAAGCCAATAAAAAGAAAGAGGAAAAGATCAAGGAGCTGCAGGAGTTCATTTCACGTTTTTCGGCCAATGCTTCCAAATCCAAGCAGGCTACCTCCAGAAAGAGAGCGCTGGAAAAGATCGAGCTTGAAGAGATCAAGCCATCCAGCAGAAAATATCCTTATATTGATTTCAGACCGGATCGGGAGATCGGGAATGAGGTGCTTTTTGTGGAAAATCTGTCCAAGACGGTGAACGGCGAAAAGGTGCTCGATCATATCACCTTCCATATGGGCAGAGAGGACAAGATCGCATTGGTGGGCGGCAATGAGCAGGCCAAGACCATGCTCTTTAAGATCCTGATGGGAGAAGAGGAGCCGGATGAAGGCACCGTAAAATGGGGCGTGACCACCTCGCAGGCATATTTTCCCAAAGACAGTACTGCGGAATTTGACAATGACCTGACTATTACGGACTGGCTGATGGGGTATTCTCCGGTCAATGATGTAACCTACGTTCGCGGCTTTCTGGGCAGGATGCTCTTTGCCGGTGAGGACGGCGTAAAAAAAGTCAGGGTACTGTCCGGTGGAGAAAAGGTGCGCTGCCTTCTTTCCAAGATGATGATTTCGGGAGCCAACTGCCTGCTTCTCGATGAGCCGACCAACCATCTGGACATGGAGTCCATCACGGCTCTTAACAACGGGCTGATCAAATTTCCGGGGGTTGAAATTTTTGCCTGCCATGACCATCAGTTTGTGCAGACAACAGCCAACCGCATCATGGAGATCCTGCCGGACGGCAGCCTGATCGACAAGATCACCACCTATGACGAATACCTTGCCAGTGATGAGATGGCCAGAAAGAGAACGGTCTATACCGCACAGCGTGAGGACGACGATAACTGACCGGCACAACCGGTAAAGTGAGGAACTGTTAACGGGGGCATACACAAAAACGGGGGCTGTACTATGGCGTTCGGACTTACTTCACTCGAAAAAAGATTTAAGGAAAATATCAAAAACTATGGTGTGGATCAGCTTTTGGACATCGCGAGTCTGTCTGATTATCTCGGTGCTCTGTCCAAAGCCACGGGGATCAGTTTTCTGCTAGTGGACAGACACGGAGAAAAAGAAGTCAGCGTGGGCAATTTTGTGGGATTCAGACCGGATGTGGTGTCGGAACCCGGACGAAAGATCAGGGTTGAAAACAGAACCATAGCCCATCTCTATGTAAAAGAGGATGAGATCAGGGAGCCTTATGCGGCGAGACTGGTGGAGTGCATCGCAGCCGAGATGTCAGCCCGGGCGCTGAGCAATTATATGCAGATCGAGACCTCCATCTATGCGGATGAGCTTGAAAAAAAGCTGGAAAAAGAGCAGTACAGGATCAAGCACGGAGAGCATGAAGATGCACTGACGGGCGTGATGAACAATACCTATTTTGACAGTCATATCAGGACTCTGGACGAAAATGAGACCGTTCCTGTGGGTGTGATTTGCGCCAATATCAATGACTGGAAAAAGGTGGATGATGTCTGGGGACATGAAGAGAGCGACCGTCTGATCAGGACAGTGGCAGACGTTCTCAGGCAGGAGGCCGGGGAAGGATATCTGATCGCGCGCTGCGGCGGAGATCTGTTTCATATTCTGATCCCTTATGCAAGGGACGGGGAGACAGAGGATTACGTCAGCAGGATCTGCAATGCCTGCGACCGCTTTGAGGACGAACATATCATGCCCTCACTGGCCTGCGGTATGATGGTCAAGACCAATGTTGAACAGTCTATCACGCAGCTTCTGTCCGATGCGGAATATGAGATGTTCGATCATAAATTCAGCATCAAGAATACCCGGGAATATCAGGAAAGACTGAGAAAATGCGGCCTGGCAGGCAGCTAATACGGGCAGTTAATATTTTTTATAAAATGGGTTGACAACAAAAAGTCAGAGTGATAGAGTATCAGATGAAGCGATTAGCACTCGATTGTAACGAGTGCTAACAAAAAGAAAAAGCATAGGAGGCAGATATTATGAAGCTAGTACCACTTGGTGACAGAGTTGTATTAAAGCAGTTGGTTGCGGAAGAGACAACCAAATCCGGCATCGTGCTGCCGGGACAGAATAAGGAAAAGCCCCAGCAGGCTGAGGTGATCGCGGTAGGACCCGGCGGAGTCGTAGACGGCAAGGAAGTAAAGATGGAAGTCAAAAAAGGCGACCAGGTCATCTTTTCCAAATATTCCGGAACGGAAGTCAAGCTGGATGAGGATGAGTATATCGTAGTTCGTCAGAGCGATATTGTAGCGATCATCGAGGATTAATCATAGGAGGACAGGACAATGGCAAAAGAGATCAAATACGGAGCAGATGCCAGAGCCGCATTGGAGGCCGGCGTAAATAAATTAGCAGATACCGTTCGCGTGACATTAGGACCTAAGGGCCGCAACGTAGTACTGGACAAATCCTACGGCGCTCCCCTGATCACCAACGACGGTGTGACCATCGCAAAGGAGATCGAGCTGGAAGATGCCTTCGAAAACATGGGCGCACAGCTTGTAAAGGAAGTAGCTACCAAGACCAATGACGTAGCCGGTGACGGAACTACCACAGCAACCGTGCTGGCACAGGCTATGATCGATGAGGGTATGAAAAACCTGGCAGCAGGCGCCAACCCCATCATCCTGAGAAAGGGTATGAAGAAGGCTACCGACTGTGCAGTAGAGTCCATCCAAAAGATGAGTTCCAAGTTAAAAGGAAAAGAGCATATCGCCAAGGTGGCAGCCATCTCCGCAGGAGATGAAGAGGTAGGTAACCTGGTAGCAGATGCCATGGAGAAGGCAACGGGCGACGGTGTTATTACCATTGAAGAGAGCAAGACCATGCAGACCGAGCTGGATCTGGTAGAAGGTATGCAGTTTGACAGAGGTTATATCTCCGCTTATATGGCTACGGATATGGACAAGATGGAGGCTGTTTTAGACAATCCTTACATTCTGATCACCGATAAGAAGATCTCCAGCATTCAGGAGATCCTGCCGCTGCTCGAGCAGATCGTACAGTCCGGCTCCAAGCTTCTGATCATTGCTGAGGATGTAGAAGGTGAAGCCCTGACGACCCTGATCGTAAACAAGCTGCGCGGTACCTTTAACGTAGTTGCCGTCAAGGCACCGGGCTATGGCGACAGAAGAAAAGCAATGCTTGAGGATATCGCGATCCTGACCGGCGGACAGGTTATCAGCTCCGAGCTGGGACTGGAACTGAAGGACACCACGGTGGATATGCTGGGTCGTGCCAAATCAGTTAAGGTTGAGAAAGAGAATACCGTTATCGTGGACGGCGTGGGCAAGAAGAAAGATATTCAGGCCCGCATTGCCCAGATCAAGAAGCAGATTGAGGAGACCACTTCCGATTTCGACCGTGAGAAACTGCAGGAGAGACTGGCCAAGCTGGCAGGCGGTGTTGCAGTGATCCGTGTAGGCGCAGCGACCGAGACCGAGATGAAAGAAGCCAAGCTTCGTCTGGAGGATGCCCTGGCAGCTACCAGAGCAGCCGTAGAGGAAGGTATCATCGCAGGTGGCGGTTCCGCTTATGTACATGCTTCCAAAAAGGTTGAGAAGCTGGCTGATAGCCTGGAGGGTGATGAAAAGACAGGCGCCCAGATCGTACTTAAGGCACTGCAGGCACCTCTGTATCATATCGCAGCCAATGCAGGTCTTGAGGGCAGCGTGATCATCAACAAGGTCAAAGAATCCAAAGAAGGAGTCGGCTTTGATGCCCTGAAAGAAGAGTATGTGGATATGGTAGCCGCAGGTATCCTTGATCCTGCCAAAGTGACCAGAAGCGCTCTGCAGAATGCAACCAGTGTTGCATCCACCTTCCTGACGACAGAATCCGCTGTAGCCAACATCAAGGAAGAGACTCCCGCCATGCCCGCCAATCCCGGCATGGGAATGATGTAAAGCTGCGTTTTCCGGCAGGATTGTGATAGTGCGAAGCACAAACAAACCGGATATCGGATTTTGAGTACAGCATCATAGAATAAAAAAGATAGGCCCCCGCCAAAAAGCGGGGGCTTATTTCTTTGCCGGGGCAGGGCGTTTGGTTTTGCGCCAGTGAAACAATATATGCTGATCGGTCGTGTATTTTTGCATGCTCCTTTTATACAATTTGAAACAGCTTCCGGAGGCTGAAAAATTGTAAAAAGAAAGGAACAGAAAAAATGAATGATCAGTTTTTCGCAAAAAGGGACATGGAATACAAATGGGCCGGAACCTGCAGGCTGGCAAAGTGGATGAAATCCGCATTGTGCCCTGCCTTCGGATACGATCAGAAACGGACCTCCGACAGACTGGAGGATACAATCATGCAGTTTGGGCTCTACATGGATCTGGGACAGGGACTGCTGAATGCAGGTGCCAGGGGAATCAAGGAGGAACTGCATTATATTTATGATCATTACGGACAGACAACCATCCTGTTCAGCAACAGATTGAAATATCTTCCGGTTCTGCCGCCGATGGAGGAGGTATGGACGGCTTACTGCTACAGGAGATATGAGCTGGGAAATCACTGCTCCGGCAGCGCCATGATGGGATCCTGGCAGGTGATGGCAGGCAATATGCGGCTGGACGAGATCTGGAGCGGAAACACCTTAAGGAAGGGTGTGACGGAGAATTACCTGATCTCCTCTTTGCTGCAGTTCGAGTTTGAGGACAGAAAATACAAAAGGGATCTTCTAAGCGTAAATCCGATGATGTATTTCATCTCTCTGGCTCTTATTTTTACGGAATATCAGGAGCAGAGGGAGAGCGTGACCATGTTTCGGGACTTTGAGCAGAACAACGTGTTGTTTATCAGGGACAGGGACCGCAGCAGCGCCCACCGGCTGGAGGAGGAACTGGTGCAGAGGTATAAGGGGATGCAACTGCAGTTCAGGACCCAGAGAAACGGTGTTGTGAGGATGTGGCTTCCGGGGCGTTTCTGGAAAGAAAATCCCTGACCATCTCCTGCCCCGGCTATGCCGGGCTCGGTTGACGAATGAAGTTTTTGCATTTATAATGTTAGCATGTTGCAATCGATGGATAATGAGCAGAAAAAAACTTCATTAGTGCTGGATGACGGTCATATTGAGACAATGGCCGAATTCCGCTCTCCCGAGGAGCTGCATGAGGAATTGCTGGAGAGAGTCAGGAAATATCATCCGAGCGACGATGTGTCACTGATCGAAAAGGCGTATCAGCTTGCAAGTGATGCTCATAAGGAACAGGTGCGCAAATCCGGCGAGCCCTACATCATTCATCCCATTTGCGTTGCCATCATTCTGGCGGAGCTGGAGATGGATCAGGAGACCATTGCGGCAGGGCTTTTGCATGATGTTGTGGAGGATACGCTCTTTACCGTGGAGGAGCTTAAGGAGCTGTTCGGAGAGGATGTGGCCCTGCTGGTGGATGGCGTGACCAAGCTGGGACAGCTCCAGTATGAGGGTGACAAAGTAGAGCTTCAGGCGGAGAACCTGCGCAAGATGTTCATGGCTATGGCCAAGGATATCCGTGTGATCATCATCAAACTCTGCGACCGGCTGCACAATATGCGGACACTCAAGCATATGCCTGTGGAAAAACAGCAGGAAAAAGCCAGAGAAACCATGGATATCTATGCGCCCATAGCGCAGCGCCTGGGTATCATGCGCGTCAAGGTGGAGCTGGATGATCTTTCGCTCAAATATCTGGAACCGGATGTCTATTACGATCTGGCGGAAAAGATCGCCGTCCGTAAGACGGAACGTGAAAAATACGTAAAGACCATAGTGGACGAGGTAAGCGAGCATATCAGCAAGGCGGGGATCAAGGCCAGGATCGACGGCCGCGTCAAGCATTTTTACAGTATTTACAAGAAAATGAAAAACCAGAACAAGACCATAGACCAGATCTATGATCTGTTCGCCATCCGTATTATCGTGGATTCCGTTAAGGACTGTTATGCGGCGCTCGGTGTCATTCATGAGATGTACAAACCGATCCCGGGGCGCTTCAAGGACTATATCGCCATGCCCAAGTCCAACATGTATCAGTCCCTTCACACCACATTGATCGGCTCATCGGGACAACCCTTTGAGATACAGATACGTACCTACGAAATGCACAAGACGGCGGAATACGGTATTGCCGCCCATTGGAAATATAAAGCCATCTCCAACGGCGAAAAGATTTCAACCAATGACAGTGAGGAGGAGAAACTCTCCTGGCTGAAGCAGATCCTGGAATGGCAGCAGGATACTTCCGACAACAGGCAGTATCTCAAGCTGTTAAAAAGTGATCTGGAGCTGTTTTCCGACAGCGTATATTGTTTTACCCCCACGGGAGATGTCAAGAATCTGCCTGCGGGCTCCACACCCATTGATTTTGCCTATGCCATTCATTCGGCGGTGGGCAACAAGATGATCGGTGCCAGGGTCAACGGCAAGCTGGTGACAATTGATTACAAGATCCAGAACGGAGACAGGATCGAGATCGTTACCAGCCAGAATTCCAAGGGACCCAGCCTGGACTGGCTGACGGTGGTGAAATCCCCGCAGGCCAGGAACAAGATCAACCAGTGGTTCAAGCATGAGCGCAAGGATGAAAATATCATTCGCGGGCGTGAGATGCTGCTGGATTACTGCAGGAGCAAAAATATTTCACAGGTGGACGTGATGCGTCCCGAATATATGGAAGCCGTGATGAAAAAATACGGCTTCAAGGACTGGGAATCCATTCTGGCGGCTGTGGGTCACGGTGGTCTGAAGGAAGGGCAGATCATCAACAAGATGAACGAGCTCTATGAGCGGGATCATCCCACTGAGACCACGGACGAGGATATCTTAAAGAGCGTTGAGGAAAACAATGCACAGGCAGGCAGAAGGATCGTACCCTACAGCGGTCTGTCCCAGGGAATCGTGGTCAAGGGCATCAAGGATGTGTCCGTGCGTTTTTCCAAGTGCTGCTCGCCGGTGCCCGGAGACGAGATCATAGGCTTTGTGACAAGAGGCAGAGGGATCTCGATCCACAGAACGGATTGCATGAACATGCTCTCCCTGCCGGAGATTGAAAGATCGCGCCTGATCGATGCGGAATGGGAAGAGGAGACGCTGGAAAAGGGCGGCAAATACCTGGTGGAGATTGAGATCCACGCAAATAACAGGAGCGGCCTTCTGGCTGACATTTCCAGAATCCTGACAGAGAAAGAGATTGATATCAGGCAGCTTAACACCAGGATCAGCAAACAGGGTATCGCCACGATGGAGGTCATGTTTGAGATTCATTCCAAGGATGAACTGCAGAATATCATGGATCGCCTCAGAAGTGTGGAGAGCGTAGTGAATATCGAAAGGAAGACAGGCTGATATGGAACAGGTCAAGATCGGACGTATCGTTTTGGGCGTGAATGCAACAAACTGCTATTTTGTCTATCGGGAAGGTCAGCCGGATGTATGGCTCTTTGATCCCGCGGACGAGGGAGAAAAGATCTATGAGAAGCTGACAGAGAAGGGATTCAAAGTGGCGGCGATCATCCTGACACATGGGCATTTTGACCATATCGGCGGTTTGAGAGCCCTGAAGGAAAAGAGCGGCGCCGAGGTCTATGCCTGTGAGGATGAAAGAGACCTTCTGGAAGACCCAGACGTGAATCTGTCCGCGATGTTCGGAAGATCCGTCAGCGTGAAAGCGGATCATTTTTTCAAGGACGAAGAAGAGCTTGAGATCGCAGGTGTGAAAGCGCGTATCATAGCGACTCCCGGACATACGGCGGGAAGCTGCTGCTTCTATTTTGAGGAGGCGGGATTTTTGGTGTGCGGGGACACGTTGTTTGAGGAGTCCACGGGCAGGACGGATTTTCCCACCGGCAGCATGCCGCAGCTGGTTGATTCTATCAGGAACAAGCTCTTTACCCTGCCGGACAATACACTGGTCTTTCCCGGACACGGCGGTTCCACCACCATCGAACATGAGAAAAAATACAATCCTCTGGTAGGAGAAATGGCATATTAAAGAAAGATGGATATCAGAGTCTACGATCTGGGCGGGGGTCAGGAGGCTTACCTTCACGCGCTGCTCAGATCTTTTTATCCAAATGCACAGGTCAGGATCACAGCCGAAGCGCAGTCCGCAGAACCGTCGGACGATGCTTTGGTTTTTTGCGTGAGAAGAGAAGAAAGCGGTCTTTTGCATTTCACCGAGCAAAAGGGAGGCTTTCTGGCCGAGGGCAGAATCAGGGGAGAGAGCGAAAAGGAGAGGGAAGAGAGCTTTAAAAACTTTCTGTACACCTCCCTTTGCAGCCTGACCCGAAAAGAGCTGCCATGGGGCTCTCTGATGGGAGTCAGGCCCACGCGGATCGCCGAAAAAAGGATGGAGGAGCTGCTGGAAACAGCCCCTCTGCCGGATGGAAAAGACGGGGAGGCGGTCATTGATGAAAGGATGCGGGAAGAGATCACTTCGATTTACCGTAACAAATATTATGTTAACGAGAGGAAAGCGAAACTGGCGGTTGATATCGCAGCCAGAGAACTGTCCGTAATCCGGAAGATCCGGCATGAAAAGAGCTTCAGTCTGTATGTGGGCGTGCCCTTTTGCCCCACCAGATGCCTGTACTGCTCCTTTCCATCCAATCCCATCGGAGGCTGCAGGAATCTGGTAGAGCCCTGTCTGCAGGCCATCATCAGGGATATCCGGCAGACCGCCGGGATCATGAACGGCAGATCGCCGGACAGCATTTATATCGGCGGAGGAACGCCCACCTCGCTTGAGGCGGATCAGCTTCGGGAGCTGATGGAGGCAATAACAGACAGCTTTGATATGTCCGGCGTGATGGAATATACGGTGGAAGCCGGCAGGGCGGACAGTATCGATGAGGACAAACTGAAGGTCATCAGGGAATGCGGAGCCGGGCGGATCTCTGTCAATCCCCAGAGTATGAATGAAGACACGCTGCGTCTCATCGGACGAAAAGGTAGCCCGGAGCAGGTCAGAAGGACCTTTTATCTGGCCAGGGACATGAGCTTTTCCCATATCAATATGGATCTGATCCTGGGGCTTCCGGGGGAGGATACCGAAGCTGTCAGACGAACCCTTGAGGAAGTGATGGATCTTGCACCCGACAGCATGACAGTCCATTCTCTTGCTGTCAAGAGAGGATCGGATCTTCACAGAAATATGATCGAGCAGAATATATCCATGGGATGGGATACAAGGGATGCGATGGAACTGGCATACGAGGCTGCGGACAGGATGGGTCTGGTGCCTTATTATCTCTATCGGCAGAAAAATATGACCGGCAACCTGGAAAATGTGGGCTTTGCCAAAGAGGACAGTCTGGGAATCTACAACATGCTTGTCATGGAGGAGGTGCAGTCCGTGGCAGCCTGCGGACCCGGGGCCATATCCAAACGCGTTGAGCCTGCCTCGGCCGGAAGGCAAAGGACAATTACCAGATGTGAAAATGTAAGAGAAATATCTGCCTATATCGAGAGGATCGATGAGATGATCGGTCGCAAGAAAAAACTTTTTTGCGAAAACCATTGAGCGGACTGCCCGGGCAGCGGCAGTAAAGCTGCCCGCAACGAGTTTGTGAGATGTTCTGTGTATCCGTTTACGATACATTTGCGGCGGCTGTGGCTGCCGGAGATTTGATGAGAGCAGGGAGGAAAAGATGGCCGGCGAGATCAGAAAAAAAGCATATGCCAAGATCAATCTGGGACTGGACGTGGTAGGACGCCGCGAGGACGGTTATCATTTGGTCAAAATGATCATGCAGAGCGTGGATCTGGCGGATATTCTGGAAATGAGTGTG